>DATJQT010000354.1:0-21765 GCA_035505475.1 Vulcanimicrobiaceae bacterium
AGCCGCGGGCATCGAGCAGCGGATTCTCGCCGGCGTAGTCCCACATGGCGCGGAGCGGCTCGACAGCAGGCAGCGCGTTGATCAAATAGATGGAGCTGCCGACCGGATCGAACGCGGACCCTTCCCGGCTGGTGATCCCCAGCTCGGTCTCCGTGCCGATGATCTTCTCGATAGCCATGCACGATCCTTTTCCCCACAGGCCAGCGCGCCAGCCTGCCGGGCCCCACACCGCCGCGCGAGACGGCGGGAGTACGGCTGTTGTCGTTAGAACGGCGGCCGCCCGCCGGGAAGGCCTAGAGGTAGTGGCCTGTGCTGATGGTTTCCACTTTGCGCGGTTTCTTCGCGTCGCGGTCGAACACAGGCCGGACGTGGACGATCCGCTCTCCGCGGCGCCCGGCGATCTTGGCCCAGTCGTCCGGGTTGGTGGTGTTGGGCAGATCCTCGTTTTCCCGGAACTCGGCCTTGACCGCTTCGGTCAGGTCGGCCGCGGTGATGCCGCGGACCCCGGTGGCGATCATGCGCTTGACGGCACTCTTCTTCGCGCGGGTGCAGACGCTCTCGATCATCGCGCCGCTGACGAAATCCTTGAAATAGAGGGTCTCCTTCTCGCCGGAGGCGTAGGTGACCTCCAAGAAGCGGTGGGCGTCGTCCACGGCGAACATCTCCGTGAGCGCCTCGTCGATGAGCGCCCCCGCGGTGGCAGCCGGGTCCTCGCCGTGGCGGGCCAGGTCGGCCGTGGCGTAGGGCAGGTCGGGGGAGAGATATTTCGCAAAGATTTCTCGGGCGGCCTCCTGGTTGGGGCGATCGATCCGGATCTTCACGTCGAAGCGGCCCGGCCGTAACACCGCGGGATCGATCAGGTCCTGCCGGTTGCTGGCGCCGATCACGATGACGTGGCGCAGCCCCTCGACGCCGTCCAGCTCGGCCAGGAACTGCGGCACGATCGTGGATTCCACATCCGATGAGATGCCGGAGCCCCGCGTTCGGAACAAGGAATCCATCTCGTCGAAGAACACCACTACCGGTGCGCCGGCGCTCGCCTTCTCGCGGGCGCGGGCAAAGATCTCGCGCAGCTTCCGCTCGGTCTCGCCCACGTACTTGTTGAGCAGCTCGGGTCCCTTCACGTTCAGGAAATACGCACGGCTGGGGACGCCGGTCTGCCGGCTCAACTGCTGGGCCAGCGCATTGGCCACGGCCTTGGCGATCAGCGTCTTGCCGCAGCCCGGAGGCCCATACAGCAGCACGCCCTTGGGCGGCGTCAGCTTGTGGACCGCGAAGTGCTCGGCGTAGAGGACGGGCAACTCGATCGCGTCGCGGATCTGATCGATCTGCGCCGCCAGACCGCCCACGTCGGCATAGGTGATGTTGGGTACCTCTTCCAAGACCAGATCCTCGACTTCCGCCTTGGGCAGCCGCTCCAGGATGACGCCGGCCCGCGCGTCGAGCCGGAGCAGGTCGCCGGCCTGCAGCGCGCCGCCGTCCAGGTCGGCGGCGATCTCCACCACCCGCTCCTCGTCGGCCCGCAGCGTCACCATGACGCGGTGCTCGTCGAGCCGGTCCTTGAGCCGGACGATCTCGCCCTGGTGCTCGCCCTGACCGAGGCCAACGATATTGAGCGCCTCGTTGAGGATGACTTCCTGGCCGCGCTGCAGCAGATCTGCCTTCACGCCGGGCGTCACGTTCACCAGGAGCTTCCGGCCGCCGGTCCAGACGTCCACTGTCCGGTCGTCATGCACGCGCAAGACGGTTCCGTAACTGGAGGGCGGCGCCGCCAGCTTGTCGACTTCCGCCCGCAGGGACCCGATCTGCTCCTTCGCCTGGCCGAGCGCCGAGACCAGCCGCTCGTTCTGCTGCTGGGCCAAATCGAGCTGCTCGCGGGACTGGCTGAGCTTGTTGCGCAGGAACTCGAACTCCTTCGGGGTCTGCTCCAGCCGGCGGTGCAGGTGGAACATCTCCTCTTCCAGCGTCCGCACCTGGCCCTGCAGGCTCTCGATGTCGGCTTCGTATTGGCTGGCGCTCCGCTGGGCCACGTCGTCGGGCAGTTGCCCGGACAGCTTCCGCATGGTCTTGCGCAGGGAATTGATCTTGCCTTCCGGCTCACTCATGATGACGTCTTCTCCGGCGATGCGGCCTTCCGCAGGAAATCACAATGCGCGAGAAACGAAGGAAAAATCAGAACTCACCGCCTTTTAAACTCATCTTAAACTGCTTAAGGGGAGTGTCAAGCGCTTTCCCGGCGCCGCCGACGGCCAAGACGCGCATGGCTGGGGATGGACCCCAGCCATGCCGTTCACGCGTGTCCCCCGACCCGCGGGGGATTAATGTTTGCAGGTGCCTCACCCCCCGCTCGAACAGGTGCCGCACCCCCCGCCGCCCGTGGATGCCACGAAGCCGCGCTCGCCCTTGAACGCAAAGGTAGAAAATTGCCGGGTGACCTTGCCGCTCTCGCAGGCGGGACAGTGGACGCGCGTCTGGCTCGAGGCCACGCGCTTCTCGAAGGCGTGCGCGCAGCGATCACAGATGTATTCGTAGATGGGCATCGGGCGGTGGCCTCCTCGGGCGGCTACTCGCCGCCCCGCTGGACGTAGCTCTTGACGAACTCCTCCGCGTTCTCTTCGAGCACATCGTCGATTTCGTCGACGAGGCGGTCCATATCGTCCTTCAGCTTCTTGCCGCGGGCCGTCGCAGCGCCCGCACCCTGATCGCCCTCGGCAGGCGGCGATTCGGGTCGCTTCTGCTTCCGATCGTGCTCTGGCATGTCCCCTCCTTTGGTGTACGAGTGGGCCGGCTAGCGACGCACGGTCCAGATCAGGTGCGGCAGTTCCGGCAGCACCAGCTTGCCGACGGCCAAGCGGACGGCCGCTTCCGATCCCGGGAGACAGTAGACGACTTTCCCCCGGCTCGCCCCGCATAGCGCGCGGCTCATGATCGCCGCGCTGCCAATCTCCTGATAGCTCAACCACCGGAACAGCTCCCCGAAGCCGGGGAGTTCCTTCTCCAACAGCGGCCGGACCGTGTCCACGGTCAGGTCGCGCCGCCCCGCCCCGGTGCCGCCCGTCAGCACCAGGCAGGCCGCGGGACCCTGCAACAGGCGCCGGACCGCCGCCTGGATCTGGCGGGGGTCGTTCTTGACCAGCTCGGCGTCCACCAGGCGATGGCCGGCCTCGTCGAACATGCGCCGGATCACTGGGCCCGAACGGTCCGTCTCGACCGTGCGGCTGTCCGACACCGTCAACACGGCATACGGGACGCATCGGTCCTCGGCCGCCGCCGCACGATGGTCGGCAACGCCCATCAGCGCGCCTCGGCCTGCAGGAACGGATTGCTCCGCCGCTCCACCCCGATGCTGGTCGCGGGGCCGTGCCCGGAGTAGACGATTGTCCGGTCGGGCAAGGTGAGCAGCTTGTCGTGAATCGAGCGCAGCAGGGTCGGCAGCGATCCGCCCTGCAAGTCGGTGCGCCCAACCGATCCGGCGAACAACGCATCCCCGACGAACACGACGTCCTCGATCAAGAACGCGATGCTTCCGGGCGTATGCCCGGGCGTTTCGAGCACCGCAAACCGGAGCCCGCCGACCTCAAGCCGGTCCCCCTCCCGGATCAACCGGTCCGGCTCGGCGGGCACCGGCGCCTTGAAGCCGAACAGGCGCGCCGTTTCGGGCATATCGCGAAGCAGCGGAAGATCGGACGGATGCATGGCGACAGTCGCCCCCGTCGCCGCCTTGAAGACGTGGCTGGAGAAGATGTGATCGAAATGGCCGTGCGTGATCAGCACCATCTCCAAATGTAACCCGTCCTTGCGGATGGCCTCCAGAACTGGCTCGCTCTCCATACCGGGATCGATGACGACTGCCTTCCCAGACGCGGGGTCGCTCACCACGTAGCTGTTGCTCTGGAGGGGTCCGACTACGTATGTGCGGATGTCCACCCCGCCTCCGAAGCGGCCGCGGCCGCGTTTAGGTTCCGATCCTGGACCCTCGCTCGCAACTCGCTACGACAGTTCCTGTTGGATCCGCACCACGGTCGAATAATCAATGCCTGTCTGGGCCGACAATCGCAGCAGCTCCCGTTCCGTAACCCGGGTGCCGCGCTGCCTCAGCGTGCGGAGCGTCTGTCGGACCGTTTCGACCGCTTCATCCGTCGTTTGCATGCGCTGGACCCTCCGGACACCCGCGCTACGAATCGAGACGAATCACCGGACCGGCCGCGCCTTCGTGCACCGCGGACGCAACCGTGGTCGCCAGCTTGCCGAAGGCGGCGGCAACGGCTGACTCGGGATGCGCCACCGAGATCGGCGTGCCGCGGTCGCCGGATTGGCAGAGCAACGGGTCCAGTGGAATCTCGCCCAGGAGCGGCACTCCCAAGGCGACGCTTGCCCGCCTGCCGCCCCCGGCGCGGAAGATCGGTGCTGCCGTGCCGCAATGTGGACAGATAAACTGGCCCATGTTCTCGATGATCCCGAGGATCGGGACTTTGAGCTGCCGAAACATCCGGAGCGCCTTGTTGGCAATCTGCGTGGCCACATCCTGCGGCGTCGTCACAATGATGGCCCCGCTCAGCGCCAACGATTGCGCGAGCGTCAACTGGGCGTCTCCGGTTCCCGGCGGCAGGTCGATCAGGAAATAATCCAGCTGCCCCCATTCCACATCGCGGAGGAGCTGCTGCACCGCTCCGGCGACCAGCGGCCCACGCCAGACGGTCGGGGCGCCCTCGGGCATCAAAAATCCCAGGGACATCAAGCGAACCCCGTACGCCTCGAGGGGAAGCAGCCGCTGCCCCTTGTGCGCCGGCATGGCGCGCGCGCCGGTCATCATCGGGATGCTGGGGCCGTACACATCGGCATCCAGGAGTCCGGTCGCCGCCCCTTGCCGGGCCAACGCAACCGCCAAGTTGACGCTGACGGTCGACTTCCCCACCCCGCCTTTGCCGGAGGCGATCGCGATGCTGCAGCCGATGCCGTTATCGCCCATGATTCGTCGCGTCCACGAGAGGTGTCATTGAAAAGTATCTCATAGAGTTACTAGTATAGACGAGGAGTGTCAACCCGTCACGTGCGGTGGTGTCACGTGCGGTGGCTGTGGATGAGCTGCAGAAACTCTTCCCGGGTCGCCCGCGAATTGCGGAAGGCGCCCAGCATGCACGAGGTGATCGCCTTGCTGTTCTGCTTCTCGATGCCGCGCATCATCATACAGAAATGGTAGGCCTCCACCACCACTGCCACGCCGGCCGGTTGCACCGCCGCCTGCAGCGCCTCGGCGATCTGCGTGGTGAGCCGTTCCTGCACCTGCAGTCGCCGGGCAAACATGTCCACCAGTCGGGCCAACTTGCTCAGCCCGACGATCTTGCCGGCGGGCATGTAGGCGACGTGGGCTTTGCCGAAGAAGGGCAGCATATGGTGCTCGCAGAGCGAATACACCTCGATGTCCTTCATCACGACCATCTCGTCATAATGCTCGGTAAACACAGCGTCGCCCAGCACCTCGGCCACGCTATGCCCATACCCGGAGGTGAGATAGCGGTACGCCTTCGCGACCCGCTCGGGAGTCTTGGAGAGGCCCTCTCGATGGGGATCCTCGCCGAGCTCTTTCAGCAGGTCCGCAATCAACGGCTCGATCATCGTTCTGCTCGCTTTCCGTTCGGCGGCGATGCCGCACGATGCAACTCGAAGAAGTTGTTGGGCGTCTCTTCCACGCGGAGCCGATCCAGTCGACCAGCCGGCAGCTTGGCAGCCAGAAGCCGCCAGAGGACACCGCAGAGGACCTCGGTCGTGCTGGTCACACCATCGTCGGGTCCGATCAGGGCATCCAGATTGGCCTGATCGAAGCGGGGCAGGATCGTGTCGGCCAGCAGCCGTTCCGCATCGGGCGGGTCGGCCAAGCGGCCGCTGTCCAATGCTATCGGCCCACGCAGCGTCACATCGAGGCGATACGTATGGCCGTGCCCCCGCGGATGGTTGCAGCGGCCGTAGAGGCGCTGGTTCTCTGCCGCGGTCAGCCGCGGATTGTGCATCCGGTGGGCCGCAGAGAAACGCAGTGTGTGGGTGACGGCAACCAGTGGAACGCGCGGCATCATGGTCGGTATTCCCCGTAGAATTCGACCGAGTAGCCGGCCTCTTCGGTCAGGCGCACCCGGGCCAAGCGACAGTCCACGAGGCGCGGGGTAAGCCGCTCCCAGATACACACCGCCAGGTTTTCGGGCGTGGGAATCTGGCCGTTGAGATCCGGCACGTCCTCGTTGAGGTTGCGGTGGTCGAGGTCGTTCAGCACTGCGTCCGTGATCAGGTCCTTGAGGGCCTTCAGGTCCATAACCATCCCCGTGTCCGGGTCCGGGACGCCCTCGACGGTCACCTCGAGCTGGTAATTGTGCCCGTGCAGGCCTACCGCCTTCCCGAAGCGGCGGCGATTCTCCTCCTCGGTCCATTCGGCATGGTAGTAGCGGTGGGCTGCACAAAACTCCACCCGCTTCGTCACGTGCATCATGGCCTCATGCCCCTTGCACGCGTGCCGCCGACGCGCTCTGGACAGCCGCCACGAACTCGCCCACCACCCGGTCGGCGCGAAATCGCTCGACCCGGACACGCCCGGCGGCGCCGAACTCTTGGCGCAGATCGCCGTCCGCCAGCAACACGGTCAGGGCGCGGGCCAGCGCCTCGGCATCGTTGGGATCCACGAGCATGCCGACGACGCCATCGGCGACCGTCTCGGGTACGGCGCCCGCCCGGCCGGCAACGATCGGCAGGGCGTTGGCCATGGCCTCCAGAAACACGATGCCGAAACCCTCTTGCCGGCTCGGCAGGCAGAAGAGAGTGGCGCGGCGGTAGCGGTCCACCAATTCTGCCCGCGGCACGGTCCCGAGAAACGCCACACGCTCCGAGAGGCCGAGCCGTGCCGAGAGCCGCTGCCATTCCGCCCGGCAGGGTCCCTCGCCCACGATCCATGCCTGAAACGGCACCCGGGCTGCGGCCAAGATCGCGTAGGCGCGCAGCAGCGTGCCCAAATTCTTGCGTGGGTACAAATGGGCGACGCTGAGGATCGCCGGCGGACTATCCTGCGCAATCTGTATGGGCGGCGCCTGCCACGATGCAAGGTCGATCAACTCCGGCACGATGACGATCTTCTCGGTGGGAACCTGGTACGCTGTCGCGATCCGCTCGCGCGAATAGGCGCTCGTGCAGACCACGACCTGCGCCCGCCGCACGGCCAGACGCTCGAAAGCCGCCTGCACCGCCAGCAGCATGCGCACCCACCCCCGCTCGTTCAGCAGTTCGTCCGCGATCACGCCTTTGATGCTGGCCACATATGGGGCGGCGGGCGCCCGTCCATAGTGAAATCCATCCAGGTCGAATCCCACCACCCAGTCCAAGGACTCGCGCCGCAGTCGCCCGGCAACCGCAACATTCCAGATCAGCCGCTTCAGCGTGTAGCTGGGACACCAAAACTGCGGCCCGTACCGCGTCACCGCGATCCCGCGCCGGTCCAGTCCGCGCGCCAACTCGCGGATGCCGACATATGTGCCGCTTCCGCCGGCAACATCGTACGGAGTCGAGGTGACAAACCCGACGCGACGGGGAGTGAAGTCGGCTGCGGTTCCGGGTGTGTAGTCGCGGGTTTGCGTGGTAGGCGGCATGATCGCACGGCATCCAGCCGGCCAGGTCACTTAAGAAACTGAAGGACGGTAAACTTACATCGACGGAGTGTCAAGGGAAATGCGGAGGAAAACAGGGTGGCATGGAAGTCGTTTCCGTCCGAGCGGGAAAATTTACCGCTCAGGCGCTTCGCACCGCTGAGGTGTCACCCGGCACGCCTCTAAACCCCACCATTGACTCATCCTATTTTATCGGCCATTCCATAGGAGCCTGGTATGGTAGCTGCACTTCTCCGGGCCAGCCGACCACCCGTGCGGAGGCCCTGTGAATACATCCCGGAAAATGCTGCCCTACCCGCTGACGACTGGAGCGGGCGAGACCAGTCCGGACGGGGACCTTTCCACGATCAGCGCCTGCCCGAACTGCGGACGCCGGCTCCCGGTCGGAGCCAGCGCGTCCGAGAGCCATCCGTGCCGGGCGTGCACCCATGTCGATGCCACCGGGGCGCCTCTTCGCGCCGCGCTGGGCCTCCGGATCACATATGCTGTCGTGGGTGCCTGGGACGCGTCCTGCCTCCTGGAATTCCTTTTCGATCAAATCGGGACCGTGGATTACCTGAAGGACGGATTCGTCTGCTATCCCGACGACCATCACCTGGCGTGCCCAACCGTTATGGTGGACGAAGGGGCTTGCCAGATCCGGTTCGGACTGTTCGGGGGTTACGATTTGACGAATGCCACTGTCCTCATCCACGAGACGGCCGCCGAACTCGCCGGCCGTTTTCAACTCGAGCTCCGCCCACTGCTGCTCGATTGGTGGGAGGTCCAGCGCGGGGAGTTGACCGTGATCGAGCGCCGTCACCTCCACTCCTGGAGACGGGAGTCTGACCGCCCTCCTGCCCGCGCCTGAGGCAGCCCGGTCACTCG
This sequence comes from Vulcanimicrobiaceae bacterium, assembly GCA_035505475.1. Taxonomy (GTDB): domain Bacteria; phylum Methylomirabilota; class Methylomirabilia; order Methylomirabilales; family 2-02-FULL-66-22; genus 2-02-FULL-66-22. The sequence goes on from DATJQT010000354.1 coordinate 8,511, forward strand.
GTCAATGTGAGGTATCCTCCAGCACAGAGCGGCCCTGCCAGTATCTGCACCAGGTCTCGGAGAATCCGGGCAGTCAGCCCCCAGATCGTGTCCTCACCGTGTTGGTAAAAATAGACGTGATGCGGCGTGCCGCCTCGATCCCAGATCTCTTCACGGAACTTCCCATGCCGCATGAGCGGCAGGAGCGGCAGCGCGATCACCCGATCGATTTCGAACCCGTCCAGGCGAAACGGGTACGGGTGTGGGATGAAGCCGACAAACGGCCGGACGAGGTATCCGGATGCCGTCGAGGGTGTATCGTCGAGCACGCCGACCACGCGAACGTCTTCGGACGCAAGGCCGATCTCTTCAGCCGATTCGCGCAGGGCCGTCTGCTGCAGATCACCATCCGTCTCCAAGAACCCCCCGCCCGGAAAGCTGATCTGGCCCTTATGCGTCGGCACCAATTCCGTGCGCTTCGTCAGCAGGACATGCAGCCCTGCCGAGGTCTCATAAAGCGGAATGAGCACCGCCGCGCGCCGGAACCCTGAAAGGGCGGTTTGTCGAGGCGTGCGTTCGGATAGGATGGCTGTGATTGCCGCCTGCACGCTCATCCGAGGTTCGCCCCCAGCCCCACAAATGCACTGTGCGAAAAAACAAAGAGGCTTCGAACGCATCCGAAGCCTCTTCGTACCACTGATTGGAGCGGGTAGCGAGGATCGAACTCGCATCTAGAGCTTGGGAAGCTCTCGTCCTACCATTGGACGATACCCGCAGGCATGCTTGTGGTACCAGATTCGGCCGGCGCTGTCAAGCGCAGGGAAGGACCATCGCGTCCTTTACTCGCCGCACCCGCTGGAGGTATAGTCTGTGATCGACGAACCCGACAAGGAGACTCCCATGCGCGTCCACCTCGCCGTCATCGCGGTATTGCTCGGTATCTGCTTCACCGGGTCGGCCCACGGCCAGCAAATCCTCGTGCTGGGAAATGCGCGCTTCATCGACGATGCCGCCATCAATCAGTCGCTCGGAGCGACGGTGGTTCGCAGTGCCGGGTCGGTCCAACTGAGCCAGGTCGCCGTCGTGGTCCTTGCCAATATCGCGCTGAACAGCGTCCCCGATCATATCCGGTCCGGGCTATCCGCGTATGTCGGATCCGGCGGCGCCCTGCTGATCACCGGCGGCGATCAGTCCTTCGGGAGCGGCGGGTATCAAGACCTCGCGTCTATTCTCCCGTTTACGATTCGAACCTCAAACGACTGGCGCGCCATTCCGTTTACTCTCCCGGTTCCAATCCAGCCGGGGCATCCCATCCTGGCGGGCGTAGAGTTCCCGACGATCGGCTTTGTCAACGACATGAACCCGCTGCCCGCAGCGTCGGAGATCCTGCAACTGGCCGGACGATCCACGTACCCGTACGCCCTGATTGCCGAGCGGAGCGCCGGGGGTCGCGTGGTGGGGATGGCGTTCGACCCCGACCGGCTCATCGGCTACATGCCCACGCTGCCTCGTCTCGCCCAGAATACCCTCAAATATCTGTTGGGCCGATAGGCACGCTCCGGCTTACGAAGCCGGCACCGGATCCGCTTGGTCGATCGGATGGATGACTAGTCCGCTCAGCACCTTCGGGTAGAAGTACGTGGATTTTTGCGGCATGCGCCCCCCAGACAACGCCACCGCTTGCACCTGGGCGACGCTGGGCGGGGTCATCAAACACGCGAGCGACGCGCTCCCGGCATCCACCGCTGCGATGGCCTCGGCTTCGCTGTGCGTGTAGGCAATCCGGTCGGGATCCGCGCCAAGGCCGAGGAGCCCGCCAAAGATCTGCCGGTGCAGGATGTCCGCATCCGGCCACATCGCTCCGCCGCTCGAGTCCGCGTTGGGCGCGCCGGTTTCCCTCAGCTGGAGCGTCGCGCCTTTCCCGATGTACATCAAGAAGGACACGCCCAGCCGTCCGCGCGACTCGGCCAATATCCCTCGCAGGTGCGCCGCGTCGCGAACGGCCAATCGCTCGACCGCAAATCCATCTCCAAGACGCGCTTCGATATCGATCGGGATCGGCCCACGAACCAGGCGGTGGGTCGGGAGGATGAGCAGGCCAGGATCATCGGCCGCGACGAGGTGTACGAGCACGAACTGCTCCGGCCCGCGCGCCCGGTCCGTCCTGGTGCGCTCGTTGCGGAAATTCAGCGCCGTTTCATACCGGTGATGGCCATCGGCGATGATCACCGGTTGATCTTTCAATGCCTGGACAGCCACCGCGACCGACGCTGCATCCGACATTGACCAGAGCTGGTGGGCCGTGCCGTCGTCGACCACGCGGGCCAACGGGTCATTCTGCATGCACTGATCCAGGAGCGAGGACAACGATCTCGTCTGGCTGGGATAGAAGGCCAGAATTGATTCCAGGTGGGCCGGACAGGCCCGCATCAGCTGCAGCCGGTCGTCCTTGTGACGGGGAAACGTGCGCTCGTGGGGAAAGACGACGCCTTCCCCGTATTCAGCCAATTTGAGCAGAGCCAGAATGCCCTGCCGGCGATACGAGTGGCCGGAGACTGTGAACGCCTGTTCATAGACATAGATGCCGGGTTCCGCATCTCGGGTCAGGACGCCCTCGCGCCGCCAGGCGGCGTAGGTCCGGGCCGCAGCCTGGTACCGATCCAGTCCTGGCATTTCGGGCCCATGGTTCTGCGCTAACACCAGCCGGACCACATTGTACGGATCGCGGGCATAGTAACCCGCCTGCGCCTCGGGGCTAATGATGTCGTACGGCGGCGTCACCACAGCGCGCAAATCGGGCACCAGGCGAGGGTTGTAGCGGAGTGCACGAAACGGGGCGATCTCGGCCATGGGATGCCTCCAAACGAAGGGGCGACAGATCCGCCAGACGGTACTGGGCGGTTGCGCGGGCGTCAAGGGGAAAGCCGGCTGCGCACATTCGACTGCCCCCCACAGGCTTTCACTTTGCGCCGCCGGACCGATGTGGTAGATAATAGCCACTTGTTTGAGGGCATAACCGGGCTCGTTCATGTTGCAAGGAGACGAGATGGCACTGCACGGAAAAGTCGTAGTTGCCCAAGGCGGCGGTCCGACCGCCGTCATCAATCAATCCCTGATCGGCGCGGTGTTGGAATCGCGCAAGTTCCCCCAGGTCACGAGCGTGTACGGTGCGATCCACGGCGTGCGAGGAATCATCAACGAGGCCTTTATCGACCTGACGCAGGAAACGACGCATAACCTCGAGCAGGTCGGCGTCACACCCTCCTCTGCACTCGGCTCGACACGGGAGAAGCCGGACCGCAAATACTGCCAGGAAATCTTCCGGGTCCTCAAGGCCCACGACGTCCGGTATTTCTTTTACATCGGGGGCAACGATTCCTCCGACACGGTCCACATCGTCAATGAACAGGCGGAGCAGGCAAACTACGATTTCCGCGCCATTCATATCCCGAAGACGATCGACAACGATCTCGTGCTGAACGACCACACACCGGGGTACGGCTCGGCCGCCCGCTTCGTCACGCAAGCGTTCATCGGGGCGAATCTCGATAATCGCGCCTTGCCGGGTGTGTACATCGCGGTCGTGATGGGCCGCCATGCCGGATTCCTCACCGCCGCCTCGGCTTTAGCCTGCAAGTATCCGGACGACGGGCCACACCTGGTGTATCTGCCCGAGCGGTCCTTCGATCCTGACCGGTTCCTGGCCGATGTGAAGTCGGTCTACGACCAGCATGGTCGATGCGTCATCGCCGTCTCGGAAGGGATCGCCGACGCCGAGGGCACCCCCATTCTGGCCAAGATGGCGGCGCTCGAAAGAGACGCGCACGGCAACGTGCAATTGTCCGGCACCGGGGCGCTCGGCGACTTGCTGGCCGAGATGGTCCGGACCCGATTGAAGATCAAGCGCGTCCGCGCCGATACGCTGGGGTATCTGCAGCGATGCTTCTTCGGCTGCGTCTCGGACGTGGATCAGCACGAGGCCCGCGAGGTGGGCGAGAAGGCAGCCCAGTACGCCATCTGGCACAACCTTGACGGATCGATCGCCATCCAGCGCACCGGGGAGTACTCGGTAGATTATCGCCTGGTGTCGCTGGCCGAGGTGGCGGGCAAGACGCGGACGATGCCCGACGAGTTCATCAATGCCGCCGGCAATAATGTAACCAGTGCCTTCCGCATGTATTGCCGGCCGCTGTTGGGCTCCGGGCTGCATTCGGCCCACCGACTGCGGGCACCGAGTGTGTCGAAGTTGCTGGCCACTGACTGATCGGTCTGGGGGGACGGCGTGACTTTCGGACCCGCTGCACCACCGAAGGCTGACGGACCGTGTTGAGCGAGCGCCGGACATTTGTGGTCGATAGCGACCCCGATGCCTGCCATGTACTGCGCGAGACGCTCAAGGCCGAAGGCTTCCAGGTCCGCACCGCCGAGACCGGCGAAGCGGCCCTGGCCGCCCTGACCCGTGAGTCGGTGGACCTCCTCTTCGTGGCGGATTCGCTTCCGGACATGAATGGGTTGAGCCTGCTCGAAGCGGTCCGCAGCCTGCCGAATCCTCCCGAAACCATCTTCGTGAGTACCTACGAGACGCTGCACGCGGCGGTGACGGCCGTGAAGCGCGGGGCGCTGTGCTACGTCACGAAGCCGCTCGCCCCCGAGCGGCTCCTCCATTTCATTCGCAAGGCGATGGAGGAGATTTACCTGCGGCGCGAAAATGCCGCGCTCCGTCGCGAACTGGACCGCCGCTACACGCATAACGATCTGATCGGGAAGAGCCGACGCATGCAGGAGATCTTCCAGTTGCTCGATCTCTTGTCCGGGACCGAGAGTAATGTGCTCATCCAGGGCAAGAGCGGCACCGGCAAGGAATTGGTGGCGCGGGCGATCCATGCCGACAGCCCGCGCAAAGACCGCCATTTCGTGGCCCTGAACTGCGGCGGCCTGACCGAAACCCTGCTGGAAAGCGAACTGTTCGGCCACATGAAAGGCGCGTTCACCGGCGCGATCGGCAGCAAGCCCGGCGTGTTCCAAGAGGCGAACGGCGGCACGCTGTTCCTGGACGAGATCGGCAATATGCCCCTCGCCATGCAGGTGAAGCTGTTGCGGACGATCCAGGAAGGCGAGATCAAGCCGGTGGGGTCAAATCAGACCGTCAAGGTGGACGTGCGCTTCCTCGCGGCCAGCAATCAGGATCTCCTGCAGGCGGTCAAACACGGCACGTTTCGCGAGGACCTCTACTACCGCGTCAACGTGATCGCGATCAGCCTGCCCGACCTCGCCGATCGCCCCGAGGACATCCCGCTGCTCGCGACCCATTTCCTGGAGCGTTTCGCGAACAAGCTCCACAAGCCGATCGAGCGCATCGGCGAGGATGCCATGCGCTTGCTGCTCGATTACCGCTGGCCCGGCAACGTGCGCGAACTGGAAAATTGTCTCGAGCGCGCGGTCGTGCTCGCCCGTGGCAACAGCATTTCGGCGACGGATTTGCCCCCCTCACTGCGCGCGCTGGAAGAGCCGAGCACCCCGCGCGTGCCCATCGGCGTGCCGCTCGACGAGATCGAGCGCGAGGCGATCCTCGGCACCCTCGCCCGCTGCAACGGGAACCGGGCAACGGCTGCCAAGATGCTCGGGCTCGCCGAGCGGACGCTCTACCGGAAGCTCCGCCTCTACGCCGGCGGCGACCAGCCGCCCCCGACGGCGGACTAGACTGTCGGAACCGACACCCCCAGCTCCGCTGCCACTTGCCCGATCTGCCGCCAGGTTTCGTCCTCGATGAAGATTCCGTGCGTGCGCCGCTCACTCTCGGTGATCGCCTCCGGCTCGCCCGGGACCAGCACCGCACTCCCGCCCGGGACCGGCGGCGAGCTCTTGAGATAGCGAACGAGGTCGTCCACTTCGGCCCGGAAGGTGGTCGGAGCGACGAATTTCGCAATGTCCACCACGATCATGAAGATCCCGTTCAGCACCGGCCCGGGATTTTCGCGCGAGTACCCCGCCCGGGCCAGAATCCCGGCCAGGACCTCGATCATGATGGCCAGCGAATACCCCTTGTGGCCGCCGACCGGCAAGATGGTCCCGCCCGGGGTCCCATAGATCGTTTTGGGATCCGTCGTCGGCCGCCCCTCCTCATCCAGCAACCAGCCGGGCGGTGTCTGCTCTTTGCGGTTCCGCTTCACGCGCACCTTGCCTTCGGCGGCCATCGTGGTGGCGATATCGAAGCTGATCGGCACGGACCCGCCGGTCGGACACGCGAAGGCGAGCGGGTTCGTGCTGAGCCGCGGGGCGCGTCCGCCCCAAGGCGCCATGCGCTGCCCCGCGCCGGCGGCATTCACCTGCAGCATAGCGACCATGTTGCGCTCCAGCGCCATTTCCGTGTAATCCGCCAGCCGCCCGATGTGATTGCTGTTGCGGACCCCGACGGCCGCCACGCCGATGGCCGCGGCCTTTTCCATGGCGATCTCCATGCCGCGTTTCGCCACGATCTGTCCGAATCCGCGGTTGCCGTCCACCAAGGCAGTGGCCGGCCCCTCCTGGACGATCACCGGCTCGGCCTTCGGATCGGCTTCGCCGTTCTTCCAGGATTTCACGTACTGCGGAATCCGGATCACGCCGTGCGAATCGTGGCCGCGTAAATTCGATCGCACCAGCAATGTCGCCATCCAGGCCGCACCCGAGGCGGGCACGCCCACTTTCCGAAAGATCTCTGACGCGAGCGACTCCAGCGGCTCCCATGTCACGGTTGGCATCGATCGGCTCCTTGTGAAGGTTGCAATGCAGGGACGCGTGCACTCTGTGCGGCAGGCGCCTGGCGGCCTCGCGGGATTACCCGTTTTCAAAGACCCCCATGTGGCGGAACTTGGCGTAGCGCTGTTCGAGCAGACGTTCTGGGGAAAGCGGGAGCAGGCGTTGGATGGCCTGGAGGACGGCGGCTTTCACCGTGGCCGCAGCCGCGGCGTGGTCGCGATGCGCACCGCCGGTCGGCTCCGGGAGCACGGCCTCGATCACCTGGAGATCGGCCAGGTCCTGGGCCGTGATCCGCATGGCCGCTGCCGCTTGAGGCGCCTTGGCCGGATCGCGCCACAAGATCGAGGCGCAGCCCTCGGGCGAGATCACCGAGTAAATCGCATACTCCAACATGAAGACGGCGTCGGCGACCGCCAACCCCAGCGCGCCGCCGGACCCGCCTTCGCCGACGATGACCGTGACGATCGGAACCCGCAGTCCGGCCATGTCCCGGAGATTGCACGCGATCGCCTCGGCCTGGCCCCGCTCTTCTGCCCCCAGCCCCGGGTATGCCCCGGGCGTATCCACCAGCGTCAGGACGGGCCAGCCGAATTTCTCGGCCATCTGCATGAGCCGCAGCGCCTTGCGGTATCCCTCGGGATGGGCCATGGCGAAGTTCCGCTGGATCTTCTCCTTCGTGTCGCGGCCCTTCTGCTGGCCGAGGACCATCAGCGGCATGCCGTCCAGCCGCGCCGGGCCGCCCACGATCGCGCGGTCGTCCGCATAGGCGCGATCCCCGTGGAATTCGAGAAAGTCGGTCAACATCAGGCGAATGTAATCCAGGCTGTATGGCCGGGCAGGGTGGCGGGCGATCTGGGCGCACTGCCAGGGCGTCAGGCTGGCGAAGACGTCCGCCTGCATGCGGGCGACCTTCCGTTCGAGCCGGCCGATCTCGAACCCCAGGTCGGCTTTCCCGTCCTGCGCCAGGCGCTTCAATTCCTCGATTTTCGCCTGGAGCTCCAGGATCGGCCGCTCAAAGTCGAGCGCATAGCCCGGCATCGGTTCTCCCGTCAATGACCAATGACCAATTCCAAATAGCCAATGGTTACGCGAATCGCGTCCGCGTGATTGGCCATTTGACAGTGGTCAGTGGTCATTTAAAGGTGACGCCCTCAGGCCCGAAGGCCGCGTCGAGGGCTTGTCGGAGCGGGTCATCGGCTGCAATGCGCAGCGATTGCTCCGGATCGATCGTCACCTGCCGGCCGTCGGGCAGGCACAGGCGGATCCGCAAAGGAGCGTTTCCCGGATGGGCGCGCAGAATCTCTTGCAAACGCTGCAGGCCCTCCGGGGTCGCCGCAGCTCCCTGGATAACGAGATCGACCGGGGTCGGTCCGCCGTTGCCCGGCAAACCGAGCGGCCGCACGTCGCTCACCAACAGCTTGACGGCTTCGTCGGTGATATCCACCTGGGCCCGGACCAGCACGGCCGCATCCTTCGCCAGGTGCAACATGCTCGCTCGGTACACATCGGGAAAGACGACGGCCTCGATCGAGCCCTGCATGTCCTCCAACGTGACGAAGGCCATCCGATCACCGCTCTTGGTGCTGATCTCCTTGACGGCCGTGACGATCGCCCCCAGGCGCACGGTGGACTTGTCGGGCAGCGACGCGAGCGATTCCGATGTCGCCGTCGCGTATTTCGCCAAGACCGCCCGGTGCTCAGCCAACGGATGCCCGGTGATATAAAACCCGAGCGTCTCTTTCTCCGCCGCCAAGAGCGCAAGCCGGTCCCACTCCGGGAGATCCGGCAGCGCAGCGATCGGGCGGGTCTGCGTGCCGCCCAGCACATCGAGCAGCGAGACCTGGCCGTGCGCCCGATCGCGCTGCGTCGAAGCGGCGGCTTCCATCGCCTTGTCAATCACCGCCGAGAGCTGCGAGCGGCGGGCGCCCAGCGAATCCAGCGCCCCGCATTTGATGAGGCTCTCCAGCACTCGCTTGTTCACGAGGCGGAGGTCCACCCGCTCACAGAAATCGAAGAGGTCGCGGAAGCGCCCCTCGCGCGCGCGCGCCGCGAGAATCGACTGGATCGCCGTCTCGCCGACGTTCTTGACCGCCACCAGGCCGAAGCGGATCTTCTCCCCAAAGACGGTGAAATCGCTGCTCGACTCGTTGACATCGGGGGGAAGGACCTCGATGCCCATCGTCCGGCATTCTTCGATGTACTTGACGATCTTGTCGGTGTCGTTGGTTTCCGAGGTGAGCAAGGCCGCCATGAATTCGACCGGATAGTTGGCCTTCAGGTACGCGGTCTGATAGGCCACGATCGCGTAGGCTGCGGCGTGCGATTTGTTGAAGCCGTAGCCCGCAAACTGCTCCATCAGGCTGAAGATCTTTTCCGCCTTCTTGTCCGCCACGCCGCGTTTGCGGGCGCCTTCGACGAACTGCTTGCGCTGCTCCGCCATCAGCTCGGAGCTCTTTTTGCCCATCGCGCGGCGCAGAATGTCCGCTTCTCCCAGCGTGAAGCCGGCCAATTCGGAGGCGATCTGCATGACCTGTTCTTGGTACACCATGATGCCGTAGGTCTCTTTGAGGATCGCCTCCATCAGCGGATGCTCGTACTCCACCTTGCTGCGCCCGTGCTTGCGGTCAATGTATTTCGGAATCTGCTCCATCGGGCCAGGACGGTACATGGCCACGAGCGCGACGATGTCCTCGATGCAGTTGGGCCTGAGCTGCCGCAGCAGATCGCGCATACCCGAGGATTCCAGCTGGAACACGCCGAAGGTTTTGGCCTCGGTCAGGAGCTGGTACGTGGGGGCATCGCCGGGCGGCAACTGGTCCACGTCCACGGTGATACCATGCGTCTGCTGAATGAGCCGGAGCGTGTTCATGATCACGGTCAGCGTGCGCAGCCCGAGAAAATCCATCTTGAGAATGCCGATCTTCTCGATGGCGGTCATCGCATACTGGGTTGTGATTTCGCCCTTGGCCCCCTTGTACAGCGGCACGTGCTCGATCAAGGGCTCGCTGCTGATCACCACACCCGCCGCGTGGGTCGAGGCGTGCCGGGTGAGCCCCTCGAGCACCTTGGCGATGTCGATCAACTCGGCGACCTCCGGCGATCTCTCGATCGCCTGGCGGAGCGGAACCGATTCCTTGATCGCGTCCTCGAGCGAGATGTTTAAGGCATTCGGCACCATCTTCGCGATCTTGTCCCCGTCGGCATAGGTCATCCCCATGCCGCGGGCCACATCGCGGATCACAGCTTTGGCACCCAGCGTCCCGAAGGTGATGATCTGCGACACGTTCTCGGCGCCGTATTTCTTGCGGACGTACTCGATGACTTCGTCCCGGCGCTCGTCGCAGAAGTCGATGTCCATATCGGGCATGCTGATCCGCTCCGGATTCAAGAACCGTTCGAATAGGAGCCCGAAGCGGAGCGGGTCGATGTTTGTGATCTGCAGGCTGTAGGCAACCAGCGAGCCCGCGGCCGATCCCCGGCCCGGCCCTACCGGGATGCCGCGCGAACGGGCGAAGCTGATGAAGTCCCATACCACCAGGAAGTAGCCCGCGAACCCCATCTTTTCGATGACGGCCATCTCGCGGTTGAACCGGTCCCAGACCTCCGGCCCGGCATTGGGATACCGCTTCCGCAAGCCCGCCTCGGCCAGCTCCCGGAGATAGCTCTCGAGCGTGTGCCCCGCGGGCACGCTGTACTTCGGCAGGCGGATTTTCCCGAAGGTGAGCTCCAGATTGCAACGCTCGGCAATCGTGATGGTGTTCAGCAGCGCGTCGGGCACTTCGGCAAAGAGGGAGTGCATCTCGTCGGGCGACTTCAAATAGAACTGCTGCGAGCTGAAGCGCCAGTGATCGGGATCTTTCATGCTCTTGCCGGTCTGCACGCAGAGGAGCACTTCGTGCGCCTTATGGTCGCCGGCGTTGAGGTAATGGACGTCGTTGGTCGCCACAACCGGGATGCCCAACTGCTTGGCGAGCGGCAGCGCGCCGCGGGTCATGGTGCGCTGCTCCTCGAGCCCGTGGTCCTGGATTTCCAGGTAGTAGTTGTCCTTCCCGACCACGTCCATGTAGAACTTGGCAATCTCCGCGGACTTGGCCTCGTTCTGGTCGACCAGGGCGTGCCCCAACTCGCTATTGAGGCAGCCCGACAAGGCGATCAGTCCCGCCCCGTGCTGCGCGAACAGCTCGCGGTCGATGCGGGGTTTGTAGTAGAAGCCCTCGAGGTACCCGGCGGTAACCAGCTTGACCAAATTCTTATAGCCGGACAGATCGCGGCACAGCAGCGTGATGTGGTTGGCGCCCTCGTACTGCCCGTCCTGCGGCGTCCGCTCGAAGCGGCTGCCCGGTGCCATGTAGAGCTCGCAGCCGACGATCGGCTTGACGCCGGCCTTCATCGCCATCGCATAAAAATCGACCGCCCCGAACAGGTTGCCGTGGTCGGTCATTGCCAGGGCCGGCATCTTGTACTCCTTGGCCTTGGCGATCAGACGATCGAGCTGGCAGGCACCGTCGAGCAGGGAGTATTGCGTGTGCAAATGCAAGTGGACAAAGTCGGCGTGCGGCATCGTTATCCTTGAGATGGCCAATGGCCAATGGCCAACGACAAATGACCACGGAGAGCTACACGAAGAATCGCGGCGATGATATGCGCCGATGGGTGTGAATTGGCAGTTGGGATTCGGTCCGTGATCATTGCTCGGTCACGTCCGCGATCAGTGCGCGGGTCAAACGGACGATGTCGGCCGATCGGATTTTGAGCAGCCATTCGGGGCGGCCGCCGCCCCCGAAACCCCACTCCTGCGCAACAACCCGCGTATCGACAACGACCGGCAATGCCTCGCGTTGTCCGATCGGCGGCGTCCCGCCGGCCGGATACCCCGTGCGGGCGAGGACCACGTCGGGCTTGGCGAGCCGGAGTCCGTGGATGCCTGTCACTTCGCTCACCCGGCTGGTGTCCACCCGTGCATTCCCACAGGCCACGACCAGGACACAACGCTCTGCGGGCGATTGAAATAGAAGGGACTTGAAGATTTGCTGAGGCTGGACGCCGATCGCCGCCGCCGCCGTATCCACCGTTGGCATCGGAACGCCGGGCTCCACGATCTCTGCCTCGAGTCCGTGCTGTCGGATGAGCGCTGCCAGACCTTCTGTCGTCCCGATGGATGGAGGCGTGTCACCATCGGGCGCGCTTATTCCCATTCGATGGTGCTGGGAGGCTTGCTGCTGACGTCGTACACCACGCGGTTCACACCCTTGACCTCGTTCGCGATCCGGCTGCTGATGGTGGCCAGGACATCGTACGGCAGCCGCACCCAGTCGGCAGTCATGCCGTCCTGGCTATGCACGGCCCGGAGCGCGATCACGTGTTCGTAGGTCCGCTCATCCCCCATCACGCCGACGGTCTGAACGGGCAGCAGCACCGCGAAGGATTGCCAGATTTCTCGATACAATCCGGCCCGCCGGATTTCCTCATCCACGATCCGATCGGCGCTACGGAGCATGTCCAGCCGCTCGCGCGTGACATCGCCGAGGCAGCGCACGGCAAGGCCCGGGCCGGGGAACGGCTGGCGCCACAGGATCGTGTCCGAGATTCCCAGTTCGTGGCCGACGGCGCGTACCTCGTCCTTGAACAGCTCGCGCAAGGGCTCGATCAGTTTGAACCCCATCCGCTCCGGCAGGCCACCGACGTTGTGATGGGTCTTGATCGTGACCGACGGCCCCTTGACGGAGACGCTCTCGATCACATCCGGGTACAGCGTGCCTTGCACCAGGAAATCCACGTGACCCAGGCGGCGCGCCTCTGCTTCGAACACCGCAATAAACTCGGCCCCGATAATCTTCCGCTTCCGTTCCGGATCCACGACGCCGGCAAGTTGGGTGAGGAACCGATCGGCCGCATCCACCGCGATCAGGTTCAGGCCGAGGTGTGTGCCGAATGTCTCGACGACCTGCTCCGCTTCCCCCATCCGCAAGAGGCCGTTGTCCACGAACACGCAGGTGAGGCGCTCGCCCACCGCCCGATGGGCAAGCACTGCCGCAACTGACGAATCCACGCCGCCCGACAAGGCGCACAGCAGGCGGCCGTCTCCGGCCTGCTCGCGCATGCGCGCCACGCTGGATTCGACGAACGAGCGCATATTCCAGGTCGGCTGACACTGCGCCACGCGGAACAGGAAATTGCCGAGCACAGCCTTCCCCTGAGGGGTGTGCACGACCTCGGGGTGAAACTGCACGCCGAAGAACGGACGTTCGCGATGACGAAACGCCGCGTACGGCGAATTGGAGGTGTGGGCCAGCACCTCAAACCCGCCCGGCAAACGGTCGAGCTTGTCGCCGTGGCTCATCCAGACCGGCAACGGCCCCGGCAGTTCGGCAAACAGATCCTCCACCCGGTCCACCACCAGCTCAGCGGGCCCATACTCGCGGCGCGCCGCACGCGACACGGCGCCTCCGCTCAAATCGGCCAGCACGCATAGCCCATAGCAGATCCCCAGGATCGGGATGCCGAGATCGAGAATCCCAGGATCCGGCTTCGGCGCATC
>DATJQT010000355.1:0-6942 GCA_035505475.1 Vulcanimicrobiaceae bacterium
CGGAGTCGGCCTGATGACACGCGTGCCGCATTCGTCGGGGCTGCTGGAGGGTCGCTATTCGCGCGAGACCACGTTCGACAAGGACGACCACCGATTTTTCCGGGTCAACACGGATGTCCGCAAAAAGGCCTGGCTGGATGCCGGACTCAAGAAGGTAGAGCGCTTGCGCTTCCTGACCGACGGCACCGGGCGCACCATGGCGCAGGCGGCTATCCGATGGATCCTGGCCGAGCCGTGCTTTGCGACCGTGCTCCCAAACATCTACAACGAGGAACAGCTCGAAGAATTTGCCGGCGCGTCCGAGGTGCCCGAGCTTAGCCCTGAGGAACTCGACACGGTCCGCGGCTTGTACGTGCGAGACTTCGATCTGGCGCCCGCATCGGTGTAGGCGGGTCCCGTGCGTTTTTGACACACACCGGCGCATTCGGTAGACATCATCTCGCCGTCAAAGGCGACCCCAAGTAGATTGGCAAGCGGATTCCGTACGTATTCACGATCGGTTGAGCATTGCCGGAACTTCCGATGGGTTGTGGCGCAAGTTCTGCAATGAGTTGTGCGGGCAACTCTGTCACCTTACTGAAATACCGATCGCCGTTCGTACTTCAACAGGCCCGACAACCCAGGACGGGCTCAGCACGGACGGCTGTTCCGCTCGCCCTGAGCGAGTCGAAGGGCGAGTGGCATTTCAGCGGCAATAGCCCTTTCGCGAGCGAGGACCGACCATGTGCGGGATTGTCGGATACATCGGGAACAAGCGGGCGGTACCGATCATCATTGACGGACTGAAGCGGCTGGAGTATCGGGGCTACGATTCCGCAGGCCTGGCGGTCCTGGAGCAGGGGCGCCTGGTTGTCCATCGCTCGGTCGGGAAGATCAAAGAGCTGGAGAGCGCGGTGTGGGGCGCCGACCTTTCCGGCACGGTTGGCCTGGGTCATACCCGGTGGGCGACGCACGGCCGGCCGACCGAGGAAAACGCGCACCCGCACACCGACTGCACCGGCGACCTGGTGGTCATTCACAACGGGATCATCGAGAATTACCTCTCGCTCAAGGAAAAGCTGCTGGCCGAAGGCCACGTGTTCCGGTCGGAGACGGACACCGAAGTGATCGCGCACCTGATCGAAAAATACCTACAGGACGATCCGGACATCGAACGCGCCACGCGCAGGGCATTGTGCGACTTGACCGGCGCGTATGCGATCGGTGTCCTCTGGAAAGGCGACCCCAACCGGATCGTCGGGGCGAAGTGCCAGAGCCCGCTCGTCGTCGGCTTAGGTGAAGGCGAATTCTTCTTCGCGTCCGATATTCCGGCGTTGCTCAGCCATACGCGGAACGTCCTGTTCCTGAACGACCGCGAAATGGTCGTGCTGAGCGCCGACGGCGCACAGGTGAGCACGATCGAGGGCGAGCCCGTCCAGCGCAGTGTCGAGAAAATCTTATGGAGCCCCATTCTGGCCGAGAAGGGCGGCTACAAACATTTCATGCTGAAGGAGATCTACGAGCAGCCGCGGGCGGTGCGGGACACGATCCGCGGGCGGTTCTCGGAGGACACGGGCAGCATCTTCTTCGAAGGCATGGAAGAGCTGGACGAGCACCTGAACACGATTGACAAGATCATGCTGATCGCCTGCGGGACAGCGTGGCATGCGGCGCTGGTGGGCAAGTTCACGATCGAGGCCTTCAGCCGCGTGCCGGTCGAGGTGGATTATAGCTCTGAGTTCCGCTATCGCGACCCCGCCGTGGGCGAGCGGACGCTGGTGATGGCCATCAGCCAGTCCGGCGAGACGCTGGACACGCTGGCCGGGGTGAAAGAGGCGCGGGCGCGGGGCTGCAAGACGTTCGCGATCTGCAACGTCGTGGGGAGTTCCATCACGCGCGAGGTGGACGGCGTCCTCTACACGCACGCGGGGCCCGAGATCGGCGTTGCGGCCAGCAAGACGTTCACCGCCCAGCTCGCGGCGCTCTACCTGTTTGCCCTCTACCTCGGGCAGCGGCGGGGCACGCTGGACGACTCGCGCGTCCGCGCGCTACTCGCGGACCTGGTACGGCTGCCGCAGCAGATCGAAGCTGCCCTCCATCTGGACACCGAGGCCGAGCGGCTCGCGCAGCTCTACTACACGAAATCCGATTTCCTCTACCTTGGCCGTGGGATCACCTACCCGATCGCGCTCGAAGGGGCGTTGAAGCTGAAGGAGATCTCGTACATTCATGCCGAAGGATATCCCGCCGGCGAGATGAAGCACGGGCCCATCGCCCTGATCACGGAAGAGATGCCGGTGGTCGTCCTGGCGCCTCACGATCGGGTCTATGAAAAGATTTTGGGCAACATCCAAGAGGTGAAGGCGCGTGACGGCATCGTGATCGCGGTGTGCTCCGAGGACGACACCGAGCTGCCCGGAAAAGCCGACCACTGCCTGCAGGTCCCGAAGGCGTCTCAACTGCTCATGCCGGTGCTGCTGGCTGTGCCGATGCAGCTCTTGGCCTACCACATTGCGGTCCGGAAGGGCTGCGACGTGGATCAGCCGCGGAACCTGGCGAAAAGCGTTACCGTAGAGTAAACACTTCCTCTGATCGCCCCAGGCGGGCCGATGACCAGCACACCCCTGTCCGATCTGCTCGCGCGGCTTGAAGCAATCAAAGGGAGTTTCGGGAAACCCGAGGCTCTTCGCATCCAGCGACTCCTGACCACTCTCGGCCGCCACACGTTTCCAGACGCACATCCTCTCATCCGTTTTCACGAGGCCCTGATGTTTCTCCTGGCCTTTCCTCAGACGCCGGCGATCCGGCGGCAGGTGGATGCGCTGCTGACCAGGTTTGCGATCCGCGTGGACGCCCTCCGGGAGGCCGGTGCGGACCTCTCGCCGCTGGATCCTTTGGAGGTCTCCGGCATCGCGGGGACCGTGATCGAGGACAAGCTCAACTACGATGTCACACGCTGGCTCTCCCAGCGCTCTCCGGCCCACGTAGATGCCGTCTGGGACGATGAGGCGGCGCCCCTCCGTCTGGGCGCAACCCTTCCCCGATTCGTACCCCTCTTGGATGACGACGCCTACGTAGAGGCGGACGTCCCCTACGGGGCATGGCTTGCCGCCGCGCATGGCTCGCGCAACCGGCTGGCCTGGCTGCTCTCGCAATTCGCACGGTTGTCGGTGACCGGTCGGGAGCGGACCGAATTGTTCGATTCCTTGGATCTGACCATCCGCTGGAACCTGGGCAACCTGCGCGCCTCGCGCACCAGGAACTGGAGGGCTGTGCGCCAAGTCTCTTACCACGACGCCCCGTTCATCCGCCGAAACGACGTGGACCTGCGAAAAGAGATAACCGCGCCGATTCGTCTGAGACGGCTCAGCCGGCGTGAGGGCGAACAGACGCTCGACTTCATGCGCGAGATCATGACGGTGCGCCGGCGGGAATTGTGGGGCACGACGCACGGCGACCCCGCACAAGTCGTCGCCGCCGATGTGGGCAGGGGTCTCACCATCTTCCTGTGGGGGCTCCCGCCCGAGCGCCGTTTGCCGCTTCGCGCCTATCTGGCCGGCTTTGGCCTGAAGAACGGTGTGCCCATCAATTACGTGGAAGCGATCGGGCTGGGCGATTGGATGGAGGTTGGATTTAACACCTTTTACACGTTCCGGGATGGTGAATCCGCGTGGAATTATGCCCAGGCCCTACGCTGCCTGCACCGACTCACGGGCATGACCTGCGTCTCGGTCTACCCGTTCCAGATCGGTTTGGGAAACGATGAAGCGATCGAATCCGGGGCGTTCTGGTTCTACCGCAAGCTGGGCTTCCGGCCCGAGCGGGCGGACGTGCGCGAGATTCTCGCGCGAGAAGAACGCAAGATCGCCGCGCGGCCGGGGTATCGCACCCCGCCATCCACGCTCCGAAAGCTGGCCGCCGGGAATCTCTTCTTCGAACTTCCTGGGACAGCGGCAGGGTTGTGGGACACGTTTCGCACCCGGAACATCGGGTTCAAAGTCCAGCGCTGGATTGCCCGGAAGTGCGCCGGGGATTCTGATCTCGCGCGCCGCCGCGCCGCGGCTGCTCTGGCCCGCGTGCTCGGCGAACGCCGGGAGGCGTGGGCTGGCGACGCGGGCCGGGTATTCACAGATTTTGCGCTGGTCTTGGCATTGGTTCCCGACCTGGGCCGCTGGTCGGTAGAGGAAAAGGATGCCATCGGCCGCATCATCCGGACGAAGGCCGCCTGGAACGAATGGGGTTTTCTCCGCTTGCTTCAATCGCATTCCCGCCTGAAGACCGCATTGATCAAGTTGGGCACCAGCCCACCACGCTGACCTGGGCAGTTTCGTTCCACCGCAGAGACGCCGAGATCACAGAGAAAGGCAGTATCTTCTCGGCATTCCCTCGGCCCTTGAATAAACTCCCTCCGTGTCCTCTGCGCCTCCGCGGTGAATGTCCCGGTCCATCGGACGATTGCGCTCGCCGCAGCTTTCCTCCTTGACGTGTTCCCCGCCTCTAAGCGATGCTCTGGCGGCTCGACGCCCCGGTGCGTCGCGTGGGCGTCCATCATCCAATCCGCACGGACCGAATGTGCAGAGGAGGAGAGTTCCGATGAAGCGAATCATGCTGGTCTCTTTGGCTGTCCTGGCGCTGCTGGGGATCACCGCCGGGGCAAGCTGGGCGGCGCGCGCGGGCGGCACGTTTAACT
Source organism: Vulcanimicrobiaceae bacterium (assembly GCA_035505475.1). Classification (GTDB taxonomy): domain Bacteria; phylum Methylomirabilota; class Methylomirabilia; order Methylomirabilales; family 2-02-FULL-66-22; genus 2-02-FULL-66-22. The sequence continues at coordinate 4,670 of DATJQT010000355.1, forward strand.
TCGTCCTGCCGTACGGGGGCGATGTCCTGACGCTCGATGCCCACAAGACGCCCAACACGAACGACCAAATCGTCACCATCAACATCAACCGGTCCCTGTACGCCTGGGACGACGAGCACAACCGCCCCAAGCTGGACCTGGGCGACAAGGTGGACGTCTCGGCGGACGGTCTGGTGTACAAGATCGCCTTGAAGAAGGGCGTCAAGTTCCATAACGGGCGCCAGATGACGGCCGACGATATCATCTGGAGCTACGAGCGGATCATGAACGCCAAGACCGCGTCGCCGTCCGCGCGATTCGTCCGGGTGATCAAAGGCGCCAAGGAGTACGAGGAAGGCAAGGCGCCGCGCATCTCCGGCCTGCGGAAGATTGACGACCTCACGCTCGAGATCACGATGGACAAGCCGATTGACCCGGCCTACACGTTGTTTGAGGGTGGCACGGCGATCTTGCCCAAAGAAGAGGTCGAGAAGAAGGGCGACGCATTCGCCGTGGACCCGGTCGGCCTCGGCCCGTTCAAGTTCGCGAAGTGGGTGAAGGGCAGCGAGATCGTCGTCGTGAAGAACCCGAATTTTTACGAGAAGGGCAAGCCGTACCTCGATAAGGTGGTGTACAAGGTCATGCCGGAAGCCGGTCCGCGCGATGCCGCGTTCCGCGCCAAAGAACTGGATGCCACCGTGGTCGGCTCGGCGCAGTATCCCGTGTACAAGGCCGATCCGCAGATCTCAAAGAACATGGTCGAGGTGGCGGAGCTGTTCACCCGTATCATCGGGTTCAATCCCAACTACGAACCGTTCAAGAAGAAGCAGGTGCGCCAGGCCATCAATTACGCGATTGATTCCAAGCTGATCATCAGCCGGCTGCTGAAGGATAAAGCGTACCCGGCCGTCAGCTACCTGCCGTCCACCTCGCCGGCGTTCGACCGGAACGCCAAGGGGTACGAGTACAATCCCGAGAAGGCCAAGGCCCTGATGAAGGAGGCCGGGTACGAGAACGGCTTCACCTTCGAGTGCCTGGGCACGAGCAACGAATCCTGGGGGACCCCGGTCATCGAGGCGCTGATCCCGTTCCTGAGGGCGATCAACGTGACGGTAAAGCCGCAGCAGATCGAAGGCGCGGCGCTTGCCCCGCGGATGCAGAAATTGGATTACCAGGCGTTCATCTGGTCCTTGTCCAGCGGTGCGGGCGGCGACGCCCTGCAGGCCTTGGCCCGCTTCGAATCCACCAACCCGCCCACCGCGGGTAATACGATCGCGTACAAGAACCCCGAGTTCGACAAGCTGCTGGATGCCGCGCGCAAAGAGCGCGATATGACGAAGCGGAACGACATCCTGAAGAAGGCCGATGCGCTCTTCAAGGACGACGCGCCGGTCTGGTTCTTCAACTACAACAAGGCGGTCATCGCGCACCAGCCCTGGGTCCACGGGATCAAGCCGGTGGCCATCGAGATGATGTACCAGGACCTGACGGACCTGTGGATCGATGACGCTTCGCCCCGGGCGAAGGAAAAATAGGCCGTCATTCGCGCCCACTCGCAGCTCGATCCCGGCGCCGCGCCGGGGTCGGGCTGTTTTTCTAACGGCTGCTGAAAAAGGCCGGATCCAGCCTGCGGATGGGTGCCGTCGGCGTTGTCGCACCCTTCGGAATGAGTAGCCGGCGCGGTGCTGCGGCGTGCGGACACGGTACGCCTCGCACCGAGGCCTTTTTGAGCAGCCTCAATTGCGTTTCCAGAGAGGACGATTGATGGATAGCACTGTCCTTTGTGCAAAGATCTTCACCGGAGACCCAGCCAAGCCCTGGGCCGAGGCGGTCGGCGTCCGGGACGGCCGCATCGTCGCGGTCGGCGGAAAGCGCGCGGTGGTGGATGCGTGCGGTCGCGGCGCGCAGCTCCTCGAATTGCCCAGGCGGCTGGCCACACCGGGGATCGTGGATGCGCATCTGCACTTCGTCAGCTTCGGGCTCTACCTCAACCGGGTGGATCTGCGCGACCTGACCTCCATCGCGGCCTGCCGCGAGCGGGTGAAGGCGGCCATTCCGAAAACACCGCCGGGGACCTGGATCATCGGGCGGGGCTGGAACGAGCATATCTGGACCGACCGGCGCGAGCCGAATGCGGCCGACCTGAACGACATCGCCCCGGATCACCCGGTCATGCTGGTCCGCTGCTGCGGCCACAGCGTGTGGCTGAACGCCAAGGCGATGCAGGCGGCGGGCATCGCCAAAGAAACACCGGACGCCCCCGGCGCCCGCATCGAGCGCGACGCGAATGGCAG
>DATJQT010000356.1:0-2200 GCA_035505475.1 Vulcanimicrobiaceae bacterium
GAACGCCACCGGTCTGCAAGTGACCTCTGCCGTGCTCGGCGGCATGGTGTGGGCGCTGGAAAACCCGAACGAAGGCATCGTGGAAGCCGACGAGATGGACTATGAGCGCCTGCTCGAAATCCAGATGCCCTATCTCGGGCCGGTGAAAGGCTACTACACCGAGTGGACTCCGCTGACCGACCGCCCGGGCCTGTTCCCGGAGGACATCGACACGTCGGATCCCTGGCAGTTCAGGAACGTGCTGGTGCGCTAAGCCGCGCCAGCAGCCCGCGTTGGACCTGCCACGCCGGAAGGCTCCAACCATGATCCGCGGCACGCTGTCTCCGTCACCTCCCCCCTCTTGTCCGCCGTAGCCGCCTTCTGGCGAAGGCGGATGCGGGGGAGGGTCAGGGAGGGGGGTAAGCCCCGGGTTCGGTGTCGGGGCTACCCCCCTTCCCCCACCCTTCCCCGCTGTTCGCTGTCGAAAGTGTCCACGATGTCTCCGAACACCCGTCCACCATCTCCCAGGTCTGAACAGCGGGGGAGGGCCAGGGAGGGGGGTAGCCCCGGGTTCGGTGTGCGGGGCTATCCCCTTCCCCCACCCTTCCCCGCAAGGGGGAAGGGAGCCCGGGCACCGTGCCCACCTCACTGAAACTCGCCCAAGAGCGCGCCGTGGGTCCGCACTCGCCGCTACCTCGCCAGATAATCGAACGCCACCGTCCCGAGCCCGAGCGTCAGGTCTGCCTTGAAGTGCAGCGCGGAGACCACCTCGCGGACCGGCAGCCGCGCGACATCCGCCAGCGCGTGCGGGAACAGGCCGAGGGCTGCGGGGCCGGTCCAGGCCTCTTTCAAGGTGATGTCCTCGAGATGATAGCGCACGAGCTCGCAGACGCGCGCGCTGCCGTCGACATGGGGGATGATCTTGAGAATGAAGTTCGGCACCTTCAACGCCTTCACGACCGTGTCGTGATCGACCTTGTGATGCTTGTAGCCCATGGTGCCGGAGGCGCAGAGCACCGAACCATAATGCAGCGTGCCGACCAGCACGTCGCTCTCGACCTCCATCTTCGGTCGCGCCAGCTTCTTCGGAAAACCCCAGAGCTCGCGCCCGCCTGCGATCGGGCCCTCGTCGTCGAGATACATTGAGTGCACGTAGACGCCGTCCTCGCCCCGGAAGCGCACGGGGATCACCTGCCCGGTCTCTGTGTAGTCGCCGAAGCCGGTGGAATCGGGCATGCGGATGAACTCGTAGCTGACGATGGGCTTTACGATTTCCAGCGGCTCCGGCACCACCGCGTGCAGCGCCTCCGGATCGGTACGGTAGATGATTGTGAAGTATTCGCGGTTGAAGAAACGGTACGGCCCGGGCGGAAAGGACGGGTTGGTGAGCGGCATGGAATAGGCGGTGCGCCTGACGTCTTCGATTTTCATGAGCCTTGCCCCTGTCGGTCGCGAGATACCGATTATGGAGCGATCAGGCGCCACTGGCGAGGCTGTAAATGCGGCGCGCAACAGGGGTTTGTTTGCGTCGTGTCGCGAGGATGTCACAACGCCATCCCCGCCCCCCAAAGATTCCCTCTCGAATGGAGCCGCTACTTCGCCGAAGGATTGATCGGCGGGGCCATCTTCTCTGCAGGCGCGGGCGGCAATGCGGGCTTGATCCCGTCGTTCTGGGCTTGCGGATCGGGGTGCGCGGGCTCCGGGGCGGGCGTGGTCGGGCGCGTACCGCCGGGCTTCGCTTCCGCGGGCTTGCCGCGATCCGCAGGAGCCGGCGTTCCCTGCAGCGGCGGCGTGCCGGGCGTGGTTCCCTGGGTCGCCTCCGCCATCCGCTCCGGCTCGCGCACGATCAGCGTGGCGAGCGACGTGCCGGCCATCAGCACTCCCGCCGCGATCAGCGCGGCAGCGAGCCCGCTATCGCGCCTGATCTCGCGCCTCTCGTCGTCCGTTGACATCATCGACCTGCAACACAGTTGAGAAAAACCAACTGGCGGCGCTGGCCGATGTTCCCGGTCTGGCGCCGCTACAGCTGCAAAAGGCCGCCCTTGCCCTCTTCATCCGCAAAGGCGAGCCATGTGCCCTTGCCGTTCCAGGCAAGCGCCGACACCGGCGGCGTGCCGTTGCGGCGGACCAGAATCTCTGCGCCGTCTTCGAGGCGCACCATCAGGATGGTGCCGTCGCTATAGCCGGCTGCGAGCACCGCCTGCCTGGGGTGGCAGGCAAC
>DATJQT010000357.1:0-1234 GCA_035505475.1 Vulcanimicrobiaceae bacterium
CCGGTTCTGGCTGGCAAAGCCGTCCCGCAGCCGGGCGCGGCGTCCCTCTCCGCGATCAGCGAAGCCGTGAAAATCATCGGCAAGGCCGCGCGTCCGGTTATCCTCTTGGGGCTCATGGCGAGCCGTCCGGCGGTTGCGGAGGCGGTGCGCAAGCTGATCTTGACCACTGGCGCGCCGGTGGTGGGTACCTATCAGGCCGCGGGCGCGGTCTCTCACGAGCTGGTGGATCGCTTCGGCGGCCGGGTCGGGCTGTTCCGGAACCAGCTGGGCGATCAGCTTCTGCACGAGGCCGATCTGGTGATTTCCATCGGCTACAATCCGGTCGAATATGACCCGAACCTCTGGAATGTCGATGACGGGCGTCAGATCATTCACATCGACGTGGTCGCCGCTGAACTCGACAATCGATATGCCCCCGCCGTCGAGCTGATCGGGGACATTGCTGCTACCGTCGATGCGCTGACGGCTTCGGTGAGCCGGCTGCCCCGCTCTGAGAGCCTTGAGGCAATCCTGCGTCGCTATAAGGCGGATCGCGCTCTGTCGCTGGCCAACGCGCGCAGCGAGGGCGCGGCTCTGCACCCGCTGGAGATCGTGCGTGAGCTGGAGAAGGTCATCACCCCCGACGTGACCGCCTGCCTGGACATGGGCTCGTTCCACATCTGGCTGGCCCGCTACCTGCTGTCGTTCCGCGCGCGCCAGCTGCTGATCAGCAACGGGCAGCAGACCATGGGCGTGGCCTTGCCCTGGGCGATCGCCGCCAGCCTGGTTGACCCCAGCCATAAGGTGGTGTCCGTCTCTGGCGATGGCGGCTTCATGATGTCGAGCATGGAGCTGGAGACCGCGGTCCGCCTGAAGTGCAACATCGTGCACGTGGTCTGGGTCGACCACGCCTTCAACATGGTCGAGATTCAGGAGCGCAAGAAGTACGGCCGCGGCTCTGGCGTCGAGTTCGGGCCGATTGACTTCGCCGCCTACGCGCAGGCATGCGGCGCCAAGGGCATCGCCGTAGACTCCCCGACCAGTCTGGCCAGTGCTCTGCGCCAAGCCATGGACGTAGAAGGCCCGGTCGTGATCTCCGTCCCGGTCGATTACTCGCACAATCACCTCCTGCTGAAACCCCTGGAGATGCTGGGCGAGACCTCCGCGGCCGCCTGACGGAGTACGATCCCATGACGCCCGTTGCCGATGACGCGTTTCAAGCCGTTCACTTCGAACTCGTCGCTGATGCCGAACC
>DATJQT010000358.1:0-16188 GCA_035505475.1 Vulcanimicrobiaceae bacterium
GGCAGTCGGCTCAGCTTGCCGACCATGAGGTCCACCACGTTGTCGGTGAAGCCCTTGGCGTGGATCCGGTCGAGATCCCAGCACCAGCGCGCCTGGTCATGCTCGAACGTGAGCAATCCCTCCTCGGCGAGCGCACGGAGAAACTGGATCACGAAAAAGGGGTTTCCGGCGGTCTTGTCGTGCACCAGCTGCGCCAGCGGCTCTGCGCGCTCTGGCGGGCAATGCAGCGCATCGGCAATCAGCTGCCCCACGTCTTCACGTGACAGGGACCCGAGCACGATCTCCTGCACCGGCGCGCCCGCCTCGCGGATCGCCGCGAGCTTGCGCATCAGCGGGTGCGCGGCATCGACCTCGTTGTCCCGATAGGCGCCAATCAGCAGCAAGTGCCGAACGCCCGGCTGTATCAACAAGTGCTCGATGAGGTCCAGCATGGACGCGTCGAGCCATTGCAAATCATCGAGGAACAGAACGAGCGGATGCTCCGGCCGGGCGAACACGCCGAGGAAGCGCCGGAGCACGAGCTGAAATCGGCGCTGCACCTCCTGCGACGGAAGCTCCGGCGCCGGCGGCTGGTCGCCGATGATGAGCTTCAATTCGGGGACCAGACCGGTCATGAGCCGGCCGTTCGGGCCGAGCGCCTCGCGGAGGGTGTCGCGCCAGGGCGCCAGGTCGGCTTCGCTCAGCGCGAGCAGGCCGCGGATCAGGCCCTGAAAGGCTTGCGCGAGCGTGGCATACGGGATGTCGCGCTTGTACTGGTCGAACTTGCCGGCTGCGAACAATCCCGACGGGACGAGGGCCTTGTGCAGTTCGTTCACCACCGAGGACTTGCCGATGCCGGCATAGCCGGAGATCAGGACCAGCGCGGGCGTGCCCTGCGCCACCACCCGGTCGAACGCTTCCAGCAGCCGGCCGACCTCCGCCTCGCGCCCATAGAGCTTTTCGGGGATGTGCAGCGCGTCGGGGACGTCGTGGGCGCCCGGCGCGAAGGGGACGATGCTTCCGGTGGCCTCCCAGTCGGCGAGGCAGCGTGTCAAGTCGGCCGCCAGGCCGGCGGCGGTCTGGTAGCGGTCCTCGGCGGTCTTGGCCAGGCACTTCATAATGATGGCCGAGATCGTCCGGGGCACGCCGGGGACGCGCTCGGCGGGCGGCACCGGCTGCCGGGCGATATGGCAGTGCACCCAGTCGATCGGATTGGACGCCGTGAAGGGAAGATTCCCGGTTAGCAGTTCGTAGAGCGTGACGCCGAGGGCGTACAGGTCGCTGCGCGCATCGATGGAACGATTCATGCGGCCGGTCTGTTCGGGGGCCATGTAGGCGAGCGTGCCGGCAATGACCTCGGGCGGGTCAGGCGTCTGGCGCTCGCGCGGCAGCCGCGAGGCGAGGCCGAAGCCGGTGAGCCAGACCTGCCCGGTGACGGGGTTCACCAGAACATTCTGCGGCTTGAGGTCCTTGTGGATCACACCCCGCTTGTGCACCTGGCCGAGGGCGGTGGCGAGACCCACGGCGATGCGCAAGCACTGCGTGATCTCCATCGGTCCGTCTATAAGCCTCTCGAGCGGCTCGCCCCCGGGATCCTCGAGCACGAGCATCGTCTGCTCCTCCTGCTGGGAGCGAGTGAGAGGCCGAGCCGCCCAGGCAGGGTCCAGCTCGTCTTTGAACGAGTATTCGTGGTCTATCCGCTGGAGGCTTTCCGGCGCGGGGTGTACTGAGGCATGCGTCAGCAGGAGAACAGACGAGGGGTTGGCGTCTTCGTGGCTCCGGTGCTGCCCCCGATAGAGGATGAATTCCCCCTCCCGGCGCAGCATCTCCAGTTGGTAGTCCGCAAGCTCCATCACCTCACCCCACCACCAGTCCTCGTACCAGCCGCGTCAGGCTGAATCGCCTCCGCGGCGGGCAAGGTGAAATGAAAGGTTGCCCCATAGCCGCCATTCGCCGTCGCCCACAGCCGGCCCCCATGCGCCTCGATGATCGAGCGGCAGATCGACAAGCCCATGCCCATCCCGGCGGGCTTGGTCGTGTAGAAGGGCTCGAAGAGCGCGGCCAGCCCGGGCCCCATTCCGCCAACCCAGGCACTCAGCATGATCGCCAGGAAGAAGAATGGCGTGACCCGTGTCGTGGGACTAACCAGAAGCGTAACGAGCAGAGCCCAAAGAACCAGCACGACGGAGAGCCCATACCTCTTGGCCACAGTCAATGCCTCGCAGAAACGCCGGTTCTTGTCATTGCTGCCCTCCGTCGGCGCTATTAACAAAGGGTCTCGACCATCGCCTCGAGGACCCGATGCTCGCAAGAGGGCTGCGCGAACTCGAATTTCAGGGTGGCCGCGCGGCCTGATCTTCTATGGGGCAATGCACACGATAGAAGATAGAGTTTGAAGCTAGAGAAATCAATGTTAGCCAGCTCGAAGCCCGTGGAATACCTGCATGGGCCTTGAACCGCGGGGCGACGACTCAACGTACCAGCGATGGAGCCCAACAGCGCAGCCGGCGTTCAGATCGAGCCAGATCGGGGTTGCGCATGATGAGTTTGCTTATGTCTTTGTATGGCTCCCGGCGACCATTCCTGGCAGACTCGAGGATCCGGGCGGCGGCGCTGGGTCGAAGAACCCGCCGGGACCCATCGTGCCTTCGCTGATGCTGGCGCGAGAACCAGCAAGGCTCATAAGCGCCCCCGATGCCCAGGTACCGATCCCGATAGCTGAACCGCAATAGATTGCGAGCCTCGCGAAATGTCGGAAACCCGACAGAGGGCTGTGCGGGGCAGCGGTCGTCAGGTGAGTGGAGGGCCATCGTGGCCGGCCCGAAAGAGGCCAAGGGCAGAGCGAGGAGACGGGTGGCCGTGTGCAGTGGGGGCCCCTCACCCCGCTCTTTCACGAAGGGCAAGATATGGCTCTTGCTTTCCCACACCACGCGATCGGGGCGAGCGACGACGATGAGGGACGCAGCACGCATCACAGGCAAGGTCGTGTGTATCAGTTGTGAATGGCGCTGCCGAGCGCGCGAGCCACGTCGTCGCCGATATGGATATTGATCCTCAGCCGCTCGATCACGTCCACCTGGTGTGCGGCCAGGTACGTCAAGAGCGCGCTGGCGCTCAAGGGCGCCGCCCGCGCCTGCGTGTCGAGGATCCAGTCGGAGATGGAGTCCTTGTGTGTTCGGCGCACGGAGGGGTCCCTGTAGATGATGTCCAGAATGCGTTGGGCCAGGACCTGATCCATGGAGAACCTCCCTTTCAGACTTCGATGTTGTCGTATCTTGATTCGTGAAACCGTCCTCACGCTCAAGGGAGTGCAGAGGTAATGCCAACAGTGAATGGAGGCGTGGAGAACAAACGTGGTGATGACCGCAGCGCAGTTCGGCTCTACGCCGGTGCTCGCCTCTCTTACAACATTTCGTCGCCTTGGCGATAGATTGCGAACATGCCTGCCCACCTATGGCAGCCGAGGCCGCAAAGACCTAATAGGCGTGTTGGGTTGCTGGGTCACGAGATCGATCCCAAGAACGACCGCATCGTTCTGTCTTCCAACATTTCGTCACGCTTCCAACATCTTGCAATGCCGGTGCGCCTTGCCTGCATGAAACTGCTGTAATGCTGGCGCGGGTGCGCGTTTCGCGACAGCTCCCGAGACATCTCAGCGCGCCGTTTTTATCGCACTGTGACACCTCGCAAGATACTGCGAACTAAGGCTTCCTCCCTGCTACTCGCGCCTGCATGCCTCGCGTAACCTCTCCATGTTACAAACATTCGGCGCCGTCAGCTTGGGAAATTGTCTGATGGCACTTCAATTGCTGCGATTCCCAGTGACCGTCGAGATTGGCTTTCGTACGGGCGCAGTCGCAATCGAAACCGAAGCAGCACCACGAGCAAAAGGGGACACCATGATGAAGCATCACCGCATGTCATCACGCTCTTCGAATATTCTGAATCTGCTGCACGACCTCATGGCACGCGTCGGGGCGCTTACTTTTCTGCGGCTTCCCGCGCGGGTGCCAATCCCGGTGCGGGGCCGTCCTGGATGGGACACGGGGCGGCGGAGACCAAGCCCGTTAACGGTCTGGCTGCCACTCCTGGCGGGAATCGCCTTCCTGGCGGCAAGCCCGGCCATGGCGGCTTCCTCGACATTGCAGGCAACCATCCCGAACTTCGCTGATCCCGGCGTGCAGGCACACTATCAAGCGGTGGAGGTGGGGGCCCTAAGCGGCAACCCGGACTTTCCGGCGGTCCTCCTGGTGAACACCACCGGGGATCAACCCCAGGTTCTCCTGCTCGGGCTTGATGCCCGCAATGGCAAAGACACCTGGTCACTGACGGAGGATCCCATCATCTTGATCATGGTCTTCACCGACGGGGCGACACTCCAGGTGATGTACGTGGACGTCGGATTCGCGGATCAGGGCAAGGCATCGGGGACGTTCGCCGCGGTGGATCCGGCGAATGGCGCCACCCTTCCCGAACTCCTCAAGGCGGTCGCGCCGGGTGCAGACCGACCAGTGTGAGCGCGAGCACCCTAACACGCGAGGGACCTTAGACGGAGGGACGGTGATACCTTCCATGCTGCCGAGTTGCCGGACCGCAGGGCGATCCGATGGGCACCGATGCCCGGGCCCTGATGATCGCGGCACTCGCCGCCGGCTGTCGAGAGGCGACCCCCGGCAGCTGCCCTGGCCGTCACCGCTGCGGTCGCGCCGGTGACGCAGCAGAACAGAACGCCCCCCTGCGAATGGGTCGGCAGCACCGTGGGCTACGTGACCGCGCAGATTTGCTCGCAGGTGTGCGGGTACCTGATGCGCCCGCCGGATCACGCAGCGGCGAGCCCTCACTCCGACCGCGCGCCGCTTACACAAGGAGGATCCCATGGATGGAGCGACTCTGTCCGCCACCGCCGCGCTGGCCGGATCGGTGGTGGGCGGGCTGACGGCGTTTGCGACCTCGGCGCTCACCCAGCGGGCGCAAGTCAGAGCGCAGGAGCTCGCTAGCGATCGAACCGCACGGGAGACCCTGTACCGGGACTTCATTGTCGAGGCATCCCGTCTCTATGGCGACGCGCTGGTGCATGATAAAGTCGAAGTCTCCAGCCTCGTAGGGATTTACGCGATGGTCAGCCGCATGCGCGTGCGCTCATCTCCGCGGATCATCGAGAACGCCGACCGCGTGGCGCGCACGATCGTCGAGACCTACTTTAAGCCGAACAAGACGCTCCGCGAATTATGGGATCTGCTGGAGAGTAATTCGAACGCAATAGATCCCTTGCGAGGATTTAGCGATGCGTGCCGCGAAGAATTGAACCTGTTTGGAACGAGCCTGCAGGGAAAGCCTTAGCGTCGCGAAGACCCGGTGGCAGTACCGCCCGTTTCATTCGAGCGGCTTACCCCTCGGGTCCTCCCGTCCGGTCGCCGCCTCCGCTATGGCGCCGACAGTTCTTCGACGCGAGTGACCAAGGAAATTTCGTATCGGGTGGCGACCGCGTCGAGGAGGCTGCGGATGCCATTGGACGATAAGGGCGGGGTGGTCAGCAGCCGGAGCGGCCGGCCGTACTCGGCCCGATAGCCCTGCCCATGCTGAACGACCCGGCCCCAGAGCAGCACCGCACCCAGCACGTACACGTCCAAGCTTGGATGACATGCCTGGGGAAGCAATTCGCCCCGCTCGATCGCTTCGAAATTGGTCAGGGCGTAGATGCCGCACTCGCACGTGCCGCTGGGCGCACGGTGAGTCTCTTCGGGCTGGGATGTGAACAGCCTGCGCATCCAGGCGACCACCGTCCCGAGCCGCTTTTCACAGCTGGCATGCAGTGGTCCTTGGGCTGGCCAGATCGTGGTGTGGTAGAGCGAGCGCAGCACCGGCTGCCCGCCATCCCATTTGGCGTGCCAGTACCGATAGCCCCGCAGCGGGCCCACCACGAGTGGGGTGGCGGATTCTGTCTCAGGCATCGGACGCGTCATAGGATCTCCTCGAAGGCTCCTCGCTCCGCTGCTCGGGTCCGACACTGCAGCTCTTCGAGCTGGGTGACGAGCGGAATCGCGTAGGCGCGGACGCGCGGTGCTCCGCTCGAGAACCACTGTTTGTCACGCAGGGATCTCCACGGGTTCCGGGGCCAGGGCAGGCTGCGGCTCGGCTGGGGCCGACGGCATGGCAGCCGGGTACATCAATGGTTCGACCTGGAGTTCGCGCAAGGGTTCGCCAATATTCATCACCGTCTCCTCTCGTATGCCATGTGGTGCACCTCGCGGCTCTGGGCCTCTAACAGTTGTGGTGGCAGGACGCGTGCCATCTGGCTGGCTGAGCCCTCCCGTATCGGAACTGTGCAGAATCGTTCGGATAAGACAGCGGCCACGGTGCGGACGGCGCGTCGTCGGCAACCGGCATCTCTCGCTGAACCGCAATAGATTGCGCGCATCGCAAAATGTTGGAAGACCGGCGAACGGCAAAAGATGCCTTCTTTCCTCCGCGATCGCGCGAAAACCATTTTGCTATCCAGGTTTACAGTTTCTTGATCAAACAGGAGGTGCCGACTTGCCCAGCTGCCACATTGCCTCTGGGGGCTATTCGGTTGCCATAAGGAGAGCGCGGCCCGCGCTCGGGCCCGCCACCCCGTCTTCATCCCCGGTAGACAAGGTCGTCATGAATCCGAGCAAACCAAAAATCGAGACGGCGATGAGCAGCCAAATCTCGATGCGACTTCGCGGTCGGGCTGGTGCAACCGTCGTGGATCCGTTGATCATGTCCTTCACCTCACCATCCGTGCCTTGTAGTTTCCCGCGCGTTGTGAGGCAACCGTGCTCCGCGTACGCTTCTCGAGTTGCTCCACCTGGGTAGCGAAGAGGTCACCAGAGCAACGTCCTGGATCTCCGGCTTATAATCGTCCCCGTTTATGCTCTCCGATTGAGGCCGTTGGACTTCCTCCGTAGCATCCTATGCTGCTGCCATCTTCGCTTGGCTGGAACGGTCTGGCCGATAGGCTCGGAGGCGGAAGCTGAGGGCCACGAGTATCGCGCCGAATACGATGGCATAGGCACCGATCCAGAGGACGACGGCGAGCGCTCCCGGCCCTGGGAATGCCATCAACAGACCCTCGAAGAGTACTGAGAGGACGCCGCTCAGCACCAGCCACCACTCGTTTTGGATCCATTGACGCAAGCGGATCGCGGCCACGATTTCGAACACACCGGTGACCACCGCCCACGCCGCGATCAGGTACAGCAGAACGAGTGCGGTCAGGGCAGGCACGGTGAACGTCACGATCGCGGCGCCGATGCTCACCAAGCCCTCGAGTACGAGCGCCCACCACGGCCGCTCGCCGCCACGCCCCCGCACAGCCGCGATCAAGTTGAAGACGCCCTCCACGGCCGTATACGCGCCGAACAACAGCACCAGCGAGGCGAGTGTGACCGCTGGAAGCAGAAACGTCATCACGCCAAAGAGGATCGCGATGGCTCCCCGGACCGCTAGCGCCCACCAATTATTCACCAGATTCTGGACCATCATCTCGGTCGAAGCCGTTTCCAGGTCAGCCATGACACTTCTCCTTTACGGCTGCACCTCGTCTCCTTCGTCAGCCGCGCCGGGCCTCGCCGGCGACGGTGTCCGGCGCGAGGGCGTCAGACACCACCTACCGAGTCTCGCCTCCTCTTTATCGGAGACTGCTCCGAAGGTCGTAGCCGCCGCCGCACGCGATCGGCTCGAACCTCTCGCGCCAGTGTCCGAGCGCCTACCGAAGGCGGGTCCGGATCTCGGCGGCGATGGCTTGGCTAAGGGTGGCTAGGAGACGATTCTGCGCAGCCACCAGGGCCGTGTACGTGGCCTCCGCGGACGTGTCCTGGAGTTGGACTGCCCGTAGAGCTAACTGGTTGTCCTCTCCGTCCAAGAGACGCCAGCGGGCATGGAGTATCACGGACCCGCCGAGCGCCCCGTCGAAACGGAGGATGTCCACCGTGACCCGGTACTGCACGGTCTGCGGCGTGCGCCACGGGAAGACTGCGACCGCGTCAGTGTGAAGCATGGCCGAGAGATTTTCGCCAAGCGTTCGCGGGAGGGCGTCCCGGAGCGGTTCCGCCCACTCATGATCCCCAGAGAGCCGCACTTCATCCGTGCCCGTGCGCACGACAATGGGCGACCGGTCGAGGTAGGCCGGGATCGCGACCGGTCCCACGCCGACCGCCACGTTCGTTGCGGCGCCCGGAGCTGCCGATGGGGCAGTTGCAGAAAGCAGATAGGCCTTCGGTGGTGGGGAGAGCGTGAGGCACCCCCCCGCCACGGCGACCAACGTGATCAGGCACGCAATGCGGAGCGGGCTCATCGGTTCTGCGCTCCTTCCCGCCCCAAGAGCAAGAGGTTTGGCTGACGTTCGATGTCCTCGCTGAGGCTGCGGAGCGCACGGGCCGTTCGCGTAAACTCGTCGAGCGCTTCGGCGAGTCGATAGCCAAGCGCCGACTTGCCGTCCAAGAGGCCGTCGGCGTGGCCGAAGGCCGCCTCCGCTCGTCGCATGGCATCGTTCGCCGCATCGCTCGCTCGGCGGAACGCTGCCAGAGTGGGCCCGATCTCTTGATCCAGACGGTGCAAAGTATTCTGCCCGTCCCGCATCAGCGCCTGAACGGAGTCCGCAGCGTTCCCGATGCTGCCGGCCAGCGGCGGCACCCGAGCGTCAACATCCCGGATGAGGTGCCGCATATCTCCTCCGACCCCATCGAGCGTCCGCTGGGCGTCGTCCAGCGTTGCCTGGACGTTCCCGATGACCGGGTCGAGTTGCGCGTTGAGCCTGTGCACCAGGTTCTCCGTTTCGTGCATCGTCCGATCGGTAGACCCGAGGATTGTATGGATCTCGGGCGCCGAAGCGATCTTCGCGATGGCGTCACCGGCGCGGCCCACCGCCTCGAGCGTCTGCTTCAGGGGCAATTGCTCCAAGCCGGTCACGATCCTTCTCATCTCCTCCTGGAACTGCGCGAGTGCGGTGGGAATCGTCGGAATCTCACACTGATCCGGGGTGTTCCCGGTCAGCTGCGCAGGTGTCTCGGGAGCGAAATCAAGCCCCACATAGAGCTGACCGGTGACGAGACTCTCGAGCTGCAACTGCGCCCGCAGCCCTTTGCGAACGGCCTCCTGTACGACGCGGTCAACGTCGGCGGGCGCTATATCCCGACGGAGGCCCTGGATGCGCGACGGGTCGATTTCGCTCAGGACGACGATTCCCGTGCTTCCGTAGCGGATCTGGATGTCCGAGACCGTGCCAAGGGGGACACCGCGGAAACGCACGGGAGCCCCGACCGTCAACCCCGCCACGCTGCCGTCGAAGGCCATGACGCACGAGACCGGCCGCTTCAGCCATTGGCGTCCGCCCAGCACGAGGACTACTCCGACCGTCAGGGCGAACGCCCCCAGCACAAACACTCCGATCAGCGTGGGACTCACCCGTTTGGCCATGCGTTCTATCCTCTCTCTTGGTGCGCTGCCGCCACCAGCTCTCCACGCGTGAGGAAGGCCCGCACCGTTGGGCTGGTCGTCTCGGCGAGCAAGGTCTTGGGATTTCCCCGGGCAATCAAGGTGTGGGTCTCGGCGTCCAGAAACACCGAGTCGTCTCCGATGGTGAAGATGCTCGCCAGCTCGTGGGTGACCACCACGACGGTACCCCCGAGGCTCTCCCGGAGCTCGAGGATCAGATCGTCGAAACGTCGCGAGCTCACCGGATCGAGTCCGGAGGTCGGCTCATCCAGAAAGAGGATCTCAGGATCGAGGGCCATCGCCCGCGCCAGCGCCGCGCGCTTCTGCATCCCGCCGCTCAGTTGGGCGGGGTAGAATTCCTCGTACCCGGCCAGCCCGACGAGCGCAAGCTTCAGCCCGGCCACCTCGCGCCGTTGTTCCGCCGTGAGGTCGGTGAATTGCGCGAGGGGCAATCCCACGTTTTCGGCCAGAGTCATGGCGCTCCAGAGCGCCGCGCGCTGGTACAACACCCCGAAGTGCCGCGCAAGTCGTTGCCGCTCTGCCTCATCCGCCTGCCAGACGCTGACGCCACAGAGCAGGACCTCGCCTGTTACGGGCGGCAGCAGGCCGATCATCACCCGCAGGAGCGAGCTCTTCCCGCAGCCGCTTCCCCCCATGATGATGAAGATCTTTCCCCGCTCGACCTCGAAATCGAGATCATGCTGAACGATCAGGTCGCCATAAGCGACCTCCAGCCTCCGCACGCTGACCGCGACTTCGGCGCTCATTCAGAATCCCAACGCATTGAGCACCACGGCGAAAATTCCCTCCATGACCACGATCAACACGATGGCGGTCACGACGGCGGAGGTGGTGGCGAGGCCCACGGCGGCCGCACTGCGCCCGGCCTGCATGCCGCGCAGGCAGCCCGAGAGCGCGACCAGAACACCGAAGACCGTGCCCTTGACGACCCCGACAAAAAAGTGTGTGAGGGTCAGGGCATGCAGCGTGCGGTCCAGGTACTGTGTCGCGCCAAGACCAAGCACGGTGAGGCCGATGAACCCACCGCCCAGGATCGCCAGGGCGTCCGAGTAGATGGTCAGGAGCGGCATCATGGCAACCAGGGCGAGCAGCCGCGGCAAGACCAGAAAATCCATGGGTGGGATCCCCATGGTGACCAGCGCATCAATCTCCTCGTTCACCCGCATGGTGCCGAGCTGGGCGGCGAAGGCAGCGCCCGTTCGCCCCGCCATGATGATCGCGGTCATCAGACAGCCCATTTCTCGGGTAGCGGCGACGGCCACGAGATCGGCCACATACACCTGCGCGCCGAAAGTCCGGAGCTGCACCGCGCCCATGAACGCCAAGATCAGCCCGACCAGGAAGCTGATGAGCGTCACAATGGGGAGCGCGTTCGGTCCGCACTCCTGGATCACCCCGGCCAGGTCACCCCAGCGGAAGTTCGCGCGCCCCCGGACAAATCGCGCCAGGGCGAGAGTGGCTTCACCGAGAAATCGGGCGAACGCGAGAACCGCCTCGCCTGCCGCCAGTGAGGCGAGACCGATCCGCGCGATCCAGACCTGCGGCTCGGTCCGGCCGCCGAGCAGTTTCTCCGGCACGGCAGTAGCGAGCGCGATGAGGCCGTCGGCGCCTCGGGGGAGGCCCGCGCGATCCACCACGGTACCCCGGTCGCTGCAACAGCGGAGCGTATGCAGGACGAAGGCAACCAGGCCGGTGTCCCACGTATCCATGCCGCTGGTGTCGAACACGATCCGCCGCACATCCCGGCTTTCCGAGAGCGTGCGCTCGATCTGCTCCGCCGATGGCAGCCGCCGATCCAAGCGCCAGGTGCCCGTAAGGCGCACGCGAAGCGTATCGGGCGCCGGTCGGTCGAGATGCATTTCACCGGTCTGGTGGTCGGGACTGGACATATCCATAGCGATTGGCATCGCGTGCTTACAACCCCTACACACTACTGCCCACAGGCCGAAGGTTAGAAGGCGGCCGGCCGCCCTGCTCGCTCCACAATGGCCGGGTGGATCCGGCGGGGAGCCGCTTCTCAGTGCCGAGGCTCCGCTCCGCTGCCGGATGGACGATTTCCAAGCTGTTCACCACCGCTGTGCCGCTTCGTTCAATAGCATCCAGGAGCCCTAGGAGCCTGTCGGAGAAAAAAGTGATTCAGCGCGCCTAATCCCTGCCCGCACGATCATTGGTTTGCGTTATAGTGCCGGTATGAAAACATTCAAGCCCTACACGCCCGATCAGCTGCTGCTCTTGCCCCCGGCCCTGCAGGACTGGCTGCCGGAGGACCACCTCGCCCTCTTCCTGAGCGATGTGGTAGACCACGCGCTGGACCTCGGCCCGATCCTCGCCTCGTACGAGACGGGCGACGGTCGGGGCCAGCCGCCGTACCACCCGGCGCTCGTGGTCAAGCTCCTGCTCTACGCCTACTGCACCGGGAAGCCCTCCTCCCGGAAGATCGAACAGGCGACCTACGACGAGGTGCCCTACCGCGTCCTGGCGGCCAACCAGCATCCCGACCACGACACGCTCGCCGCGTTCCGGCAGGCCCACCTCCCCGCCCTGGCGGCCCTCTTCCTTGAGACACTGCGCCTCTGCCAGCAGGCCGGCCTGGTGAAACTCGGCCACGTGGCCCTGGACGGCACCAAGGTGCTCGCCAACGCCTCCAAGCACAAGGCCATGAGCTACGGCCGGATGGCGGAGACCGCGCCGAAGCTGGAAGCGGAGATCGCCGCCCTCCTTGCGCAGGCTCAGCAGGTCGATGCGATGGAAGACGCCCAGTACGGGAAGGGTGTACGGGGGACCGAGTTGCCAGCCGAACTGGCCCGCCGCGAGAGCCGGCTCGCCACGCTCCGCCGGGCCAAGGCCGAACTCGAGGCGGAGGCCCAGGCGCAGGCTGCCGAGGCGACGGCCGCGGTGCAGGCCAAAGTCGCGGAACGCCAACGGCAGGCCGAGACCACGGGCCGGAGGCCGAAGGGCCGTCCTCAGATGGGGCCGAATCTCACCCAGGCGAAACCCAAGCCCACGGCCCAGCGGAACTTCACCGACCCCGAGTCGCGGATCATGAAGGACGGGGCGACGAAGAGCTTCGTCCAGGCCTACAACGCCCAGGCGGCCGTGGACGGGACCGCGCAGATCATCGTGGCGGCGGATGTCACGCAGCAAGCGAACGACAAGCGGCAGCTGGTCCCCATGCTCATGCAGGTCCAGGCGAACGTCGGCGCCGCCCCCGCCGTGGCCTCGGCCGACAGCGGCTACTTCAGTAAGGCAGCGGTGACGGACCCCGCCCTGGCGGGCATCGACCTGCATGTGGCGCCGGACCGCCAGAAGCATGGACAGCCCGCCGCCGACACGGGACCGCCGGCTACGGGTACGGTGATGGCCACGATGCGGGCCAAGCTGCAGACCGCCGCGGGCCACGCGGTCTACGCGCTCCGGAAAACGATCGTGGAACCGGTCTTCGGCCAGATCAAGGGCCCGCGCGCGTTCCGGCGGTTTTCGTTCCGTGGTCTCGGAAAAGTGCAGGCGGAATGGCTGCTGATCTGCTGCACGCACAACCTGCTCAAGCTGTTCCGGGCGGGATGGAGGCCGCAAACCGCATGAAGGGAGCCCCGACGCATCCCTGGCGATAGAGCGCGCGGCCTCTCCGACGGCCAGGCCTGGTTCCGATGTCAAGTCCGCGACTGCGGAGTTAGCCATTTTGCCCATAATCACGACTGTTACTCCGACAAGCTCCTAGCAGCAGGCTCTCCTGCAGTTCCAGAAACTCCTGGTCCTGCCCCGTCAAGACATAGGCGACGACCTCGATCTCCCACATGCCATCTTTGAGCCCGATTAATCGGGCGTGAGACGACTTCAGCTCGACCTTGGGGTTTTTGTCCAGCACCCCACGCATCTCGGCCAAGACGTACCGCATCTGGTGGCCCGACGTTTCCCCTCGAACCCGAACGGCGTGGCAGAACCAATACTTGTCGCGAAAGCTAAAGTTCTCCGGGCTGAAGCCTGCCATTTGACTATTGGGTACAAACACCACCGTCCGATTCGAGGTGCGGATCCGCGCGGACGGCAGGCTGATTACACTATTTGCCTCACCAATCCGTTCCGCATGACGCGCTCCTCCTGATAACTTCTACTCTCGTTGCGTGAGTCCTCAGTTGTTCGGCGATGAACTGCACACAATGTCCACACCGCCCGCAAGGCGGCCATACGCATCATGGTGACAGAATGTCCTTTCGATACGCGAATTCACATGCAATGTCACCATTTCTCCCCCGGATCCCTACCAGCATCTCGCCATGGCCATTCCTGGGGATCTTCTCGGTAATCAACCCTTTTCCTCGACGCTGTACTTCATCCGCCATCGCACTGAGGCAAACACTGCAGATCGCGCCCTGATACTCCCACCCGGCCACGGCGACCTTTCCCACCAACTGGGGTATGTGACAGACCTGGCAGTAACCTGGAAATGTATCCACCACAGTTAAGAACTTTGTTTCCACGGACATCACTCCCTGCGCTCAGAGGGCCAAGACGGAAGAGCTATGTGGAAGCCGTCATGCACTATTCTCCCAATTCCTGGAGCAGGACACGTGCCATCCGGCGCGACGAACTCGCATTTGTGCGACGTTATGGAATAGATTCCAGGGATTGCAGTGGCTATGGTCCACAGCACTCAACCCCCGGAACGGAAACGCATTCGGGCGGTCGCAACAGATTGCGAGCGCTCACGAAATGTTGGAGGAAACTTAGTAGCCCATTTGTGCCGGAGGGAGTCGCGATCGAAGTCGGCATGCTCCGAGATGAGCCGACCATGAGCGCCTCGGTGGCATGGCGGAGCGACTCATCGGGAGCATTCGGCCGGAGTACTTGGATCAGGTGGTCATGCCCAAACCCACAACGCGCACAACCATCTCCTCACCACCAAACAAGAGTTTGCCAAAAAGAATTCCGCCTCTCGCCATTCGGCATAATAGTTGCTTATGATCACAATTGTTCCCCTGCGTGACCGATTGGAGGCGATCCGCGCGCGGGAACTGCAAGAGGCGTCAGGCCGCCTCCGTGATGTCGGCCCCATGCAGCGAGAGCCGATCGCATGATGTTCGATGGGATCTTCCAGTAGGCGATTAGCGAACTGATGCACCCCGCTATCAACCCCGATACTCATGTCTATTGCTGCATCTTCCGCCGCTTATTCGGGCTGGATGATACGGAAGGTGGGCCCTCGCCAGCGTTGTCCACGGTGCTCGACCATGCGCAACACTGATCCGGTCCACACGCCCTGGAAGCGACCTGCCGTCTCTCGCAGGTTTCGACGCCGAGACGGTGGCCCTATCTGGATCCTATTCGCTCTCGGCCTGATTCTCTCTGGACAGGCCGGCGCCGGAGAACAGACGCTGCAGCGGGAAGACGCGATCGTCGCGGCCCAAATTGACCGCGTCCTGCCGGGTGTGGTCGGTATCCTGACAGAAGTTGGGGCCGAGGTGACCATCCGGTGCGGGCGGCACGATACCCATGTCGTGAATCCGGAGGCGGTGCGCGAGAACGCGACCGGATTCATCATTCACCCGGACGGCTGGATCGCCACTAATGGGCACGTCATCAAGCCCGTGTTCAAGGATGACGCGGAGCATGTTGCTGCTTTCCTCAAAGCGGCCGCCCGTGAAGCCTGCGGGACGGTCCTGAAGAGGTTACCCGTGAACCGGCGGAAGCAGCGATTGGCTGCCATCCTGGAGGATCCGGAGAACCGCCGGAGGGTCAAGCTGTTCAAGAAGCTGGAAGTGTATCTCCCCACGGGTTTGCCGCACGGCCTCCCCGCCGTGGTCAAGGCCTACAGCCCTCCCATTGACCCCGATCGGCTTCCCAAGGACGGCACGCTCCCGAACCCGCCCATGCTGGACGCCGCCATCATCAAAGTCGACGCCACGAATCTGCCGGCAGTGCGTCTAGCACCCAATAGCGCCCAAGTGTTGCTTGGCCAGAAGGTCGTGATAGCAGGGTACCCTGGGGTGGTGGTCTGGCATAATTTCCTCAGCAAGAAGTCTCAGGCTGAGCCCTCGGTGACCTTCGGTCGAGTCTCGGCCTTCCGGTTGGACGTCAACGAACGGCGGATCCTCCAAACAGACGCTGCCATTTCCTGGGGCAACAGCGGGGGCCCGGCGTTTGACATGGCCGGTGAGGTGTTCGGCGTGGCCACCTTCATCTCTACGTCGCTGGAGGGAGATCAAGCCGTCCAGGGTTTCAACTTCCTAATCCCAATCGATACGATCCAAGCGCTCGCGAAAGGAATCGGCCTCACCCCGGCGGCCGAGAGCCCGTTCATGGAGGTCTGGAATAAGGCCATTGATTCGATAATCGAAGGGCGATACCGAGAGGCCCTCGGGTACGTGGACGATGCGATAAAGATTATTCCCGGCTTGATCGATACGGAGCGCGTCCAGGCCCGACTCCGTGAGCGATTGCAGGCTCGTCACGAAACTACGAGCTATAACTATACCGGCGCTGTCGCCCGCTAGGATCGGAATGGGCCGCACCTTGTTTCAGTTCGCGCGCAGATGGCATGCCCCAAACACCTCGCCCTCCGGCTGCAACTTGTGCAGGCGCCATCTCTCGATGAGCAGTCCGACGGTCGGGGTGAGCGAAGGCTAGCCTTTCAGGCCGCTCAACTGAACGCCTTCGACAATACGGCGGTTCGCGATGAGGAACACGATGAAGAGAGGCAGCGCACTCAGCACGGCTCCCGCCATGATTGGTCCG
>DATJQT010000359.1:0-1022 GCA_035505475.1 Vulcanimicrobiaceae bacterium
GAGTGGACGATGTTGCGCGGGCCGACGGTATTTAGCGCCGCTTTCGGGTAGTTGGCGTGGAACGGATCTTCCATCGCATCCAAATGATACAGGTAGCCAAAGAACTCATCGAACCCGTGGAGTGTGGGGAGGAACTCATTCCTGTCGCCCAGATGGTTCTTGCCGAACTGGCCGGTGGCGTAGCCCTGCGCCTTGAGGGCGGTGGCAATCGTGACAGCTTGAGCGGGCATACCGATGGCCGCGCCCGCCTGGCCGACCGTGGTCATGCCCGTACGGATGGGCAATTGGCCCGTGATGAAGTTCGCGCGGCCCGCCGTGCAGCTTGCCTCGGCGTAGTAGTCGGTAAACCTCATGCCTTCCTTGGCCAGCTTGTCGAGGTTTGGCGTTCGGCCGGCCATCAGGCCCTGGTGATAGGCACCGATGTTATACCAGCCGACGTCGTCGGCCATGATGACGACGATGTTGGGTTTCTTGTCCGCCGCTGCAACCGGCCCGGCGGTGAGCGCCAGCACGGCCAGTAGCACGAGGCTCACAGCACTTACCGTCTTCAGCACTCGCATCGCGAATCCTCCTCCGAGAGTTGTTCCGAGTCGTTGTGCACCTTCAATGCTTCCATCTGCTCCTCGCGGGGCGCGGATCACGCCACCCCGGGCGTTTGCGCCGCCTCGATCACCTCCCCGAGCGGCGTGGATTGGAGGGTGTCAAAGTCCTAGAACACCGTGCCGATCCGCAATCCCATCACGACCGTGTCGCCGTTGCGCGTGACGGCGCTCTTGATCCACTGGATGTCGCCGGATAAGGTGAGCCAGGGGGTGAGGGCCACATTGTAGAAGGCCTCGAACCCGGTCTCATCGCGGAGCAGATTTCGCACGTTGGTGACGAGGTCGCTGGAGGCCTTGAGCCAATACACGCCAACCCCGAACCGGTCGTAGGGGCGGCTCTCGAAGACGCCCCGCCCGCCGATGCCGCCGCTCACATAGAGAGTGTAGGGATTCCGGTCCTCGGGCGCCCAGCCGAACCGG
>DATJQT010000360.1:0-1677 GCA_035505475.1 Vulcanimicrobiaceae bacterium
ACGAGCCGACGTCAGCGCTCGACACCAAGCTGGGGGAACAAGTCATGGAGCTCATCGTGACGGAGGTCCGCGCCCGCGCCACCGCCGCAGTCATCGTCACACACGACACGAGGATGACCCACTACGCCGATCGCACCCTCAATATCGTCGACGGGATCCTGGATGATGCCGCAATTTTGTGACCCGGATGTCGGCCAGAGATGGCGGCAGGCGACGCCGGGGCGGCCTGCGACACGCGCATGGGTAGGTTTCCCCCAATGAACTACGCCGCCAACGACGAACCCGACACCGGCATCCTCACCGGCGTCGCCGAAACGGCGTTGATGACGCTATACGGCAGGGCCCACCAGGCACGCCGAAGCGATGCGATCATCGATGATCCGATGGCGATCAGGCTCGCCGACTCCATCGACTACGATTTCGACAAGTTCGGTCGCAAGGGCCAGGAAATGGCCTTGCGCTCACTGGCTTTCGACCGGTGCGCGATCCAGTACCTGACCAAGCATCCTCAGGCCACCGTGGTCGCGCTGGCCGAAGGCCTGCAGACCAGCTTCTGGCGGCTGAGCAGCGCGCTGCCCGATGCCCGATTCGGTTGGGTGACTATTGACTTGCCGTCGATCATCGAACTGCGCCAGCGGCTCCTGCCGTCGTCGCCCCGGATCACCAACCTCGCGCAGTCCGCGCTGGACTACAGCTGGATGAAACAGGTGGAGGCCGGTAACGGTGTCTTCATCACCGCCGAAGGCCTCCTGATGTACCTGCAGCCCAAAGACGCGATGGGACTGATCACCCAGTGCGCCAGCCGGTTTCCGGGCGGACAGATGATCTTTGACCTGCCGCCGGTGCTCGTCAAAAAGCTCGCACCGAAAGGCATGCGGGCAACCCGTCGGTACCGCGTTCCGCCGATGCCGTTCAGCCTGTCGGCGTCTGAACTGGCGGAACTGGTCAACACCGTGCCCGGTATCAGGGCGGTGCACGACCTGCCGATGCCCGAAGGCCGCGGTCTGTTCTTCCATACGATGTTCCCCGCCTTCTGGCGGCTACCGCTGATCAAGCAGTTACGCGGCGCCTATACGTTGTTGGAATTCGGCTGACTCCCCACCGGAACCGACGGTCCGTCAGGGGTTTTCGAGGCCAATAGCGTCCGCGCAGTACCGCCAGAGAGATTGGCGGTCACGGTCGCTTTCCCGGGTGAACGGCAGATAGTGCTCGGGACGGGGCCGGCGGTCGTGGAAAAACCGGCCGGTGGGCGGTGCCGGTGTGGTCGCAGCGAGCCACACTGCGGTATCGGCGCCTTCTTCGGCCGAGCGCAGCAGCGGCCCTGTGACGATGCGAAAGACCGGCAACGAGTCCGCCACCCCCGGTGTGTCGGCCCACCCGGGGTGCATGCAATACAGCGAGACGTGCTGGGCCGCCCATCGTTCGGCGAGGATCGGAGTCAGGGCCACCTGCATCCGTTTCGTCCGCGCATAGGCGATGGCGCCGCGGTATCGGCCATTGCGGAATTCGGGGTCGTCGGTGGGCAGTGCCTGGGTGTACATCCCTCCGGAAGACATGAAGATCACCCGCGGATCGGGTGAGTTGGCGAGCAGGGGCAGCAGCAGCTCGGTCAACAGCACCGGACCCAATACGTGCGTGGCGAGGGTCATTTCGTGCCCCTCGCCGGTCTCCGTGCGG
>DATJQT010000361.1:0-7454 GCA_035505475.1 Vulcanimicrobiaceae bacterium
GGTGCCTTCCGGAAGATCAAAGCGGACGTAAATTTCGGACGGCCGCCCCATCGCCCTTCCTTGACGGACCGTGATCCGCCCGTCTTCGAGCGACGTGAATCCGTACGCGACCAGACCGAACGCCAGGGCGCAGGCCGCCACGCCAGTCGCGATGTCTTCGGGAAAGCCGGATGCCTTCGGAAACTGCCGCGCATCGAAGCGGCGCTTGGGGATGGAGGTGACAGCGAACGGATACAGCCCGGTGGAGTCCAACGATGCGCACACCGCCTCCATGCGAGAGAAATCGGGCCGGAGAGCATCGAGGGTCGTCGTGCTCCGCAGCGGCACGAGCGTCTTCATCCGACTGGTGGTCGCGTTGAGGATAGGGAGCGGGAGGAGATCTGCCTCCTGCAGTCCGAGGACGTCCAGGATCGCTTGCCGAGCGGCCGGGCTGGAAAGCTCGTGCACCACGCCGATGGGCTGGCTGATTTCGACATACTCCTCTGAGGTGCCGGCCTGTCGGACGACCCCACGAACAATTCCGCTGAGGGTCTCGATCCGCGCGTCGATCCCGGACAGCTTTCCAGTCTGGTGCAAGAGCCAGATCGTTCCCAAGGTCGCATGGCCGCACATATTCATTTCCTGGCGGGGAACAAAGAACCGGAACCGGAAATCCGCTCCAGCGGGATTTTGGGGTGGAAAGACGAAAGTGCATTCGTGGCCATAATGCCGCGCGACCGCTAGCATGCGCTCCGCATCGTAGCCGGATGCATCGAGCACGACGGGCGTCGGACTCCCGCCGCCGCTCTCGGATGCGAAGACATTCACAAGCCTGATATCATCCATACTCGCTGATTCACGCAATGCTTCTTCGTAGGGCCACAATCCGGCACAGAGCTTCGGTGCCGCTGCTCTATCGGCCGGTAATGTACCCTTCCAGTTGCTGGATGGTGAAGTCCTTGGACTCGATCGTCGCCTTGACCAGATCTCCGATCGAAACGACTCCGACGACCTTGTCCCCGGAGAGTACGGGCAAATGCCGGATGTGCTTCTCGGTCACGAGCGCCATGCACTGTTCGACCGTCATCTCCGGGCGGACGGTCGTAACCTGCTCGGTCATGATGTCGCGGACCGCGGTCCGTAGCGAAGACTTTCCGCTCAGGATCACCTTCCGAGCGTAGTCCCGCTCCGACATTATCCCGACCAGCCGCCCGTTTTGCATTACGAGGAGGGCGCCCACGTCCTTGTCGGCCATGAGCGCCAGCGCATCATAGACCATTGCATCCGGGGAAATGCACCAGAACTGTCGCCCCTTGGCTTGCAGGATCTGTTCGACGTTGAGCATATGGTCCTCCAGGGGCCGCACAGCCGGGTGCCGTGCGCCCGTTGCGGTCGCCTCGGATCGGTCCCGGCCGAAAAGGCCACCGCTCTTGCCACACACCTTGGGGTGTGAAGGCCGGCATGTCAAGGGAGAGCATTTGCTCCAGGACGATCGGCGGTTGGGGCGATATCATGCAGGCGGTTCGCGAAGGAGGTTTGTGGTGCAGTACCAGCACACCCAGCGCGGGACGGCAACGGTCGCGGCGTGTGGCGCGGGCATTGTTGCCCTCGTCGTCTGGTCCGTCTTCCTGCCGGCGCCGATCGGGATCGTTCTTACCGCTATCGCGGTCTTGATCGCCTGCGCAATCTGCTTTTCGTCCTTGACGATCCAGGTGACAGATCAACAGCTGTCCTGGCGCTTTGGGCTCGGCCTGTTTCGCAAGGCATTGCCGTTGGCCACGATTCAGGGGGCGGAGATCCTGCGCATCCCGCTCCTGTATGGGTGGGGGATCCACCGGACGCCGCAGGGTTGGCTGTACAATGTCTCCGGACGTCAGGCGCTCGTCATTCGATTGCAGAACGATACGGCAGTCCTGCTCGGGACCGACGAACCCGAGCGCTTGCAGGCCGCATTGCGTCGGACCTCGGATATGGCGCGGTAGACGCATTTCCGCAGTACCGCCGACGCTCTTGACCGGGTCTCGGCCACGGTGCTAGGGTGCAGGCGCCGACTCAGCGTCTACCGCCCCGGAGTGCCGATGACGCCTCCCGCTCCCCGCGCCCTATTCAGACCTGGCCCTGAAGGCCTCGAGGTCGTCATTCCTGCTGTTCGCAACGTTGTGCTCTTGGTCTTTCTGGGCGGCTGGCTGATTGCCTGGCTCTTCGGCGAACTGACTGCGCTCGCCGCGTTTGCAGGACTCTTGGCCAGCCAGCCCAGTCCCGGCCAGGCATTTCTCGGGTTCTGGCTGATCTTCTGGACGCTGGGCGGCGGCTGTGCGGCGCTGGTCTGGCTGTGGACGCTCGGGGGCGCCGAGCGCCTCCCGATGGGCAGCAGCGTGCTCACGCTGCAGTGGCGGGTGTTCGGCGTTGGACCGGCATGGGGGTACGAGCTGCATCGGATCTACAACTTGCGGGTCATGTCCGGGCAGAGTGCACCACCGATGCGCACCGGACCGTCTTGTCGGGCTTGCGCTCGGGGCGGATCGGGTTCGACTACGACGGCCGAATTATCCGTTTTGGGACAGGACTTCCTGAGCCGGAAGCCCGATCCATGGTGGATCGCATGAAAGCCCGATACGCCTTTGGCGAGACGGCGATCACTCCGGAGGGTGGCCATGCGGTTTGAGTTCCTCGCCCCTCACCGCATCGTGTTCGGCCCCGGCGTTGCGCCAGGGGTGGCCGACACAGCAGCCTCGCTGGGGACGCGCCTGTTCGTGATCACCGGCGGCGATCCGGATCGCGCTGCATGGTTGTTCAAGGCGTGCGCCGAGAAGCGGGTGCCGACCGTCCAGTTCTCCGTCCGTGGCGAACCGAGCCTCGATGCCGTCCGCGCAGGGACGGCCGCGGCCCGGGGCGCGCATTGTGATGTCATCATCGCGGTGGGCGGCGGGAGCGTTCTGGACAGCGGGAAGGCGATTGCCGCCCTCCTGTCCAATGGCGGCGATCCTCTGGATTATGTCGAGGTGATCGGCGGCGGCCAGACGTTGCGCAAGCCGGCACTGCCGTGCATCGCCGTGCCGACCACCGCGGGCACGGGCGCCGAAGTGACGCGCAACGCGGTCCTGGCGTCGCCGGAGCACGTTGTCAAGGCCAGCCTGCGCAGTCCATATCTCCTTCCGGCCATTGCCGTGATTGACCCGGAACTGATGCAGACCATGCCCCCGGACGTGACCGCGGCGACCGGTCTGGACGCATTGACCCAATTGATCGAGCCCTTCGTCTCGCCGGCCGCGACGCCCTTAACGGACTATTTTTGCCGAGAGGGCCTCAGTCGCGCGCGGGCACTCCGCCGTGCGTATGCGAATGGGGCGGATCTCGGCGCACGGGAAGACATGGCCCTGGCGAGCCTGCTCGGAGGGTTCGCCCTCGCGCATGCGAAGCTCGGCATCGTCCACGGCTGCGCGGCGGCTCTGGGTGCCAAGCTGCACGCCCCCCACGGCGCAATCTGCGCCAGACTGTTACCGTACGCCATGACCGCCAATGTCGCGGCATTGTCCGAACGGGCGCCCGGATCGCCGGCGATCGCGCGTTACGAGCAGATCGCTCGAACGCTGACCGGCACGCCGGAGGCGACAATTGCCGACGGGATTCGCTGGGTCCACCAGCTCGTCATGGACTGCCGGGTTCCGGCGCTTCGCGAGCACGGGCTGACGGAGGACAGTATTTCGACGGTGGTCGCGGAGGCGCAGCGGGCGAGCAGCACGAAAGGCAATCCGATTCCTCTCAGCGATGCCGAGCTGGACGGTCTGCTCCGGCAGGCGCTGTGAGGGACATGTCATATTGGGAGGAGACACATGGCGACTGAACACGTTGTGGGTGCACACCTGCTCGACACCCTGATTGCCGAGCTCGGCAAAATGAAGGCCCGTGCCGACAAGGCGATGGGGCAGCTGACTGCAGATCAACAGTTTCACGCCACCCAGGATGCGGACTCGAACGGCATCGCGATCATCGTGCGACACCTGGCCGGGAACATGCGCTCGCGCTGGACCGATTTCCTCACCACCGACGGTGAAAAGCCGAGTCGCAATCGGGACGGCGAATTCGAGCCGACGGCGTTGACGCGCGCCGCCTTGCTGCAGGAATGGGAAGCCGGCTGGTCGGGCATGTTTGCTGCCCTGCAGTCCCTGCCTCCTGCGGCGCTCACACAGAAAGTCCGGATCGCTGGAAAAGAAATGACAGCGCTGGAGGCGATCGTCCGCGCTTTCGAGCATTACGCCGGGCACGTCGGACAGGTCGTGCTATTGGCCAAGCACTTGGCCGGCCCGCACTGGCAAACGCTTTCCGTGCCGAAGAAGCGATAAGGCCGCATCCGCAGGGGCGCAGAGGGGCAGGGGAGCAAGGGCGCCGTCGATCACGTACACGATCACGGGTACGGTGTTTCTCGCACGATCACGAACACGGTTTTTTCCAAACCGGAGGACCTCGTGGACGGAATCGGGCAGCAATTCGTGGAGATGACGAAGTATCACAAGATGGGGCGGTCGGATTATGGCCGGGGGGTACTGCAGCCACCCGTCGAGTTGGATTGGGATCGGGCCAAGGCGCTGTTGCCGTTGCCCTCACATAAAGAGGCGGCGCTCGGCGACGTGGCGCTGCGCGCCATCATCGACCAACGGCGTAGCCTGCGCGAGTATGCGGAATCACCGATCTCGCAGGAAGAACTGTCGTTCCTCCTCTGGTGCACCCAAGGGATCCAGCAAGTCGTTCCAGGCTCCCGGACGGGGCGGACGGTGCCGTCGGCGGGCGCACGTCATGCGTTCGAAACGCTGGTGCTCGCCAACAATGTCACCGACCTCCCGGTCGGACTCTACCGGTATGTCGCTACCAAGCACGCGCTGGTGGAGGAGAACCTGTCTCCCGGTATCGCTGCACGTATTGTTGAAGCGTGCCTCGGCCAAGAGTTCCTCGCCCGGAGCAATGTGACATTTATCTGGGTGGCGGTGGCCTACCGGATGACGTATCGCTACGGCGAGCGTGGGTACCGGTATCTGTATCTGGACGCGGGACACGTCTGTCAAAATCTGTATCTGGCAGCCGAAGCGATCGGGTGCGGCGCGTGCGCCGTTGCGGCATTTTCCGACGACGATGTGAATCGCGTTCTCCGACTCGACGGGCGGGAGCAGTTTGCGATTTACGTGGGGGCCGTCGGGAAGAAACCCTAGCGGACGCCTATCGAGCAACAGATTTTTGCAGCGCCGCCGCGAGCGGAAGGATGGCGAGGACGATCAGCGACAAGACCACGAGCGTGACGGAGAGATTCGTCCAGTCGGAGAGCGTCCCAAAAATCGGCGGGGCCACTGCGCCTGCGCCGATGCCGATCGTGTAAAACAGACCGTACACGCGCGAACGGCGTTCGGGGTGGACCAACTCGGCGACGGTGCCGTAGAGCACGGAGGAGGTTCCATTCAGCGCAATACCAAGCAAAGGTAGGACGATCAACGCCGGTCTGTAAGGAATCACCATTACGAGCAGGATACCCAGTCCAGTCGCCGCCTCGGTCAGAATGACCGTTCGAATAATCCCCAGCCGTTCTGCAATGATTCCACATACAAATTTCCCTGTCGCCCCTCCCGCCAGAGTCAGCGCGAGGGCCACGCCGGTCAACTCGACCCGCATGCCCTTGCCGATGAGCAGAAACGGCAAGAACGTCAGGAATGCTGTCCGGGATCCGTTATCGATGCCGTGGATCGTCGCCAACAGTCGGAACCCGCCGGCATCCCGAATCCCCCAATCGGTCTGTTTCACCCGGGTGTGGGAAGCGCCTGTGCCTTCGGCAGGGCCAGAGAGCATGGCGCCAAGGACAGCGAGCAGGCCAAAGGCCGAGAGCAGTATCAGCGAACCGATCCCCCGCGTGGCCCAGCGCCAGCCGACCCAGGCGGCGAGAAAGGCGGCCAGGGACGTCCAGACGATCTTGCCGAGATCCCCCGAAAAATTGTAGGTGCCGAGTGCGGCTCGGCGTGGGCCTTCCTCATAGGCTCGAGAGACCAACGCCGACGCGAGGGGATGCTGGGTTCCAGAGCCGAGGCCGCCGAGGATCAGGAAGGCGAGCAGCGTCGCAAATCCCGCGGCGGTGCCCAGCGTCAGAAACCCGATCGCGGTCAGCAGGGTTCCGGCGACCAGGATCCGGGTCTCGCCATACCGCTCGGCCAGGAAGCCGGCGGGAATCTGGAATGCCGCCAGCGCGCCGGAGTAGCCGCTGCGCAGTAGCCCCACTTGGGCGAACGACAGTCCGAACTCGCGCGCCCAGATCGGGAACAGCGGGTAGAGCAGCTCGGCACATCCATCATGGAGGAAATGCACGGTACAGCTTGCCAGCAGGGTCGAGCGCGCGCGCCGAGTGTCCATGGGCCCATTCTTTCAACGCGGGTCGGGCGTGTCAAGGTGCGCAGCGAGTCTCGCGGGAAAGAAAATGCCGGCGCGGTTCGGCGCCGGCGACAGACGGGGGAGGGGTTGTTGGTAGCAGATGCAGAAAACCTACTCTTGTCCACGCTGAAACGAATGGCCCGAAATGACCGATCGAAATCCCCCCGGCCCCCCTTTCGTAAAGGGGGGTGTTGGGGGGACTTTCTGCGAGCGTGCTTCCATTTACCGTGCGCTTCGAGATCGGTCCTTGCACCAGAGTGTCAAGGCAGCGCTAACAAATCGCGGAGAAACGCTTTGGCCTCGGGGCGGTCCCAGCCGCGCTCGCCTTCGCCGCGGACGATGATCTGGCCGCGCTTGTCGAGGAAGAAGAATGTCGGCGGGCCCCACACGCCGAACCCGCGGCCGGCCACATCACCGCTGGTGTCGAGCAGGACAGGCGCGGTATATCCCCGCTCGGCAACCGTCTTGCGTACAACCTCTGCGGATTCCCGAATGTCAATCAGATAGATCTGAAGTCCCTTGTCCTTGAATTCGCTGTAGGCTCTGTTGACGGAAGGCAACTCCTCCCGGCATACGGGTCACCATGTGGCCCAAAAGACCAGCATGGTCACCTTTCCGCGAATGTCGTCCAGCTTGACGGGTTTTCCGGACAGGTCAGGAAAGGTGAACGCAGGTGTCGGCTTCGGCGGATTGAAGGCTCGGACCTGCATGCCGCTGAAATCCGGCGTTCCGGCCAGTGCGGGCGACGCCAGTGCTACAGCGGCGAGGACGTAAACGACGACCGCACGCATCATACACCGCTTTCCTTGACCGCCTTGAGCAGATCATCCGGCGAAAGCAGATCGAGGGGGTTGTCCATGATCTTCACATAGCGGATCACGCCCTGCCGATCGATCACGAAGTAGGCGCGTTTGGCATATCGAAACATGGGGCTTTGCGGGTCGGTGACCATGGCATCGAGGGCCGGCAGCATTTGGCGGCGGAAGTCCGCCAGGAGCAGATGGTGAATGTTATTCTTCTCGGTAAATGCCTTCAGGGTGGCTGCGTGATCCGCGCTTACGCCCACGACC
>DATJQT010000362.1:0-3501 GCA_035505475.1 Vulcanimicrobiaceae bacterium
GCCATGCCAGTGCAGGGTGGTCGCCTCGGGCAGCTCGTTATGCACGCGGACCGCTACGGTACCACCACGGCTCGCCCGCAGCGTGGGGCCGAGATAGGGTCCGTTGACGCCCCAGGTCTCTGCCGGCTTGCCTGGCATGAACTGAGCGCTTCCTGTCTCGAGCGTCAGCTCAAACACCTTCCGGCCGTCCTGCTCGCGCGCTGCGAGCAGCGGCGGGACCGCCAGTTCGTTCGTGAAGTCGAGTTGGCCGACGTTGCTGGTTCGGGCGTTCACATACGACGCGGCGCGGGCGCCGATCAGGGTGAGGGCGGCGACGGCGACGAGCGTCGCGCTCCAGCGCAGCAACCGTTTCATGACTCGTTTCCTCCTCACCCTACAATCAAACGGCACGCCCGTCTGGTTGGCAAAGATCTATAGCCATACAATCCATCTGGCGGGGTGGAGTAGGGCGTTGACCATCAGGGTGCCTCCGGGCCGCCATCGCCCGTCTGGTCCCTGGCGGGCCGTGGCTTCCGGCGCGTTGCGCGGTCCGGAGGGCCGGCGACGCACAGGCGAACGATGCGGGCATCGAGGCCCTTGCTGAACCGGGCCACCGCGTCCGGTGACAGCCCGGCCAGTGCGTCCAGCTCGTTGGCCGACAGCCTGAGGCCGGCCTCCCAGGTCGCCGCCGAGGGATTTGCGAAGAATCGCCCCCGGAACTCTGCGTCGGTCGCGAGCTTGCCGAGCGTCTGTTCGACAGCAGCTTGACTCATCGAACACGTCCCCCATCCTGCCGCGCGGCCATCGCAGATGGCACATTCTCCTCGCGGGCGCGGAGCGTCTGCAGGGCTTCGCCCCAGGCGACGACTTGATCCAGCATCGTGTGGATTTCGCGCTCGTGCCGCAGGTCGGGTGTGAACGTCGTGAAGCGTTCGAAGTCGGTCAGGAGCGAGAGCGTGACCTGGGCGCGGACCGTGGCGACCATGAGTTCCGACATGACCACGCGCAGGTGCTCGACCGCGCGGACTCCGCCGGCGCCGCCGTAGCTGACGAAACCTGCCGCCTTGTTGTTCCATTCGCCATAGAGGTAATCGATGGCGTTCTTTAGCGCACCGGAGGTGCTGTGGTTGTACTCGGGGGTCACGAATACGTAGGCGTCGCAGGATGCGATCTTGTCCGCCCACGCCATGGTGTGTGGCTTGGTGTGCTTGCCGAACATGGGCGACATCGGCTCGTCGAGCAGCGGAAGCTGGTAATCCGCGATGTCGACCAGCTCGAACTCGGCATCCGTGCGCTGCTTCGCGATGCCGAGCACCCAGTGCGCCACAGCTAGGTTGTTCCGGCCAGGCCGGGTGCTCCCAGTAACGATTCCGATCTTCAGCATGTCGCCCTCCTCGTTCGGTGTTTGCGACGTGAACTGCGCCAACCGACGGGGCAAGCGTCGTGCCAAGGGCCGCCATGTGGCGCTCCATGCGGAATATTGGGGGGTTGTGTGCAGTGAGAACACGGCGTGGACGCTCGATGCTTGATGGTGCGCAAAGGGTTGACCGGTTCCACGCAAGGTTGCGCAGAATCGAGCATCATGCACGCAGGATACGTCGGTCGGCGGGACGATGTGAGCGGACGCGTTCAGAAGCGGGTGCGCTCGACCCAAGCGCATGATGCCCATCGCCCCGCGAACGGGTCCGGGAATCGGGGCGGTCTGCCGAAGGCTGGTCCAAGGTTCAGGGATCAGATGCAGCGGTGGACCCGGGGCATAAGGGGGTGCTGGCGAGGGGCTGCGCCGGAGTCTGGCGCGGAATCGTGTCAAGGCGGCCGGAGACGCGGCTAGGATCGGGCTCACCGCCCGGTCTCGGCCTGGTTCCGGATGTCATTTCACACGCGGACGACCACGGCCGATACGAGAAAGGCGAGAGGCTCGGGCAGGCAAGGATCCCACTTCAAGCGCGAAGAGCCAAGCTACCCGTCGGCTTTGGGAAAAGTGGGTGGCGGCTTGAATTTTCAGCGCATGTGAGCTCGAGCGCCGACGGATCAACTTCAGTCGAAATTAACCGACGTACCGATCGGGATGCCGGCGAATTCGAGGACGCCACCCACTGTCCCCTGGAGGGCGGATCCCTGCGGGCCTAGTGTGCACCCCCGTTCCGCCGGCCCAGCTGGAGGCGGGCCAGGGCGGCGCTTACGACCATCGCCCCGACCAATGCCCACGGGGACACGAGGAGGAGGGTAATGACCACAGTGTACGCTGTCATGCGACCTTCTTCGGTTGCGGCCCGGCTCCGAAGCGTGTCCGCGCATCGAACGACTTTGCGGGGGCAAACTCTCCGGCCACGGCCCGCTCATGCAATTCCCACGGAGACGCGCCGGCTTGGCGCGCCGCGAGCATCTTTTCGGGATCGACGGGCGCCAGGATGTGGGGCCCGGTCCTCAGATGCTCCGTCGCCGTCCAAGCGTTACCATAATTGTTGACGTTGATCTCGACGACGTTGCCGTCCGGATCCTCGTAATAGAAGGACGTCCCCAGGCCATGGTCGGCGGCCCACCGCGGCAGGACGCCCAACCCCTTGAGCCGAACATAGGTGCCTAGCAGATCGTCGAGAGTCGAGTATTCGAAGGCGACGTGTTGCAATCCGGCATGGCGGCGTTTGTCGGGATCGGCGACAAGGCCGGGAATCTCGAACAAGACGAGACGATGATCGACCTCATCGTTGCTGACAAACGCGAAGGCCGAAAACGGCGCCCCGTCCTGTGCGCCGGCCGACGGCGTCACGCGACGGTTGACGGTCATCCCCAGGACCTTCTGGTACCACTCGATCATGGCATCTAGGTGGGCCGTGGCCAGCCCGTAGTGCTGCAGCTTTGGGTGGACGGTGACCTCGGTGTTCATGTGCCTTCTCCTCTCCACTTTCGGTGTGTGAAATGTGCACTGGCCGATGGAGAGGCAAACGGTAGGCCAACCTTGGCGCTGACACTGGTGTGCAAGGAAAACGAAAGGTTGTGCGCGCTAGCAGTCTCCTCGCCCCGGGTCCCCGCTCGGTTGCGCGCATCAGTTGATCGGTTCCAGGCAGGGTTGTGCAGAATCAAGCAGGACAGGAGGCGACCGCGCGTTAGTCGACGAGACCGAGATGGCGCAGGCGTGTGTAAAACCGGGTGCGGCTCAACCCGAGCGCGGCGGCGGCCCGGGACTTGTTGCCGCCTGCTTGCCGGAGCGCCTCCACGATCATCTGCTTCTCGAGGCCGGCCAGGGCGTTCACGTCGGGGGGGCGCGGTTCGAGCGCCGGGGACGGGACGGCCGGGGACATGGCGGCGCGCGGCGGAGCGATCGGGGTGGTGAGGCCGAGCTGTGCCGCCGTGAGCAGGCCGTCGTCCGACAGGATCAGGGCGCGTTCGATAGCGTTCTGCAGCTCGCGGATGTTGCCGGGCCAGGGGTGGGCGAGGAGGGCGTCCTTGGCCTCGTGGCTGATGCCCGCGTGGGCCTTGCCGAGCTTCGGCGCGAGCTCGCGGACGAAGTCTTCGGCGAGG
>DATJQT010000363.1:0-1303 GCA_035505475.1 Vulcanimicrobiaceae bacterium
GGCGATATTCCACACATGGCCCTGTGGATCGATTATTCGCCCGACCCGATCACCCCACGATTGATCCTGGGGCGGCAGGATCACGCGTGCTCCCCCGGCAACCGCCCGCGCGATCACCGGGTCCACCGCGTCGCCATAAAGGTACAGGACCACCGGCGAGCTTCCGTCGGGTTCCGGCGCCCGGCTGGCAAGATGCGGCGAGACCTCATGGACCATTACGAGGGATTCATGAACCTTGAGGGTCGCATGGATGACGCGGCCGTCAGCCCCCTCGCGCCGGGAGAGCACCGCCGCTCCGAAGGTCTTCCGACAAAATTCAATCTCCGCCGCGGCATCGCGGCAGGTCAGCATCGGAACGATGAGCTTGGGCTTCACGCGGATGGCCGCAAGTTGCCGGCCCGTTCAGAGGCCTGCCAGACCGGGCGGCTGACGGCGACTGGAAACTGGAAGGGATACCGGGATTGGCGCGGCGCCGGTCTACCGTCTCGGCGCATAGCGCAGCGCCACTGCCCCCGAGCCGAGCTCCAGCCGGCCCACCAGCTTCAGATCGACCGGCTTCGTCAGCCCCGCGAATAACGTCGGTCCATGGCCCGCCAGCCGCGGATGCACGATGAACTCGTATTCGTCGATCAATCCCAGCTCCGCCAAGGCTTGGGCGAGTTTCACGCCACCCACGAACAGGCCCTTGCCCGGTTGCTCCTTCAACTGCTGGACCGCCGGCCCCAGATCCCCGCGCAGGAGCTCCGCGTTCCAGTCGACCCGCTCCAGGGTGCGCGACACGACGTACTTCTTCGCCCCGTCGATCGTCCGGGCAAATGGTTCCATCCAAGGCGGCATCCCGTCCCTCCAGAACTCCATCCGCACCGAGGGCCGCCAGGCCCTCTCCATCAGCTCGTAGGTCACCCGGCCGAAGAGGAGCGCGTCGGCGCGGGCGAGGTTTTCCTCCGCATGCCGATGCAGCTCCTCGTCCGGGATCGCCGCCCGGTGATCGCAGCACCCGTCCAACGTGACGTTGATTGAAAACCGGAGGGGGCGCATCAAGAGTTCCGTAAGGGCCGAACGGTCTTGTGGCCGGTCCGGCTGGGCAGCCGGCCAGGGCGTGTCATCAAACCAGGAGTCATTCTGAGCGAAGCGACGAATCCAGCTGGACGGTGCTGGAGCCCGCAACGGAGCTGAGGTGGATGCTGCCAGCGTTCGCCAAGGCTACGGCGGACAGGTCGCGCGCTCAGCATGACACGCCTCAAAGTCGGGATCTACTGACACACCCTAGTGGGTGTGCTCGTCCGCGGTGCCGTCGGACCAC
>DATJQT010000364.1:0-2365 GCA_035505475.1 Vulcanimicrobiaceae bacterium
CTTCCCAAGATCCAAACCAATCATGCTAACCTTCGTCATGGACGGTCCCCTTGTGCTGGAGCGAATCACACACTTCCAGTTTGGCACGATGATGCCGTCGGGGGCCGTCCACCCCATCATCTATGCAGGCCAACGTCACCTATGGGGATGGCCAGCAAAGGGACATTACGTCTTCCGCCGCGTGCGGCGGTACGCATGTCATGTATGGAAATTCCGTCATCTATGGCAAAAACCAACAGTTTAGCGGAGTCTGGTTGGCGCATAGGCGCAAGTCAGGTGGGGCGAGCTTAACCGCCCGGCGCGTCACCTATGGCAAATGTGTCATCTATGGTTGATTTGTGTGTATGCACGGCCGTGCGCCGCCTCACCGCTCTAAGACGGCGGCGGAATGCAACCAAACGGCGGTCAATGAGAACCGTCATCTATGCCGAGTTCTGTCACCTATGGCGAATATCAAGACTTGCGCGAGGACAGAGCTGGAGAATTCGTCGGCTATGGCAAGCCCCCCGCGGGGGGACAGCCAAGTCCACGTGCGTGATTGGGCTGCCCCCGGTTTAGTTGACAGCATCCTAAGCTGACGTCGCCCGCATTTCGAACTCCGCGGGGGAGAGATAGCCGAGTGTCGAGTGCCGCCGCCTGGGATTGTAGAAGCGCTCGAGGTAATCGAACACGTCGGCTCTCGCCTGGTCGCGAGTTCGATAGGTCCTACGCGCTGTCCATTCGGTCTTGAGCGAGGAGAAGAAGCTCTCCATGACGGCATTATCCCACACGTTGCCGGACCGGCTCATGCTGCAGGTAATGCCATGGTCGACCAGCAAGCGCTGGAACTGTTCGTTGGTGTATTGGCTTCCCCGGTCGGAGTGGTGCAGCAACGCCTCCGGCTTGCCGCGCCGCCAGATCGCCATCGTCAGAGCATCGGTAACGAGTTGGGCCGTCATGTGCGCGCTCATCGACCAGCCGACGACCCGCCGCGAGAAGAGATCGAGCACGGCCGCCACGTAAAGCCAGCCCTCCGCTGTCCGGATGCAGGTGAAGTCAGCGATCCATTTGCGGTTGGGAGCCGGGGCCTGGAAGCTGCGATCGAGCACATTCGCCGCGACGGCGGCCGCCGGCCGCTTACCCAGATCGGGCGGCAGGCGCCGCCGGCGCGGACGCGCCTGCAACCCGTGCAGCCGCATCAATCGCTCGATCCGATGCAAGCCGCAGGCGACCCCCTCATCGATCATGTCGAGTAATACCCGCCTCGCCCCATAGGTCCGATGGCTGGCCAGGAAGCTGGCGCGTATCTTTGCGGCCAGGTCCTCGTTACTTCGGCTGCGCGCGCTGCGCGGTCGCGTCAGCCACGCATAGAAACCACCGCGCGAGACACCGAGCGCCTCGCACATCCATGCCGCCGGCCAAATCCCCCGGTGCTTTGCGATGAAGCTGAACTTCACGTGCTCTCCTTCGCAAAGTAGGCCGCGGCTTTTTTTAGGATGTCCCGCTCGGCCTTGAGCTTTTGCACTTCACGCCGCAGCCGCTCGATCTCGAGCTGCTCCGGCTTCATCTTCCCCTGGCCAGGAAAGCTATGCTCCGGATCAACCTCAAACTCCTTGGTCCACTTGTGCAGCAGATGGGGATGAATCCCCAGATCGCGGGCTATCTGCGCCGCAGACGCTCCGCCCTCACGAACAAGCCGCACCGCCTCAAGCTTGAACTCCCGTCCGTGCCATCTTCGCACCATGTCGCACCTCCCGTTTCATCATGACACCTAAACTCGGTGTCTGCGAAACCGGGTGCAGGCCAGATCTCCGACGTCATCTTTGCGCCGTCCGTCATCTATGCGAGCCCCGTCATCAATGATGTGGCCCTCCCGTGAGGGCATGTCATCTATGGCGAATCTGTCACCTATGGCGAAAATCAAAGACTTACGTCCCCTTCCTACATCCGGAACACGCCCCAGCGGGTCTCCGGGATCGGCGCGTTGAGTGCGGCGGAGAACGCCAGTGCCAGCACGCGGCGGGTTTCCTGCGGCGTAATGATGCCGTCGTCCCACAGCCGGGCGGTCGCGTAATACGGATTGCCCTCGGCCTCGTACTGTTCGCGGATCGGCTGCTTGAACTCTTCCTCCTCGACCTCGCTCCAGCGGCCGCCGCCCGCCTCGATGCCCTCGCGCTTCACGATCGCCAGTACGCTCGCCGCCTGCTCGCCGCCCATGACCGAGATGCTCGCATTGGGCCACATGAACAGGAAGCGTGGCCCGTAGGCGCGGCCGCACATGCCGTAATTGCCGGCGCCGTAGGACCCGCCGATAATGACCGTGATCTTGGGAACCTGGGCACAAGCCACCGCGGTGACCATCTTCGCCCCGTCCTTGGCAATTCCC
>DATJQT010000365.1:0-1148 GCA_035505475.1 Vulcanimicrobiaceae bacterium
GCGGACCATCCTCGGCATGGTGTTCGCACAGGGAATGCGGCAACTGATCGCCGGTCTCGCCGTTGGGCTCGCGGCATCTTTCGTCCTGACCCGAGTACTGAGCGCGTTCCTGGTGGGTGTGAAACCGGCCGATCCCCTGACGTATGTAACGGTCGCGCTGGTACTGGCGTTGGCAGCCATGTTGGGTACC
Source organism: Vulcanimicrobiaceae bacterium (assembly GCA_035505475.1). Lineage (GTDB taxonomy): Bacteria > Methylomirabilota > Methylomirabilia > Methylomirabilales > 2-02-FULL-66-22 > 2-02-FULL-66-22. Next base: position 191 of record DATJQT010000365.1, read on the forward strand.
GCGATCCCGGCACGCCGGGCCATCAAAGTCGATCCAATAGTGTCACTGAGGTACCAGTGAAGGAGGCAATAACGGGGACTCCAAGTTGACTGGGAGGCCAGGTGGCCCGCCCACGCGCTTACTGGACCATGACGGGCTTGAGAACGATCACGGCCCGTTGCCATTCTGCGGCCTGCTCCACGCGACGATCCCAACGATGGCGCGCGGCTTTGCCATCCAGACGTGGGATGACCGGGGGAAGGCCATCCCGCTCGATGTTCGATGTAGAGTCTACCTGGGCCACCGGGTGTGTGGCTCTTATAGTCCGCCAATCCAGGCTTACACGAGAACTCGTTTTCATGATGCCCGCCCTCACAGCGAATCGAGCCAGGCCAATCGGAAGCGGAAGCCGGAGGCCGTCAGCGGCGACTTGTATCGATTCACGAAAATAGGCTCGTCGGGTTTCCGCGGTTGTCGTCGAATCAACGCCGTTACCAGATCGGCAGTTTCCGGCCAGATCGGCGAGATGCGTTCCTTCCGGCCCTTGCCCATGAGACGAACGTGGGATGGCGACTTGTTCACGCTCAGGCTGTACTCCGCCCCGCTGGAATCCGTGAACAGGTAATGATCGATCGTTCCGCCCGCCGCCCACACCGGCGTGATCGACCCCGCCTGCAGCTTCCACCCCAGTCCGTACCCGGTATCCTGCCCGAGCAGCGTGATGCCGCCGCCGTCCTGCCGCCAGATCTGCGAGTTGTAGCTCAGCGCGAACGTCGTCTTGTTCCCGTTTCGCGTCTGCGGGCTGAACAGCGCGATCGTGAAGTTCAGGTTTCCCGAAATCGCGTCGATGTTCTCTCCGCCCCCGCCCCAGTACGAGCCCAGTGCCCGCACGCCCGTGCGCCGCGGGTCCAGCCCGCCGCCCGAATCGGCCTGCGGCGTCCCCGCCATGGCCCGCGGCTCCGGCCCCTTGGTCCCGATG
>DATJQT010000366.1:0-1856 GCA_035505475.1 Vulcanimicrobiaceae bacterium
AGTTCGCGCCGACGTTCCAGGAGTCGTCGGAGAAGCACCCCGACGTCGTGTACGCCAAGGTCGACACCGAGGCCGAGCAACAGCTCGCGGCGGCCGCCCAGATCCGGTCGATCCCGACGCTGATGGCCTTCAAGAGGGGCAAGCTGCTGTTCAACCAGGCTGGAGCGCTGCCGCCGGCGGCCCTGGAGGACCTGGTACAGCAAATCAAGGCCTTCGACGTCGACGCGGCCCAGGCCGAGCAGGCCTGATCAAACGGGTTGCCGCTAGAGTGCGGCGGCGCTGCAGAGCGGCGCCAGCGCGGCGCGGCCCTCGGCGACCCGGATGTAGATGGATTTCAGCGTCTCTATGTAACGGCTGACCGACTCGCGCGCGACCGGATTGTCAGGGAAGAACACCATGGCGTGCGTCTCGTTCTCGTAACGGTTGACGCGCAAATCGAATCGAGCCGGGACCCCGCCGTCGTGGTGGATTTTGATGTTCGACCCGCCCCACTCGGACTTGACGATGGTGGACAGCGGAGGGCTGCTGGCGTCGAGGTGGAACAGCAGCGGGACGCGGCCGTGCGGCATCCTCAGCCACGGCGCCAATTCCAGCACGCGACTGAACGGGACGTTCGCCAGGGCTTTGCCCGAATCAAACGACTGCTGCGCGGCGCGGGCGGTATCACCGAAAGACGATGCGTCGACGGGGATGGTGATCGGGACGAAGCCGGTGAACCAACCGATTGTCAGGAACTCCGCCCGAGTGCTGCGGGTATCGCACGCGACAAGTCCGTAATACGTTTCGGCACCGGTCAATTCGTATTGGGCGAGCGCGGCGCACGTGAACACGCCGCCGCTGAAGCGCGCGCCCGCGGCGATGCAAGCAGATTCAAAGTTGGCGGTCTGCCGTTCGTCCATCACCCGCACGAACATCAGGTCGCAGGACCCGGAACCGTCGCCGAGCGACACCGGGCAGTCCGGAAGGGTTCCGTCGTTCTTTTCGAAGAAGTCGACCCAGCCGCGCACTTGCGGGGAGTCCAGCGTGAGGGCGGAGGTGTACTCGTGCTGGCGCACACAGTAATCCGTGTAGCTGCCCGGGGTGGGCAGCGCTGGGGGCGCTCCGCCGGCGAGCAGCGAGGTGTACATCAGATACAGCTCGAGGCGGATCGCACCAAGGAACTGCGCGTCGATGTAGAGATGGTCGATGGCAAAGCAGAAGGTGAAGTGATCGGCGCGCTGAATGATCGCAAACCTGAAGCAATCCCATTCCAGGGGGGTCGGCGTGGAAACTATGTGCTCCCGGAAAGCCTCCGGCGTCATCTCGCCGTGCTTGATCGGAGCACATTGAATGTCGCCGGGATTGCGCAGTGTGTGCCGAAGGATACGGTCGCCATCGGCAAACTCGAACCAGCTGTGATAGGTGTCGTGCCGCCGAAGGTGAGTGTTGATGACGTAGGTGAGGACCCGAATGTCGCACTGGCCGGGCATGTCCCAACTGCCGATGCACAGCCGCGACATATCGACCCCACGGCCTGCATGGTCGACGAAGTTACGCAGGTGCCGGGCTTGCTGATGGCTGGCCGGCACGGCGCTTACCGGAGCTTGCCGGACCTTGGCAAGCGAGGCGGGTGAGGGATGCCAACAGACAACCGAACCCGGCTCCGGCGCCCATTCGTCGAGGGCCCCGAAAGCCTCTTCTCCTGGAATGAACACATTCCCTCCCTGATCGCTTCGCCGCCCGGGCATAGCGGATTCATAGACTCGGCGACAACCCGATTTTTTCGTGCACCTACCTCCATCGGCCGGATCTAGTTGCGCCCCAGCGCATTCCGCGCCAGCACCATGCTATTATCGGCTCGCGCGGCCCACCCCGGA
>DATJQT010000367.1:0-2159 GCA_035505475.1 Vulcanimicrobiaceae bacterium
TCTAATGATTTAAGCTCTTCGGTTTCCGGGCGCGGCGCAGGCGCGTGTGGTAGGATTCGTTGATCCGCCCGTTAGCGCCTGGCAGACGCGAGACGGCCCGGGCAGGCGGCGACACACTGCGAACCGGGTGCGTCCTTCACCTGTGGACCCGGAGATGTGAACCGATCGAGGAGGGCAGGCATGCTGAGTGCCGCAGAGATCCAGTCGGCTTCCGACCTGCTGTGGCGGTGCTGGCAGGACGGCACAACGATCGCGGAGCTGCCCAGGGCACTGCGCCCGGCGACGCGAGCGGAAGGGTACGCGATTCAGGCGCGGCTCGAGGCGCACAGCACCCGTGCCCTGTTCGGCTGGAAGATCGCCGCGACCAGCCGCGCCGGCCAGAAACATATCAATGTCAGCGAACCGCTGGCCGGACGGCTGCTCGCTGAGCACGTGAGTGCGAGCGGGGCGGAACTGCCCTTCGGGATTAACCATATGAAGGTCGCGGAGATGGAGTTCGCCTTCCGCCTGGGGCGCGACCTGCCGCCGCGCGGCACGCTCTACGAGGTCGCGGAGGTGATGGGCGCGGTGGACGCCCTGCACCCGGCCATCGAAATGCCCGATTCCCGCTTCGCGGACTTCACCGTTTCGGGCGCGCCGCAGCTCATCGCGGACAACGCCTGCGCCCATCTCTTTGTGTTGGGCGAACCTACGCCCGCGGCATGGCGCGCCGTGGATCTGGCCCAGCATCGCGTCGTGTGCCGCGTCGGCAGCATCGAGCGCGAAGGCAAGGGCGAGAACGTCCTTGGCGACCCGCGCCTTGCCCTCACCTGGCTCGTTAACGAGCTATCGCGCCTGGGCCTGCCCCTCGCCGCCGGTCAGGTGATTAGCACCGGGACGTGCATCACGCCCGTGCCGATCGCACCCGGCGATGAAGTCCATGGGGATTTCGGCATCTTCGGCAGGGTCAGCGTCAAATTGCGGTACGGCTGAGATGAGAATGGAAATCTCTCGACGAAGGAAAGGGCATTTCAGGGGAACTAATGGGTCACGTCCGCAGAAGCAGAAAAGCCTTACGTCTCACCCGGCCTTGGGGCCCGGCCAGCATATTAGTCACGACCGCACCGGAACCGACAATCGAATGCGCACCCCGTGGGCTCGATCAGGCCGGCCGCGCCATGACGATCGTGTGCGGGCTCAGCGGGATGGGATGGGCCGTCACGTTCCGGAAGCCGGCCTGCTCGTGCATGGCGGACAGCTCCCGAAACGTGTAGGCGTCCCCCGCCGCGGTGGACGTGAGCATCGTCATGCTGAACGCCGCCGGGATCGGCGGCGAGACGCGGTCCTCGTTCGGTACAAATTCCAAGGTCGCGGTGCAGCCGTCGGGCTTGAGCGCGCGTCGCACTTTCTTCAGCAGCGTGACACAGGTTTCCGTGTCGTAATGGTGGAGGAAGTTGGTCAGCAGCACCGCATCGTACGGCCCACCAAACTCTACGGCGAAGGCGTCGCCCGGTAGCATGTTGTAGCGATCCTGCACCCCGGCACGCCGTGCGTTGTCCAGGGCGACCCGCAACACCGGCGCCCAATCCAGTCCCGTGACGTGTGCCTGGGGGTTCTGCTTGGCGATTTCGATCCCGAACAGGCCGTGGCCGGCGGCGATGTCCAACACCTTCATCGGCCCGTTGCGGCCGTCCAGCACGATCGTCCCGAGCGGCCCCGCCATCGGCCCCATCATCGGCCCCATGCTCTGCGCGAATTCCACCCAGATCGGATTCTCGGGCTCCACGGAGCCCGCGCCGGGCAGCACGGTCCGCCCATTGCGCACGATGTCGGCGAGGTGTTCGTACGGTTGGCGCATCTCCGGCAACGAGAGGAAACGGGCGATCGAGGCCAGGCAGGTCGGCGAGCGGGGATCGAGGAAGGCCGCGCTGGCCGGCGTGTGCCGGTACCGGCCGCCCGCCTTCTCCAGCAGGCCGGCGACGACGAGGTAATCGCAGAGAATTCGGATGCCCCGCTCCGACGCCTTGGCGTGTCGCGCGATCGATGCGACATCGCCGGGTCCCTCGCCGACCGCCCGAAAGACATCCAGCTCGATCGCGGCTTTAAGCGCAGCCGTGCGTTGGTGGGCTTGCAGGTTCTCGAAGACGATGCCGGGGGTCAATGGCGGCTGTGCAGGGTTC
>DATJQT010000368.1:0-3755 GCA_035505475.1 Vulcanimicrobiaceae bacterium
GCCCTTCAACCGCTGCACTGGTTCACTCTCCTGTGTGCCTCAGGCGTTTTGGTGTTTCGATGCCAGAGCGAGCTTATCCAAGGCCAAGCGGGGGGCTTGGAACTGGCGGCGTGAGGCGCGTTTCTATTTATTGCGCACCACCGGGCACTACGAAGCTGGAAACGGCGGACACAGCCAAGGGGAGCCTAAGGAGTACCGCGCCATCCTTCGACCCTACCAGGGATCACACCTCGCCCACTGCATGAACCACACAGCGCGGCGTCTTCGAAAGAGTCTAGCCGGCTACTCCGCGGCCCTCTGCGGTGCGGTAATAGAGGGTACGGCAGACCAGCACCACGACTGCGGTGGCCAGGCACGCGTAGAGCCCGCGCAAACCGTACCGCCCCACCATCTCCCAATCCCAGCGCGCGACGGCCACGAGGGAGGACACGGCGACGACGAACATCCAAATCACATTACTGAACAGCGTCCAAATGATGACGGCCGCAATCACCCGACCGGCCGTCCAGCGACCGGTATTTTCCATGGCGCCTGGCCTCCTGCCTGCGTAACGACACTTCCCCTCGGCGGTATCGCGCCTGCGCGCGGCCCCTTCCTACCGCCGCCGCGGACCTATTCCCGCTGCCGAACGGCGGAAATATACCGCGTGATCTGGTCCAGGTGCGACAGATCGTGCCCGGCCAGCATCCGCAAGGTCATGTCCAAGGACTCCGGACCGCGCTCATTGTGCTGGCCGGCGCGCTGCAACTCCGCCGGGGACAGGCGGTGCCACACCGCCAGATTGAACTGGCGCATCGTCCGAAACGTGTCCACGAGCTCCGCTGGCTCACGCTCATCGTATCGCTGCCCGGCCACCCACAAGTCCTGGTTCATGCCCAGAATGATCGGATGGTCTTCGCACAGGATCAGCCGCAGGCGATACCCGTACACCCATTCGCTGTCCACGAGATGGCCGATGATCTCATTGGGCGTCCATTTGCCGGCAAACGGCCGGGTGCGCAATACCTTCGCCGTATTCTGACGCACGATGGCGGCCAAGGTGGACGCCGTGTGCGCCAAGACCTCCAAAGGCTTTCGGTCGCCAAGCAGCGTGAACAGCTTCTCGCGATAGGCCTGGGGATTGGCTACCTCAAGGCCCGCCTGCACTGTGGCCATGATTCCACTCCTTTCTTGCCGCGCGAAATCAGCCCGCGCGTATTCACGTCCAAAGAATCGCCACCGAGGAGGCTTTCGTCAAGCATATAGGCAGAAGATTCGTTCACACGAAGGGGTCTGGGAACAGGAACAGGCCGTCAACGTTCACCCAGAGCGAGGCCCATCGGGCGGTGAGTGCTTTCCCCAATCTGCTGCACCTTCCACCACTGTAGGAAGCACTTCAAGCCAACTCAAGCGCACCTCCCACACGGAGGTGCAGCCGGGCAAGCGACTCGACCCATTCCCAGAGCTAATCAAGCTTTGGGAACAGGCGAAGTGGGAAAATATCGACCTGGGCCGAGCGCTGCTGGGCCAGCAGCCCCCCGTCAACAACCAGCATGTGCGCGGTGATGTAGCTGGCGTCGTCGGAGGCCAGGAACACTGCCGGCCCGGCCAACTCGGCCACATCACCGTCGCGGCCGAGCGGCATGGTCATGCCACGCTCGCGGAGCGTGCTCTCGTCCCTGCCCTTGGAGTTGATCGAACCAGGTACCAGCACATTCACGCGCACGCCGTATGGTCCCAGATTGAGTGCGAGGGCTCGGGTCAATGTCTCGACGCCACCCTTCGCTGCATCGTAGGCGGCATTGCCGCGGTGCGCGCGCGAGGCCCCGCCGCTGGACATATTGATGATCGAGCCCATTCGACGGCGGACCATCACCCGGGCGGCGCGCAACGCGTACAGAAACGCGCTCTTGAGATTGGCCGTTAGAATCCGATCCCACCACTGCTCATCGGCCTCTAGAAAATGACGCATCGTGCTGGTTAGGCTAGCGTTATTTACCAGCACGTCGATGGTCTTGAAGCGCTCCAGCGTCCTATCGAAGAGCTGGTCAACCTGCATCTTATCGGCCACGCCTGCGACCACACTGATCGCTGAGCCGCCGGCCGTGACGATTGCCTGGGCCGTGTCATCGGCGCTCGCCGCGTTGATGTCGTTGACGATCACATTCGCCCCCTCGGCACCGTAGCGCAACGCGATCGCCCGGCCAATCCCGGCACCTGCGCCGGTAATAATCGCTGTCTTGTTCCCTAATCGCCCGCCATTCTTTGCCACGGCACTCCCTCATGATCTGGGGAGGGGCTAATCCCTCGATGGTGAATGTCCACGCACGGTTGGGTCCCGCTAGGGACATGTTTTATTTATACGCTCCCCGCTCTGGGCCGCCCGGGCACTCCTCGCCTCTCACGTAACTCGCGAGCGCATGGGACCTGGCTGATCAGTTCAAGGCGCACGGCAAAGCGAGTCGTAGCGACGTTAAATCCTCACGGAATCGGCTGGTACGGGTTTTCGGGAACGACAGGTCGGAGTGCACCACGTCCGGCGTCTCCGGTGCGCGTCACGGTCGGGGGAGCGTCCCGCGTCAGAACGGCAGGGGCACTGTCGGCGTCCGCGCGTAGCCACCGACGCGCCCGTCGCGCAGGAGGGCGGCTGCAATCTGGACGGCGAGGGAGCCGGCCGCCGCCCCGTTCCGGCGCACGGCGAGAAGGTTTGCTATGGCGGTGAGCGGCGCCGCAGGGACCGCGGGCGGCTTCGCCAGCTGGGCATGCGTGGTCGATCCCACCAGCTCTCAGAGAAGGGTTCGGCCCCCCCCCGGGAGCGTCCACCGCCTCCGCCGCTTCGCTGACCCGCGCCCTCGCGCCTCGATTGCCGGGGGTTGGAGGCCGCAGGCCTCAGCGAGGGTGCGCACGGCGCCCTTCAGCACGCGCGGCCTCTCCCCGCACCGGGGTGCATCCGAGCTCTTGGAGCCGCTCCAGAATCTTGGAGGGCTCCTGCCAGTCCTCCGGAGAGGGGGCGCCCCGTCCAACCCGGCGTTTTTACCGGACGGAACCTCCGGGACGCCATTCGAAGAGGCCTGCGGACCTGTCCTTGCATCTTCCAACGTGCAGCGGGGTATGCCGGGCAGTCCAACTGGCCATCCCGGCATCCGCGAAAAGGAGACCTTCGATGCTACTCCTCATTCTTCTCTTCGTGCTGTTGTTCGGCGGTGGCGGCGGCTACTACGGGTATTCCCGCTGGGGGACCGGCGGTGGTCTGGGGATCGTCGGGGTGGTCCTGCTCGTGGTGGTGATCTGGTACCTGTTCGGCGGAATGCACTACCCTGGCGGGATGCATTTCCGCGGGTAGCGGACCTGATCTGATACCGCGGGAAGCGCCCGGGCAGCCTGACCGGGGACTGCTGACGTAGGCGCAATCCGCCATTTCCGGGAGCGGATGGAGTGGAGCCCGGTCACCCCCACGAGTCTGAGGGGCTTGGGCAGTACGGCGTCCGTCTGCCTGGTGGCCCCGGTGCGTATACGGGAGCAGACACCGCACTGGCTCCCCTGGTCTTGAGCCGCTGGGGGAAGTGGGTCTGTTGTTCTCGAAGCGATTATCTAAAGCGGGCAGCTTGATGCAAATCGCCGAGAAACCCAATTGAATTGATGGCTACAAGTTTTCGGGAGGCACACCCGGCGCCTGGAGACAGTCCTCATCCGCCCCGCGTGTGCATCTCCAGGTGCGCATCGCTCTTGAGCGCGTCGACCGGAAGGAACGGCGGCCGGCGATCGGCGATGAGGCG
>DATJQT010000369.1:0-6635 GCA_035505475.1 Vulcanimicrobiaceae bacterium
CTGGGCTTCCCGGTAGCGCTGCATTGCAAGCGCAATGTCGCGCCGGGCCGTGTGCGCCGTCGTCTTCCGGCAAGCGTGGAGCACATACATCGCGTCGCCCAGCCTGGCGACGTAAAAGACCCGTAAGGCGCCGGCGGCCACCCGAACCCGGATCTCGCAGGCGCCCGGCCCGATGCTGGGCATCGGGCGCCAGTCTGCCGGCTCCCGGCCGACCTGCACCATGTAGAGCTCGTGCCCGGCGCGCAGGCGGGCCGCTTTCGGAAAGCGCGCCAAGTCCGTCCGGACTGTCCCGACGAACCGCGGCGACTTCATACACCGATTATACGAGTATTCGTATGAGCCGCAAGCAAAAAGACGGCCGACAATGCCTCAAGCATTTCGTGGCCTGTTTGAAGAATGGGTTCGCCCGCGTGGATCGTAATACCGCGCTCGGTGGTACCATTCTCTTTCGTCATTCTCTCGATCCGTGAACTGGAATAGCCTGGACCTCAGCAATCGCTTCTAGCTCCGCCTTCACTGAACATCTCATGAATGTTTTAGCCTTGCGTTCAACAACAGTCATTCAAGACACAGCCATGCCCAGGGCCGCCGCAACGTCGGTGAACAAAGAATCGGCGGCTTCGTTGACGTGCATCCAGCGGGGCGAGGCAATTTCGACCGGCCCTTGATTGACGACGATCACCTGGCCGCCGGCGGATTGCGGAAGCAGCGCTGCGGGATATACGGTGAGAGAGGATCCGATCACCAGAAACAGGTCCGATTCATACGCCGCCCGTTCGGCTTCGGCCATACCCTGAACCGGCTCGCCGAAGAACACGATATCCGGCTTCACGACCCCGCCGCACGTGCACCTGGCTATGTCCTGGGCCAGGATCATCCGTTTCATCGTCTCCTGATCGTACGCCGTCCGGCAGGCTCGGCAATGGCCGGTCCGGATGCTCCCGTGCACCTCAATGACCTCCTGACTGCCCGCCCGCTGATGTAGTCCGTCAATGTTCTGCGTGATCACCCGATCGAGCTTTCCCATCGCCTCGAGCTGCGCGAGAAAGCGATGCGTGAACGTCGGAGTGATCGTGTCCAGCAGATGCACGAAGTCTCGCGCAAATGCGAAGAAATAGGTCGGGTCCGCATCGAAGCATGTGATATCGAACGTCCGCTCCGGGTCGTATTGCCGAGTCACGTACAACCCCTTTGGGCCGCGAAAATCCGGGATGCCTGCAGCCGTCGAAATCCCCGCCCCGGTCAAGACCGCAACGCGGCTCGCACGCCCGAGTTGTTCAGCGACTGTGTTCTGAGCTGAGTTCAAGGGACCTCCTGGAAGGAGTCGTTTCCGGCCGATTCTCCCATTCCCCTCACGCTGTTGTCAAAGAGCGTGCACGCCATCGGATGGTGTTGTCTAGCAGGGCGTCTGGCGGCCCAAACACCTTGCGGTGCCATGCTTCTCACCCTAGAATGACGCGGGAGATTACGGACAATATGACAGAACGACAACGGCTCCGCGCCGTGATCCGGGGCGCGGTGCAAGGGGTGGGGTTTCGTCCCTACGTGTACCGACTCGCGACCCAGATGAGCCTGCCGGGCTGGGTGAAGAATTCCCCGCAGGGTGTGTTCCTGGAAATCGAAGGCACCCCCGACCTACTCGAAACCTTTTTGCTCCGACTCGAAGACGAGCGTCCTCCCCGGGCGTCCATCCAGAGTCTCGAGTACTCGCTCCTTCCGCTGGCCGGCTTCACGGAATTCGAGATTCGTGCGAGCGACACTGCAGGCGCTCGGTCGGCTGTGGTGCTGCCCGATATCGCGACGTGCGCGGATTGCCTGCGCGAACTTTTCGATCCGAACGATCGACGCTATGGGTATCCGTTCACGAACTGCACGAACTGCGGTCCACGGTTCTCGATTATCCGTGCATTGCCGTACGATCGTCCCCAGACGACCATGGCCGGCTTCATGATGTGCCCCGATTGCCGGGCCGAGTACGAGAATCCCGCCGACCGCCGGTTCCATGCCCAACCCAATGCGTGTCCTGCGTGCGGGCCGCACGTCGCATTCTGGTCGCAGGATGGGACCGTTGCTACCCAGAGGCAAGACGCGATCCGGCAAGCCGTTGATGCCATTCGAAACGGCAAGATCGTCGCGGTCAAAGGCCTGGGCGGATTCCACCTCATCGTGAATGCCGGCGACGAGGCGGCCGTCCTGCGGCTGCGCGAGCGCAAACATCGCGAGGAAAAACCGCTCGCGTTGATGGCGCCATCGCTCAGTTGGGTGGAACAGCACGTCGAACTCTCCCCACTCGAATCCCGGCTCCTCCGCTCACCGGAAGCGCCGATTGCGCTTCTGCGACGCAAACAAGGGAACGGCGCCGGGCTGGCGCCGTCGGTCGCGCCCGGCAATCCATATCTCGGCATCATGCTCCCGTACACGCCTTTGCACCACATCCTGCTGCAGGAGCTGGAGATTCCGGTGGTCGCGACCAGCGGCAACCTCTCGGACGAGCCGATCTGCACCGATGAGACAGATGCCCTGCAACGCCTGCAGAACGTCGCCGATCGCTTTCTCGTCCACAACCGGCCGATCGCACGACACGTGGACGATTCGGTCGCGCGGATCGTGCTTGGGCGCGAAATGATTCTCCGCCGAGCACGCGGATACGCACCCTTTCCTGTTCACCTGGACAACGAATTGCCATGCATGTTGGGGGTCGGCGCCCATTTAAAGAACACCGTGGCTATCTCGGCAGGCCACGACGTCTTCTTGAGCCAACACATTGGCGACCTGGAGACGCCGGAAGCGCTGAGCGCCTTCCGGCGCGTGACCGCCGATCTGACCTCCCTATATGAACTGAAGCCCGAAACCGTGGCCTGCGATCTTCACCCGGACTACGTCTCGACTCGCTATGCGGATACGAGCGGCCTGCCTGTCGCACGCATTCAGCATCATTACGCGCATGCCGCTGCCTGTATGGCCGAGAACGAGATTACCGGGCCGGCGCTCGGCGTCTCCTGGGACGGCACCGGTTATGGAACGGATCGTACGGTCTGGGGCGGAGAATTCCTGCGCATTACGGGCGACGGCTTCGAGCGCGTCGCCCACCTGCGGACCTTTCGCCTGCCGGGCGGCGAGCGGGCCGTGACGGAACCCCGGCGCAGCGCGCTGGGCGTCTTGTATGAGATACTGGGGCCAGAAGTCTTCCACCGAACCGATCTCGCTCCGGTCAAGGCGTTTCCAGAAGCGGAGCGGCGGATCTTGGCACAGGCGCTTGCGGCTGGCTTGAACTCTCCTCTGACATCGAGCGCCGGCCGGCTCTTCGACGCCGTGGCAGGACTGATCGGGCTCCGGCTGGTGTGCCGCTTCGAGGGGCAAGCCGCGATGGAGCTGGAATGGTCGCTCGACGAGAGGGAGAAGGACTCGTATCCTTTCCGAATCGTCGAAGCCGGCCCTCTGGTCCTCGACTGGGAACCCCTGGTCCGGGCGGTGCTGTCGGATCTTGCGCTCCTGTTGCCTCCCGCGCGTATCTCGGCTAGATTTCACAACGCCCTGGCGGACATGATCGTCGCGATCGCTCGGAAAATCGGGGAGCCCGTGGTCGTCCTCAGTGGGGGATGTTTTCAGAACCGGTATCTGACGGAGCATGCGGTGCAACGGCTTGGCGCGGCAGGCTTTGCCCCCGCCTGGCATCAGCGTGTGCCCCCGAACGATGGAGGCATCGCGCTCGGGCAAATCGTGGCGGCATGCCGCCTGAAGGAGTTAGACCCATGTGCTTAGCCGTCCCCGGAAAAGTCTTGAGCATTAGCGGAACGGATCCCTTCGAACGCACCGGCCAGGTGAGCTTTGGTGGCATTGTCAAGGATGTCAACCTTGCGTGCGTCCCCGAGGCGCAGGTCGGCGACTACGTGATCGTACACGTTGGCATGGCGATCAGTCGCCTGGACGAGAGCGAGGCGCAAGAGGTGTTTTCGTATCTCCAGGAAATGGATCGCCTCGGACGAGCTGAGGGCTCTCCCGCGTAAGGTTTTGTCCATGAAATACGTGGATGAATATCGGAATGCGGAGGCGGCCCAGCGGTATGCCCGCCTGATTGCCCGCCAGGTCACCCGGCCCTGGACGATCATGGAGATCTGCGGGGGCCAGACGCACACCATCGTCAAATACGGCGTGGACGCGCTCTTGCCGAAGGACATCACGCTCGTCCACGGGCCCGGCTGCCCGGTCTGTGTCACCCCGATCGAATTGATCGACAAGGCCATCGAGATCGCCTCGCGGCCCGAGGTCATCTTTTGCTCATTCGGGGACATGCTGCGGGTTCCCGGAACCGCCCTCGAACTCCTCACCGTCAAGGCGCGCGGCGGCGACGTGCGGATCGTGTATTCGCCATCGGACTGCCTGCAGATCGCCCGTGAGCATCCGGACAAGCAGGTCGTGTTCTTCGCGGTCGGATTCGAAACCACCGCTCCGGCCAATGCGATGGCGGTCGTCCAAGCCAAACGCGACGGCCTCACCAATTTCTCCGTCCTGGTTTCGCACGTCCTGGTCCCGCCCGCCATGGAGGCGATTCTCTCCTCTCCCCAGAACCGGGTCCAAGGGTTCCTCGCGGCTGGACACGTCTGCGCCGTGATGGGCACCGCCGAATACGAGCCGATCGCGGCACGGTACCGCGTTCCGATCGTCGTCACCGGCTTCGAGCCCCTGGACGTGTTCCAGGGAATTGCCATGTGCGTGGCCCAGCTCGAATCGGGCCGGGCCGAGGTCGAGAATCAATACGCCCGTTCGGTCCGGCGCGAGGGAAACGTGCCGGCGCGGAATCTGATCAAAGATGTATTCCAGGTCGTCCCCCGCAAGTGGCGAGGTGTGGGCGAGATCCCGCAGAGTGGGCTGGGGCTCTCCGACGCCTATGCCGCCTTCGACGCCGAAGAGCGTTTCGGCCGCGCCGCCACGTCGTCCGATGCCGATTCGGAATGTCTGAGCGGTCTTGTCCTGCAAGGCGCGTTGAAGCCGCACGAGTGCCCGGCTTTTGGCACCCGATGCACGCCGGAGCACCCGCTGGGGGCGCCCATGGTCTCTTCCGAAGGCGCCTGCGCGGCTTACTATCGTTACCGGCGGCACGACATTCCCTTGACGGTGGAGCCGCAATGACGGACGCGCAGGAGTTCGCGGTCAGCTGTCCCATCCCGCAGACCGAATACGCGCAGATCCTGCTCGCCCACGGCGGTGGCGGGCGGCTGATGCATCAATTGATCGAAGGGGTGATCGTCCCGGCCTTCACTAACCCCGCCCTGGCAGAGCGGCACGACAGCGCGGTGCTCGCGGTGGGCGGTGTGCGCCTGGCGTTCACGACCGACAGCTACGTCGTGCAGCCGCTCTTTTTTCCGGGCGGGGACATCGGCTCCCTGGCGGTGAACGGGACGGTGAACGACCTCGCCATGGCAGGCGCGCGGCCCCTGGGGCTCTCGGCCAGCTTCATCCTGGAGGAGGGCTTGTCCTTCGAGACGTTCCGGCGCGTGCTGGATTCCATGCGCCGCGCCGCAGCGGCCGCGGAAGTCCCGATCGTCACCGGCGACACGAAAGTCGTGGACCGGGGGAAAGGGGACGGCATCTTCATCACCACGGCCGGGATCGGCCGGATCGAGCACACCCGGGTGATCACACCTTCCAGTGTCCGCCCCGGCGATGCCGTGCTCTTGAGCGGCGATCTTGGCCGTCACGGCATGGCCATACTGGCCGTTCGCCAGGGCCTCCAGTTCGACACCACGATCGAGAGTGACTGCGCTCCCCTTTCCGGTCTGGTCCAGGATCTCCTCGCCGCCGGTTTGGACATCCACTGCCTGCGCGACCTCACCCGCGGCGGCCTCGCCAGCGCCCTGATCGAAATTGCGGAGGCGGCCCGGGTGCGCATTCACGTGCGCGAGGCCGCGGTGCCGGTGATCGAAGAGGTCCAAGGGGCCTGCGAGATCCTGGGATTCGACCCGCTGTACGTGGCCAACGAGGGGCGATGCGTCTGCTTCGTGCCGGCCGGGGAGGCCGAGCGTGCGCTACAGGTCTTTCACGCACACCCGCTAGGGAAAGATGCCGCCTACATCGGCAGGGTTGAGGAGTCAAGGGAAGGGCTGGTCACCCTGGAAAGCCGGATCGGCGCCACGCGCATCGTGGACATGCTGAGCGGCGAGCAATTGCCGCGGATCTGCTAAAATCACCCGATAGGAAGTTGGAAAACCGGTTACGGCGGCCGCCGCGGCCGGTGAGACGGGTTCGGCCGAGGCAGGACCGAACTAGGGGGAACCACGGCAGGAAAAAAGCCGAGCGACGCTAGACACCCGAGAGGAATGATCTCGATTGGGCAGACGGACCAGCACTTTTCTGCGGGGAGTTCTCGGGGCCACGACGGGATTCCGCCGTGGCCCCGCGGGCGAGCATGCCCGAGCCTGCGCGGCTTACTTGATGATCGTCACCGGATTACGAATCCAGGCCTCGTAGGTCATGTTCAGCATCGACTGCTGATCGATGATCCCGATGGAATTCCAGGTGAACATCGCATAGCAGAGGCCCTTGGGCATCCCCTTCGGCGCACTGACGGTGACTTTATGCCGCTTAAATAGCGCGATCAATTGCGCCAGGGTCCCGTACCCGCACAGGCTCACGCA
>DATJQT010000370.1:0-2762 GCA_035505475.1 Vulcanimicrobiaceae bacterium
ATGTAAATTATTCGTCAAGTCATTTACCTACTGATGCAGCAAACCACGGGATCGAAATCCCGCGCGCATGCCTCCGCTGCTGTGGTACCCTTCAGACCGGAGATCCTCGTCAAAGAGAGGGGACCAGCCGTCTGTCGGGTAGGCCCGCGATTGCGCCCGGCGGTCGTCTGGGGAGAACCGACGGCCCCCCTGTGGATCGGACCAGAGGGGCCGCAGGAAGCTTAATGCTCTCCATCACTCGCCGCCTCGCCATCGACGACGAGCAGGACATCCAGTTCGAGTTCATGCGAGCCTCGGGGCCGGGGGGGCAAAACGTCAACAAGGTCGCGTCCGCGGTGCGCTTACGCTTCCAGGTGCGCACCGCGCTGCTGCCGGAAGAGGTCCGCAGCCGCGTGCGGGTGCTGGCGGGCCGGCGCATGGGCCCCGACGGCGTGCTGACGATCGAGGCCCGGCGCTTTCGGACCCAAGCCGCCAACCGCCAAGACGCCCTCGATCGCCTCGTGCGCTTGCTGCGCCAAGCGGCGGAGCCCCCGCCGGTACGGCATCAGACGCAGGTCCCGGCCGGATCGCGCCTGCGCCGCCTGGAGGCGAAGCGGCGCCGCGGGCGCGCCAAACAGGGCAGGCGCTCGCCTGCGCAGGACGGGACCTCCTGATGCCGGGAGAACGCACGCGCTGCGGAGGGCGGCGATGGATGGACGACGGCGGGCAGACATCACCCCGGGCTCCGGGTGCAGATCGTGCAGAAACCGGATCAGCGCTCCGGGACGCTGACGGAAGGGATCGTGGGCGCGATCCTGACCAGATCCCCCACCCATCCGCACGGCATCAAGGTGCGCCGGGTGAGCGGCGTCGTCGGCCGAGTGAAGGTGATCCTTCCGAAATCCTGATCGGCTAAACCGCCTGCTGAAAAAGGCCGGTCCCGATCGCCGGCCATGATCTCCCTCGACACATGCGAGTGATCGCGCGACCGATTCTCGGCGGGATCCATCATGAGTAAGGCTTTGAGAGCCTGGCCGCATGGCTTATGTGCGAAACTAATTGCGGATAACCGGCTGCGGGCGGCGTCGTCGCACTAGAAAAGCAGAGAGAATCCTGCGGCCGATTTTCCGTGTATCTATAACCGCCTAAATGCTGGCCCGCAGACCAGCTCTCTCCGAGAATCAGAACACCCGGGTGGCAATGGCTTGGGGTTGCCGAAATATCTTCGGGGCTACAATCAGCAAGACCGTGACGAGCAGGGCATAACAGGCGATGGCGGGCAACGCATTCCGGGCGTGGGTATATTGGCCCGTCAAGAGCAGGGCGAGTCCGACGTGCCGATTGGCATTGCTGATGGCGAGCGTGCGGGTGCGGACCCGGTCCGCCGGCAGCAGCAAGAAGATCGCCGCGACGCAACTGACCGCCAGAATCAGGGCGGCAACCGGCAACCACACGCTGAGCCCCAAGATCGCCGGCCCCATCTTCACCAGTAGCAGCACCATGATCCCGGTCAGCACCACGTTGCCCAGCCTGTTGATGGCGGGCTGCAGCCTCTGGGAGAGGGCGGGGGCGAACTGCACCGCCGCCATCCCCACCAGCAAGGGCACAAATTCCTTCTCCAGAATCTGCAGGATCAGCAGCAGGGGCGAAATCCAGATGTCGCGGTCGTACAGCTTTCCGGCTGCTGCGACCACCACCGGGATCATCAGCGGCGTCAGGACGGCGCCCCACACCTGATAGCTCGCCGCCAGGTGCATGTCGAAACCGCGGCGCGCGATGTTGCGTGTGAGCAGCGGAGCACCGGGCGCGACGCCGACCATGAACAGGCCGACGAGCTGGGAGGGCTCGAGGGGCAGGATGCGGGCGAGCACCAACACCACCGCGGGCGGAACGAGGAAGGTTGCGAGTAAGAGGCGCAGCCAGGCGAACCAACTGATCCGGCGCCAGTTGCTGACCAGCTCCGGGATCCGCAGGCTCATGCCGATCGAGACCATCAGTACGAATACCGCTGCTGCCAAGAGAAACTTCATCGCGCTAATTGGATGATATCTTGTCCAGAATATCCAGCGAAAACCGCGTACAACACGATCGCGATCTCCCAGGGCGAGGTCTATCCCGGGCCCCGGACTATCCCGGGTGGAGTGGTTGTCATCGGTGGTTACCGGTTATTCGTAGTCAGCTTCCCGCTTGATCTTTCGCCCAATCAGCAGCAAGCTACCCGCCTCGGATAATTCCCGCTTGGACCAAGAAGGAGCTCCGATCATGATGCCTCTCCTGCGGGCTCTCGCCGTCTTCGTGGTCGGCGTGTTCCGTCGCGGGCTGGACGAACACCAGGACCTCCCGCCAGCGGGACCAATGCCTCGCCAACCAGGACCAGAAGATCCGGTTACTCGGACGAACCCAGGGCCGCCGGATCGATCGGTGATACACCGCCAATTGATGCTACGGTGCCAGGATCTCGAGATGCAGCGACACACGTAATCGGAATAGGCTGACCACGAACGCGAGAAGCGCACAGAGAACGGGTTTCATGATCATGGACGCCCTGGGCGAGATGAGAAGCAACTATCGGAGGAGGCGAGGATTCTACAGATCGGGGAAGAGATCAGCCAGATCAATAGCTACGAGTTCTCAGGAACTACACCTCGATCGAGGGGGTGCGAATCTCTCGGAGCCGGGTATCGAAGGGTTCTCGATGTGATTGAGTCCGGTTTACCGGACAAAAAGAAAGGGGACCGGTGTGCGGCCTGATTGGCGGAGATACACTGCCCCAGCGGCCCATG
>DATJQT010000371.1:0-1936 GCA_035505475.1 Vulcanimicrobiaceae bacterium
CGGCTTCGGCTTGGCGGCCTCGTCGAGAACCGCCTTTACCATCGCCGGCGTGAACTCTTTCGAAGACAGGCCGTACCGGCCGCCGATGACCCGGGGGGTGGCGGCAAACGGAGAGGCCCCGGCCGCAACGGCCTCGCTCAATGCCGTAACCACGTCCTGATAGAGCGGCTCGCCGGCACCGCCCGGCTCCTTCGTCCGATCCAGAACCGCCAGCGTCTTCACGGTTTTCGGGAGCGCCTGGATGAAATGTTCGACCGAGAACGGCCGGAAGAGCCGCACCTTCAGCACGCCGACTTTTTCGCCGCGCGCGGTGAGATACTCGACGGCTTCCTGCGCAGCCTCGGCGCCCGAGCCCATCAGGATGACCACGCGCTCCGCATCCGGGGCGCCGACGTAGTCGAACAGATGGTATTCCCGGCCAACGATCTTCGCGAACTTGTCCATCGCGTTCTGCACGATTGCCGGGCAAGCCAGGTAATAAGGATTGCAGGTCTCGCGTGCCTGGAAGAAGACGTCCGGGTTCTGGGCGGTACCCCGCAGGACCGGATGGTCCGGGGACATGGCGCGCTGGCGGTGGGCCTGGATGAGTTCGTCGTCCAGCATGGCACGCATATCATCGAGCGTGAGCTGCTCGACCTTACCCACCTCATGGCTGGTCCGGAAACCGTCGAAGAAGTGGACGAGCGGCACCCGCGCCTCGAGCGTCGCCGCCTGAGAAATCAGGGCCATGTCCATAACTTCTTGGACGGAATTGGAGGCGATCAGGCCGAAGCCGGTCTGCCGCACCGCCATGACGTCGCTGTGATCGCCGAAGATCGAAAGCGCGTGTGACGCAACTGTGCGGGCGGATACGTGGAACACGGTCGAAGTCAACTCGCCCGCGATCTTGTACATGTTCGGGATCATCAGGAGCAGGCCTTGCGCCGCGGTGAACGTCGTGGTCAAGGACCCGGCCTGCAACGCGCCGTGCACCGCGCCGGCGGCGCCGCCTTCGCTCTGCATCTCGACCACCAGGGGCACCGTGCCCCAGATGTTCGGGATGCCCTTCGCGGAATACTCGTCCGCCCATTCCCCCATGTTGGAGGACGGGGTAATCGGGTAGATCGCGATCACCTCGTTGGTCCGGTGGGCGACGTACCCGGCGGCCTCGTTTCCGTCAATCGTGACTTTCGCTCTGCTCATATTTGCCTCTCCTCGATCCGCAGGGCGGACCGCGCTGATGAAGGAAAGCCGGTCAACTCTTCTGCGCCGCGGCGACGACGGCTTTCACGTACTCGGATTCGGGCAACGCCCCTTCGATGCTGGTCTCGTTGACCAGCGTCCGTGGCACCGCCCGAACCTGATAGCGTTGGGCCAACTGCGGGAACTCCGTGATCTCGACCAGGTCGGCCGTGATCTGATCGCTCTCGACGGCCAGTTGCGTGGCCAGCCGCACCGCGGCCGGACAATGCGGTCAGGTTGGCGTCGAAAACACCTGCAGGCGGACCGGCTGGCTGATTCCGCTGACCAAGCTGCGACTCTCGGGACTGAGGTCCGTCGTACCGCGCGACACGTCCTGAATCGCCCCCAGAAACGCCGAAAACTCGTGCCCCATCGGAATCCCGTAAAAGCGGATTCCATAATCCTTGACGCCCATCACCACCGTCGCCGGGACTTTATCCACCTGAAACTGCGCCGCCTTGTCCCGATCAATCTGCAGGTTGTACACCTCGAGGCGAATTTTATCCGACAGCTCGGCGACCTCTTTCATCAGGCGCTCGGTATCGCGGCAGTAATGACACCCAAGCTCCTGCGTGAAGTTGATCAGGGTCACCTGCCCGGTCAGGCCGGCGAATTGCTGTCGGATTTCTTGTTGATCTCGATCACTGAGCAGGGCCACAGAAATTCCTCTCGATCGGCCCACCGTGCAGCGGCAGAGCCGGCTCCTTGCACAACC
>DATJQT010000372.1:0-4155 GCA_035505475.1 Vulcanimicrobiaceae bacterium
CCCTGGACCCCGGGAATCGCCGTCAACGTCGTTGCAACGACAGGCTCGCCGTCTGCCTGCATGGTGATCGCAAACTCCACCACGTGATCCCCGCCCACCGACGCAATCAGCTCATTCGGCGTCCCCAGCGCAATCATCTTCCCGCGGTCCATGATCGCCACGCGATCGCACAGATGTTCGGCTTCATCCATATAGTGTGTGGTTAGAATGATCGTTCTACCTGCGCTGCGCAGCTGGTCAACGAGGTCCCACAGATGCCGCCTCGCCTGCGGATCGAGGCCCGTCGTCGGCTCGTCAAGAAACAAAAGATCCGGATCGCCCACCAGCGCGCACGCCATCGCCAGCCGCTGCTTCTGCCCACCCGACAACGTCCCAATCCGCGCCTTCCGCTTCTCCTCGAGCTGCGCCATCCGGATCGTCTCTTCCACCGCGAGCCCCTTGCGATAAAAACTCCGAAACAGCCGCAGAATCTCCTCGACCGTCAGCTTCTCCGGCAGTTGCGTCTCCTGCAGTTGCACCCCAATCCGCTGCCGCAACTCCGCGGCCGCATCTCTCCAGTCGAGCCCCAGCAGATGCACGTCGCCTGCATCCGCTGTAGTCAGGCCCTCGCAGATTTCGATCGTGGTCGTCTTGCCCGCACCATTCGGTCCCAGCAACCCGAAGCATTCGCCCCGACGCACCTCCAGATCGATGCCATCCACGGCAACCACATCGCCAAAGACCTTGCGCAGCCCCTTCAACGCCAGCGCACAATCGCTCGCGCTACCTGCCATGAGGTTCGCCTCAGTATTCATCCTGTCGTCCACGGCGTCCCAATCCTCCATCGCACTGTCATCCTGAGCGCCCGCACGCTTGGGACCCCAGAACGACGCCAGTCGTTCATGGGGTCAGCGAAGTGAAAGCCTGCCCTGAGCGAAGTCGAAGGGGATCTGCTGTTCACTCGCTTTCGAGCAGCACAAGTCAGTGAACTGGGTGCCCCATGTCTCCCGAATTTGGAGACATGGGAAATCTCCTCGAACCCGCGACCCTCACTCCGTCGCCGCAATCGCCTCGCAGATCTTCTCCACCGCCGCGCTCTCCACATCGCTGCCCGGCCGATGCCCCTTCACCATCACCGAAAACACCATCACTTTTCCGCTTGCCGCCTGCAAGTATCCCGACAACGCCACCGCCTCATTCAGCGTCCCCGTCTTCGCCCACAGCTTCCCCTTCAGCGGCGAGTTCCTGAAGCGATTGGTCAGCGTCCCATCCACGCCCGCAACCGGCAGCGTCGCTCGAAACTCCAGGCCCCACGGCTGCTTGGCCACCCACGCGAGCAAATGCGTAAAGGCCCGCGGCGCAATGCGATCGTCCATGCTCATCCCCGACCCATCGTAGAAAAAGAAATCCTCGTCGCTTACGCCTGTGTCCACCAGAAATTGCCGCGTAACCCGCGTGCCCTGCGCCAGGCTGCCGTCCTTCCCAAACTCCTTGCCCAACAGCCGCAGCAGCAGCTCGGCATGCAGATTCTGGCTCACCTTATTCGTGACCTTGATGTCCTCCGCCAGCGGCACCGAGATATGCGTCCCCAGCACACGTCGTCCCGTCACCGGCGCAACCACCGTCTGCAGATCGCTCCGCTCCAGGTGCACCGGTTCCGCCCGCTCGCCGACAAAATCTCCCGTTCCATTCGAGTAGCGATGCGCCGCCGTCGGCGACCCCGTCACCTGAATACCCCGCATCAGCAGCGCCTGCTTGAAAGCCACCGCTGTAAACTCCGCCGGCTCTTCCACCGCCAGCTCCGCGCTGAATCCCGTCGCCGGAGCCGTTCCCCACGCCCGCACCAGCATCGATCCCGGCATACGCTGCAACCCCGGATGCGCCTGTTCGTTTGGACCCGCCATGGTCATCTGGTTATCCAGCGTGAAATACTCCACCGCCGGATCCCAGTCCGACGCAACGCCGCTCGGCGCCGACGAATCCGCACTCACACGCAAATCCGTCATGTTTTCGTTAAAGCTCAACGCCGACGCTGGCGCCCCGTACGCCCACTGCAGATCGTCCCATCCCCACGCCGTCGCATACGGCTCATCGAGAAAGAAACTGTCGTCGCCCACCACATCGCCGTCGATCGTGCGCACACCCGACTGCTCCACCTGCTCGGCCAGCAACGACAGCACCTGCATCGTGTTCAGCTTCGGCGTCTCTGCCACACCCTCCGAAGGCGCAGCCTTCGCCGTCGGCCCTTCCGGCGTAATCGGCTTCGACCGCAGGTTCGCCGGCGGCGGTGCCGGATGCGGCGCCGGTTCCTGATACGGATACTTCCTCGCACTGATCGTCGGATCTCCCACACCCATCAGCATCAGGTTGCCGTGCAGCGCTCCTCCCGCATCCACATCGCCCGTCGCCACCACGTTCGTCGTCCACGTCAACGCGTCCACCGGCAGCAGCGCATACGCCGCCGCTGTGGTCACCAGCTTGGCATTCGATGCCGGCGTAAACAGCCGGCCATCGTTCCACCCATACACCGGCTGCCCATCCAGCGTCGTCACGCTGATCCCCCACTCCGCGTGACTCAGCGCAGGCTCCGCCAGGATCGCCTGGACCTTGTCGGCAATCGCCCCGCGCGCAGGCGCCGCATGGGCCCCACGCTCCGCGCGCCGTGTCTGCGCTTCAAGTCCCCGCAAACCACCCAGAGACACCGCCAGAATCAGAGCGAAAGCTGCCCCCATCGTTCTCATGGCCGGAGTGTAGCAGGCGAACTCGACCATCGGTCACGCAGCTGATGCGAACCGGCCCCGCTTAAAATCCCCGGCTTAGAATCGATGAGTCGCATGTCGCCACAGCAACCAGTCCGGACGCGCACCCACTCCCCCTGGCAGCTCCGCACCCGCTCCCTCAACCTCGGCCCCCGCACCCACGTCATGGGCGTCGTCAACATCACGCCCGACTCCTTCAGCGACGGCGGTTCCTTTCTCGCCCCTGAAGCCGCCATCGCCCACGCACTCCAATTGATCGAAGAAGGCGCCGACCTGCTCGACCTCGGCGCCGAAAGCACCCGCCCCGGCTCCAACGCCGGCGGCCCATCCCCCACCGTCTCCGCCCACGAAGAACAAGCCCGCCTTCTCCCTGTCCTCGAAGGCATCCTCAAGGCCCGGCCCGACGCAGTGCTATCAATAGACACCTACAAAGCCGCGACCGCCCGTGCCGCCCTCGACGCCGGCGCCGAAATCGTCAACGATGTCTCCGGCTTCACCTGGGATCACGACCTCCCCGCCGTCTGCGCCCAAACCCGCTGCGGCGTCATCCTCATGCACACGCGCGGCCGCCCCGAACAGTGGCGCACCCAGTCCCACCTCGATTCCGACACGCTCCTCGAAACCGTCCGTGCCGGTCTAGCCACAAGCCTCGCCACCGCAACCCAGGCTGGAATTCCGCCCCAAGCAATCGTCCTCGATCCCGGCTACGGCTTCGGCAAACGTCTCGACGAGAATTTCTCCCTCCTCGCCCGCCAGGCAGATCTCCTCTCCCTCGGCCGCCCGATCCTCGCCGGACTCAGCCGCAAATCCTTCCTCGGCCACGCCCTCGCTCCGCTCTACAACGGCCAACCCGCTCCGGTCACCGCGCGCGAAACGGCCAGCATCGCCGCGCTCGTCGCCGCCATTCTCAACGGAGCATCCATCGTCCGCGCCCACAACGTCCGCCCCGCCGTCGAAGCCGCCCGCATCGCCGACGCCCTCCTCAACGCAACTTAGTACGTCCGCGCTGTCGTCCCCATCGCCTCGGATGCCAGGAAGGGGAGCCAACTAGATGCCCTGAGCCCAACCGAACGGACCTATAGTTGCTTTTGCGCACCGTCCTGTCGTCCCCTGATCTCCGTGCCTTCGATGCGGTGTCATCCTGAGAGCCCGCGAGCCTGGGGCCCCTCGACCGCGACAGCGTGCGAGGGGGCAGCGGGGCGAAGGATCTGCTTCTCACGACGGTGCCCCGGTCTCAATCCTCAGACTCGGAGCAAGTCACCGCTCCGCCATCTCCCGCAGTTTCAGCACCGTGTTCCAGTTCCGCGCCGTCCCCGTACACCCCAGAATCCGATCCACATTCTGCGCCGTGAACTTCGTCTCTCCCGCTCCATCCGGCAGATGCAGATACAGCACATCCCCCGCCAGATGAAACCGG
>DATJQT010000373.1:0-8929 GCA_035505475.1 Vulcanimicrobiaceae bacterium
CGAACCTCGCCCAGCCAGTCGGGTCCCCCAGCAACACATGCGGCGTATCGGCGATCCAGCGCATTATAGACCGCGGCAGTGAGCGCGCCGCGATGCACCGCCCGGCCCGTTGCCATGCGAAGTGATGTGGCCAAGTCCCGGACCTCGACTGGAAAATCTTCGGGTGTATGCAGGACGTTGATACCGATACCGACGCAGAGGTGGGATACCTCGGTGCCTCGGCTCGCCATCTCCATCAAGACGCCGGCGACCTTGCGCTTATCCAGAAGAAGATCATTGGGCCATTTAAGCGCCGGTGAACATCCGGTTCCCGCTTCAATCGCTTCGGCGATGGCCAACCCGACCAAGAGCGGAATCCGCGCGCATTCTGCCGGCTTGAGACGAGGCCGTAAGAGTATCGAGGTATAAATCCCAACACCCGGCGGCGAGGCCCACGATCGGCCGGCTCTGCCGCGCCCCCGCATCTGCCGATCCGCCAAGACCGCCAGCCCCTCAGGCTCCCCCTGCTGTCCGGCCTCCATGACCACGTCGTTCGTAGAGTCCGCCTCGGCAAGCACCCTGAGGTCTCGACCCACGGACCCCGTCAGCAGCGGCCGGATTACGTCGGGTTGGATGTCGGCTGGTAGATCAGCCATTGAATGGCCTTCGCGGGTGAAAGCCGTGTTCGTGATCGTGTCGGTGCTCGGCTCTAGGCTCTCGGCTCTTTCTTCAGATGCCCTTCGATTTGGGCCAAGCTGGCAGCCAGCTTCGCGCGCTGGTCCGACAGATCTGCCATATTCGCCCGCTCGCGGGTGACCACCTCGGCAGGGGCTTTGGCGACAAACGCCTCATTCTCCAGTTTCTTGCTGATGCGGTCGAGCGCGCCCTGGACTTTGGCCAGCTCCTTGCCGAGGCGCTGCGCCTCGGCGGCCAAGTCAATGACACCGGCCAGCGGCACATGGATCTCTAGTCCCTGGACGACGGCGGTCGCCGTGACATCCGGCCTGGATACGGTGGGGCCGGCCTCGACACCAGATAGGCGGGCCAGATTCATCAGGTAATCATGACCGGCCGCCAGCATGGCGGGCTGGCGCTCGTCGGCAGTCCGGATGACCAGCGGCACCCGCTGCGCCGGTGAAATGTTGTACGTCGAGCGGATGTTGCGAACCTCGCGCGTGATCTCCATCAGGCAATCCATGCTCGCGACCGCCTCCGGAAAGTCCAGGGCGGGGTCTGCCTCCGGCCAGGGGGCGATCACGATGCTGATGCCCTCGTGCGGGAGGCGCTGCCAGATCTCTTCCGTCAGGAAAGGCATGATCGGGTGCAACAGCCTGAGTGATTGTTCCAGCACGCGTGCGAGCAGAATCCTCCCCGTCCGGGCCGCCTCGCTTTTCTCGGCGCCCAGCCGCATCTTGACGATCTCCACGTACCAGTCGCAGTATTCGTGCCAGAGGAACTGGTAGAGGAGCGAGGCGGCGTCGTTGAACCGGTAACTGGTCAAGGCGTCGGCGACTCCACGCGTGGCGGCGTTCAATCGGCTGAGGATCCAACGGTCGGCAAGGTCCAGCGGGAGTTCTGCCGAGCGGACGCCGACGCCCTCGCCCGCAATGAGGTGCGGCGCCACAAAGCGGTGCGCATTCCAGATCTTGTTGCAGAAGTGCCGATAGCCTTCGATCCGCTTGACCGACAGCTTGACGTCACTCCCCTGGCCGGCGAGGGCCGCCAGCGTGAAGCGCAAGGCGTCGGCCCCGAAGGCGGGGAAGCCGTCCGGATACTGCCGCTGGATGCTGTCGAGGGCCGCCGGCGGGGCGCCACCCGCCTTGGCCCCGGCCAGCAGCTCGTCCACGCTCGCCCCGTTGATGACGTGGAGGGGGTCGATGACGTTCCCGCGGGTTTTGGACATCTTCTCGCCCTGCTCGTCGCGGATCAGGCCGTGGATGACCACATCGCGGAAAGGCACGTCGCCCATGAAGCGCAGGCCCAGCATGATCATCCGGGCCACCCAGAAGAACAGGATGTCGAAACCGGTGACCAGACACGCCGTCGGATAATACACGCGCAGCTCTTGGGTCTGCTCCGGCCAGCCTAGCGTCGAGAACGGCCACAGTCCCGAGCTGAACCAAGTGTCCAGCACGTCTGTTTCCTGCCGCAGTGCCCCGCCGCAGGCGCAACGGGTGGGCGTCGTCCGCGAGACGATCGTCTCGCCGCAAGCATCGCAGTACCAGGCGGGAATCCGGTGGCCCCACCAGATCTGCCGCGAGATGCACCAGTCGCGGATGTTCCGCATCCATTCGAAATAGGTCTTGTCCCACTGTGCCGGAATGATCCGGATCCGTCCGGAAGCGACGGCCTCGATGGCGGGCTCGGCCAAGGGTTGCATCTTCACGAACCACTGGCGCGAGAGATATGGCTCCACGATGGTTTGGCAGCGATAGCACTGGCCGACGGCGTGCCGGTGATCCTCGACCCGGACCAGATACCCTTCCCGCTCGAGCTGTTTCACCAGCTGTTTGCGGGCGGCGAAGCGGTCCTCGCCGGCATACGGGCCCGCCGCGGCGGTCATGCGGCCGTCTTCGCCGATGACAGTGATCTGCGGAAGGTTATGGCGGAGTCCGCACTCGAAGTCCTTCGGGTCGTGCGCCGGTGTGACCTTGACCAGGCCGGTGCCGAACTCCCGGTCCACGTACTCGTCCGCAATGATCGGAATCGGGCGATTCATCACGGGCAGCATCGCCTCTTGCCCGACCAGGGCGCGGTAGCGATCGTCCTCCGGGTGAACCGCCACGGCGGTGTCACCCAGCATCGTTTCGGGCCGGGTCGTGGCGACCACCAGATCGCCCGGGCCGGACGCCAGCGGATACCGGATGTGCCAGAGATGTCCGTCGCGCTCTTGATACTCGACTTCCAAATCGGATAGCGCGGTCTGGCAGCGCGGGCACCAGTTGATGATGTAGTTCCCGCGATAGATCAGCCCCGCCTCATACAGTTGGCAGAACACCTCGCGGACCGCGTTGGAAAGTCCGGGATCGAGCG
Source organism: Vulcanimicrobiaceae bacterium (assembly GCA_035505475.1). Classification (GTDB taxonomy): domain Bacteria; phylum Methylomirabilota; class Methylomirabilia; order Methylomirabilales; family 2-02-FULL-66-22; genus 2-02-FULL-66-22. The sequence goes on from DATJQT010000373.1 coordinate 3,013, forward strand.
TGAAGCGCTCGCGCGCCCAGTCGCAGGACGCGCCCAACCTGCGAAGCTGGCGGATGATCGTCCCGCCCGACTCGCGCTTCCACTGCCAGACCCGCTCGATGAAAGCGTCCCGGCCGATCTCGTCCCGGGTCTTCCCCTCGTCCCGGATGCGCCGCTCGACCACGTTCTGGGTCGCGATGCCGGCATGGTCGGTCCCCGGCATCCAGAGCGTATTGTCCCCGCGCATCCGATGCCAGCGGATCAGGATGTCCTGTAGCGTGTTGTTGAGCGCGTGCCCCATGTGGAGCGAGCCCGTCACGTTCGGCGGCGGGATCACGATGGCGTAGGGGGGCGCCGGAGAATGCTCGTCGGCATGGAACAGCGTATGGGATTCCCAGAACTCGTACCAACGCGCCTCGACGCCCAGCGGTTCGTAGCCCTGTTTTGCCTCGCCGGGCGCGGACGCGTGCTCTGTGCTCATATCGGACTCCGAAAAGAACTACGGGGACGCCGGGCGCCGCCCGACGTCCCCGCGCTGATAAATGCCTCGTTGGTTTACAGCGACTTGTCGCCCTCGGCCACACGCCGGATGCGTTCGATTTCCCGGGTGATCAAGATCTCGGCGAGATCGGGCACAACTTCCCAGACAATCTTTTCGAAACGCTCGACGAGTTTCTGACTCAGCTCGCGCGTCAAGTCGTGCGCCACGCGGGACGCGACCTCTTGGCGCATCTCGGTCAAATCGGGCAACGCGGCAGCGGGTGCGGCCGAAACGGGTGGCGGCTCTTGCGCTCGCGGCGGCGCGACCAGCGCCTCGAGTTCCACCGGCGGCGGCTCCCCCTTGCCCGCCTCGACCATCGGGAGCAGCGGCATGTCGTCCCCGGGGAGTTCGAATACCGGTCCGGACACCTGCGGTACCGGTTCGGCCGCGATAGGCGGCAGCTGGCTAGCAACCTCGGGTTCCGAGACCAGCAGGTCGTCGAGTGAGAGAGCGTCCGGCAGATCGATCTGCTCCACCGGCCCGCCGCGAGGCTCCGGGGCCGTCGCCTCGGCTGGGGCGGCCGCCGAGAGATCGATCATCCCGTACTCTGCCACCGGCTCCGGAGCTGCCGGTTCCGTAACGGCCTCGAGCGGCGGCACAACGACTACTGGCTCCTCAACCGGTAGCGGTTGCGACGGCGGCAGGGGAGCGGGAGCCTGGGATGCAACGCTCGGCTCGCCGGCCAAGAGCTGCCATGGATCGTCCGGCATCGCGGCCGCCGTTTGCGGGACGACGGGCGCTTTCATTTTCGGCGGTTCCGGTGGGGGCGCCGCCTGCGCCGGCTCTTTCGTCGGTTTGGGCACGGAGACCTCCGCGGGTGCGGCCATCTTGCGGGCAGCGGCCGATGCACCGTCCACGGTTCTTGTGAACAAGAGTTGCTTCACCTTGCCGATCAGCGTTTGCGACTCGAACGGCTTGGTGATGAAATCGTTCGCCCCCGCCTCCGCGCCTCGGGAGGCATCGAACGCCTCGAAGGTGCCCGCCAAAAGAATGATGGGCGTAGTGCGGAGGGCCGGTTCGGCGCGCAAGGCCGCGCACACCTCGTACCCGTTCTTGTCGGGCATGACCAGGTCCAGGAGGATGATGTCAGGGCGGGTTTCCTTGGCCTTCCGGATCGCCTCTTCACCGTTGCGTGCCTGGACCAGCGTGAAGTCTTCCTTGCTGAACGTCAGCTCGACGACTTTCTGGATCGTCACGCTGTCATCCGCGACCAGGATTCGAGCGCCCATCAGAGCCTCCCGAGGCGGCGCGTCCGCTCCACGTGGCGCACGGCCCGCTCAGATGATAATTCCGGCTACTGCAATAATGTCATCGGTTCGGTGGTGGTCAGAACTTTAGCAATATCCAACCAAACGACCGGCCACCCGCTGATATTCGCAACGCCGTGGAGATACTCGGCCCGGATGCCGAATACCCGCGGCGGGGGCGTCAGGATGACGTCGGGCGCGACACTCAAAACCTGCAGCACCCGGTCAACAGTCAGCCCGATCAGCGGGTCCAGATCCAGCCCGCGCAGGAGGACAATCGCCGTATGCGACCGGCCGGGCTCCGGTAATCCGAAGCGCCGCCGCAGATTAAAGACCGCCAGATACCGCCCTCGGTCCTCGATCACGCCATCCACAAATGCCGGGCGGCGTGGGGTGCGCACCGGAGCCAGCGCCTCGATGACCCGATCGACCAGCACGAGATCGAGCGCAAAGGCCTTGCCGGCCACCTCGAAGAACAACATCTGCAGCGCGGTGGGGGCAGCCGACTCCTTCGCTTTCGTGCCTGCCGTCCCACTCATGCGTCGAACGCCGCGACGTCGGCCATGCCGGCCAATCCGTCGCCATTCAGCAGGATCACCACCCGGTCACTGTCGCGCACGATGCCGCGAAAAAACGCCGGGCTGAGCTGCGTCGCTGCCGAGGGCACAGACCCGATCCGCCGCGGATCGATGTCGGTCATCTCCAGCACCTCATCCACGAGCAGCCCGAGCGGCCTCCCCAACGCATGTATCAAGAGAACCCGCGCACTCGGCGGAACAGCGGTACCGGAGGCTTCGAACAGCTCCGGGAGGCGAATCAGAGGAAGCGTGCGGCCTCGATAAGCGAGTGAAGTGCATACCTGGTGGGGCGGGGTCGGCAACCCTGTGACACCGTCGAGCGGGAGGACTTCCCAGAGGCCGCCGATTCCGATCCCGTAAACCGCCTCGCCGATGCGGAACAGCAAAACCTTTTCGCGTGCAGCAGCCGGCGCCGCCCCGCGACTGCGACCCTGCGCTTTGACGAGCTGACGACCATTCACTGGGGCTTTCTCCCGCCTGGCGGATGGAGCCCTCGAGCCGCGGCCACAATAACGACGCCCTCCTGGATTGTCAAGCCATTTTCCCGTACGAATGCCGCGGATATGCGGACTTGCGCTTCATGTGTGACCCAAATTCTCGCTCGGCTCTTCCCTCATCTCGGCATCGTCATCCCCAGGCCGGCGCCGCGTCGATGTCGCTCGCCACGTCAATCAGCGCCGGCCGCCCGGCGGCAAATGCTTTTTCCAGTGCCGGTCGGATCTCGTCGGGCGTGTCCACCCGGATGCCGAGACACCCAAGCTCTTCGGCTACCCGTGCATAATTCGTCCCCGCCCGAAACACCCACATTTCGGTCGAACGGCCCCATTGCTTTCCACCGTACGCCGTGTCGATCCCTTTGCGGACCTGCTGGAGCGCGCCGTTGTTGTTCACCAGGATGACCGCGTTGATGCCAGCCCGTGCGGCCGTTTCGAGCTCTGCCAAATGGTAGCAGAGGCCGCCGTCGCCCGTGAAACACAGCACCGGTTGGTTCGGCAGGGCGCACTTGGCACCGAGCGCCGCCGGAAGCCCCCAGCCGAGCGTGCCCGCGCAGCGGAGGTAGCGCTGGCCTGGGCGCGTCAACCCAACCATCGTCCCGGTCCAGATGGCCGCGTGCCCGGTATCTGAAACCAGCACGGCATGTTCGGGCAAGAAGGCCGAAATTTCCCGGCAGATCCGCTCGGGTCGGATCGGCAGGGCCGTCGAATTGAACGCTCCGGCGATCGAAATGCGCCACCTCTCGAGCGTCGCCTGCGCGTGCCGCACCCATTCGGGGCGCGCGACGACGCGGGTTGCCTCGCAGAGTTGCTGCAACGTGACCCGGGCGTCGCCCAACAGCCCGACCTGGGCCGGATAGTTGCGGCCCAGCTCCTCCCCGTTAATATCGAGCTGGATCACCGGGGTCCCGGGCCGCGGCAGCTTCCAATTGTTCGTGGTCAGGCCGCCGGCCCGGCTGCCGGCAAAGAAGACCAGATCCGCTTCCGCGACGATGTCGTTCGCCGCCCGCCGGCCGTAGGTGCCGACGTTTCCGATCGAGAGCGGGTGATCGTCAGGGATGTTTTCTTTGCCGTTCATCGTAATCGCCACCGGGATCGAGAGCCTCTCCGCCAATCCCACCAGCTCCGTCCGGGCATCCGAGGCGCTGATGCCGCCGCCGGCCACGATCACGGGACGCTCCGCGCGTTGCAGCAGGGCCGCCGCCGCTTCGACATCGCGAGGGTCGGCAGCAATCCGGTACGCAGGAAATCGCGTGAACGGCTGCTCGACGAAAACCTCGAATTCGCCCTCTGCCTGAACCTGCTCTCCGAGGCGCCCGGGAAATTCGAGATGGACCGGACCAGGCGATCCGGTCGTCGCCGAGCGAAATGCCTGCCGGAGCAGGTCCGGCAGTCGATCAGGCCGCTGCACCATCGCATTCATTTTCGTGACCGGCGTAAACATCGGAAAATCTTCGACGATCTGGTAGAAGTACCGATAGCGCGAATCCGGCTGCGGCCCGCCGCTGATCGCGATGACCGGCGAGCAGGCCTGGAAGGCGTCGCGCAGACCCGCGGCCAGGTTGCCGCTCCCAACCGCCTGGCCCATGCAGATGCCCGGCGCGCGCTTGGCGCGCGCATACCCGTCGGCCATGAACGCGGCCGCCATCTCGTGGTGCGTGGTCACGCGCTGAATACGCGTGTCCTCGATCGCGGTCATGGCCTGGTGAAAGATCGCAGGCACGATGAAGACGTGTGTGACGCCGTACCCTTCCAGCGTCTGTGCGAAAAACCGTCCGGTCGTCATGACAGGCATCGCGAACTCCTTGTGCTCCGACATTGAGATTCGACAGGGGGACGATCGTGGTCGTAGGTCGTGTTCGTCTCGACTCGCAGCTCGCGGCTTACCATCGGCGATAGGCTCTCCCAGTCCCTGTCGCGGTCCCGGTCGCTGTCGCCTGCGCTACCGGATCGCCCCCATGGTCAACCCGCGCACGATGTATTTTTGCACAAACAGACTGAGAATCAGTTGGGGCGCGACCGCAACCAACGAGGCGGCCGCCATTTGCCCCCAGAGGACCTGCTCGTAGGAAATGAATTGAATGGCACCGACGGTCACCGGGAAGGTCTGCCGCCCTGCCAGCATGAGAGGATAATTGAAGGCGTTCCAACTGAACATGAACCCGAGAATCACCGTCACGGCCATGCCGGGCAGGCTCAACGGCAGAATCACCCGGCTGAGGATGCCCCACCAGGAGCAGCCGTCGATTTTTGCGGCCTCCTCGACCTCGGTGGGTATTTCCATGAAGAAGCTGCGCAACATCCAGACGGTAAACGGCAACGTTATGAGCTGATAGGCGAGAATCAATCCGGAGTACGTGTTGTACAGCCCAGTCTTCTGGAACAGGATGTAGAGCGGAATCAAGAAGGTGATGAACGGAGCAAATCGGAAGCTCAGGAACAGGAAGGCCAGCGGCTCCTTGAACCGGAAGTGGTAGCGCGCGAGGGCATAGGACGCGGGCACCCCGGCCACAAAGGACAACAGCACGGCCCCGCTCGAGATCAGAATGCTGTTCAGGAAGAATCGCGGGAAATCCGGGCGGGCAGACGCATAGAGCCCGTGCTGCTGACCGATGAAGATCGCGCGGAAGTTCTCGCTGGTCGGCGTGAACACCAGCTTCGGCGGTGCGGCAATCACATCGTGCGGCTGCTTGAGCGACGTGAGCAGGATCCAGAAGAACGGAAACAGGGTCCAGACGACGAGGGCTAACACTGCGGCCGCGAGCAGGACGCCGCGGATCCCGAATCCACTTCGTTGACGGTACGCTCGTCGCTCTTGCGGGAGCTGCATCTGCTGGCTCATAGGGTCGTCTGGCCGGCCGCACGGCGCCACCAGCCCATCAGGATCGCGCTCGCGAGGAACACCAACGCGAGCAGGACCATGGCATACGCCATCCCCATCCCCATCTGATACCACTGGAAGGCGAAGAAGAACGCCCGCATGTGCAGGTTCATGGTCGCGTCGGCCGGACCGCCCACCGTCGTCGCGTAAATCACATCGAAAATCCGGAGCGAGTCCATGATCCGGAACGTGCCGGC
>DATJQT010000374.1:0-1544 GCA_035505475.1 Vulcanimicrobiaceae bacterium
GAGAAAGGCGCCGTCGAATTTCTCTTCAAACCGTTCCGGATGGAAGAAATGAAGGCCGCCATCGCGAAGGCGCTCGCCTCCGCGGGATAGGCAGGGCGTATGCGGAACCTGACCACCCGCCTCGTCATCCTGCTGATGACGGCCTTCATGCTCATCACCGGCGTGTTCGACTACACGCGCCTCCGGCAGGAACACGAGCGGCTGCTCAACCTGACCCGCGACGATGAGCGGATTTTTGCGGAAACGCTCGCCCTCGCGGTCAGCAGAAACGTGCGCCGGGGCCGAACGACAGACGAGTTGAAAGATCTTTTGGACGAGATCCTGACCCGCCCCGGGTTGATCGGCGTTGCCATCTACGACCCCGAGGGTCGGATGATCACGCAAACCGTTGCTCCGGGTGCACCCGCTCCCGCAAACGATGACTCCGTGCGGTTGGTCTTGAAATCCGAGGAGCCCGCCTGGGCACTGGCGGAATCCGATACCCACCGGGTCCTCCGCTACATCCAACCGTTCCGCTGGCCGGGTGGCCACACCGCCGCCATCGAAGTCCGCCAAACACTGGCGGGCATGGAACGTCAGTTTCGACGCGCTATCCGCGAAAACGTGTTGTCGCGGGTACTATTTTTAACCCTGTTCGTCCTCTCGGTGATTGCCCTGACCCGGTGGAGCATTGCGCGGCCGATCCGGGCACTGATCGCCGCCGCGCAGGCGGTCGGCCGCGGCGATCTCGCTCAGCGCATTTCCGTGAAGCGCCGGGATGAGATTGGCACCCTGGCAGATGAGTTCAACCGGATGGCCACCAACCTCCAGGAGGCGCACGCTGAACTCCATCGCCAGTCTGAAGAGCGCCTCCGCTTGGAACACAACGCGCAGCAGGGCCAGAAACTGGCAGCCGTCGGCATGCTCGCGGCCGAGGTCGCGCACGAGATCGGGACTCCGCTCAACGTCATCTCGGGGCGCGCCGAGGTGTTGGAGAAGCGGCTCGGCGCCGACCATCCCGAGTACCGGCATCTCGACGTTATCCTCAAACAGACGCAGCGCATCAGCGCGATCATCCGAGCGCTGCTGGACTACACCCGCCCGCGCCGTCCCACCCTCTCCACCGAGAGCATCATTCCGGTCCTGGGACGCGTTGCAGATCTGCTGCTTGATCGCAGTCGCCGGCGCGAGGTACGGATCACGTTGGACCTGCCGGTCGGCATCCCTTCGATTTTCGGCGACGCGGACCAGCTGGCTCAGTTGTTCCTGAACCTGTTGATGAATGCGATCGACGCCTCGCCGCCTGGAGGCGTGATTACGGTATTCGCGGGCGAAGATGTGCGGCTGCCTCCCGAGGGGCGGGCCGGCATCGTCCGGGGCAAGACCGATGCACTCTGCTTGGCTCTGCACGTCCTGGATGCGGGCAAAGGTTTGACGGCAGAGCAGCTCGACCATATTTTTGAACCCTTCTTCTCGACCAAGGGGCGAGGCAAAGGCACCGGTCTTGGTCTGGCTATCGTTGAGGAAATCGTGCGCGCCCACCGCGGGGAGATCGAGATTCTGAG
>DATJQT010000375.1:0-17541 GCA_035505475.1 Vulcanimicrobiaceae bacterium
CATGGGCAGGAAGAGATGGGAGCAGTATGTCGTGGAGATCGTGGAGCGCCTGATCAAAGCTCTCGAACCCGACGATGTGGTTCTGGGGGGCGGCAACGTGAAGCAACTGAAGAAACTGCCTGCGGGCTGCCGGGCAGGCGACAACGCGAACGCGTTCAGCGGCGGGTTTCGACTTTGGGGGCACACGAAGAATCGCAGACCCTCCCCTCCAGCAAAGAGACGGTTGCAATGAACTTCAAAAAGTTCGATATTGGCATGCCCTCATAGAGCGGTAGGACGGATACGGCGGATCGATTTCGAGGGGCTCGAGACAGAGGGCGCGTGCGCGCCAGAAATCGCCGCGAAGATTCTCGGCCGGCTCCGGGCAAGATACGGGCCCGGCCACAACGCAAAGGAGGCACGAGATGCTCAGCACACGGAAGATCTGCAGGCCCGGTGGGGGCACCGCCGGACGGTGCGTGCGTGGTCTCCTCGCAGCGGTGCTCGCCCTGCCGCTGCTGTACCCCGCTGCCGCCCAGGCCGCCAGCGCGGCCGAGCTTCAACGGGACGCCAGCAGGATTCTCAAGAGGCTCTATGCGGAAACCCCGAAGGCAAAGGAGTTGGGGGACAAAGCCAAGGGTATCCTGGTCTTTCCCAGTGTGATCAAGGCGGGGTTCATGGTCGGAGGCCTCTTCGGCGAAGGGGTGCTCTTGAAGGACGGCAAGGCAGCCGGGTACTACAACACGGTCGCCGTCTCCTACGGGTACCAGGCCGGCGCGCAGAAATACGGGTACGCCATGTTCCTCATGACAGACAAGGCGCTGCAGTACCTCGACCGGAGCGACGGGTGGGAAGTCGGCACCGGGCCGAGCATCGTCGTGCTGGATAAAGGGGCTGCCGGCGGGATCTCGTCCAGCACGGCCCGCGACGACGTCTACGCCTTCATCTTCAACCAGACGGGCCTCATGGCGGGCCTCGGCCTGCAGGGGACGAAGATCACAAAGATCGACAAGTGACGCTGGAAGATGACCAAATCCCAATTGGTGAATGACCAATAGCGAATGCATTCCCAGTCCATTCATGGAGGAGAATCCGATGAGAATCGAGATGACTCATACGAGCCGGGTCCTGCTGGTGGTGGGAATCCTGGGAGCGATCCTGGCGTTAGCCGTACCCGGTATCGCGCAGGAGAAGCCGGCGGACAACATGCAGATCGTCCTGGAGAAAATCAGCGCCGACAAGAAGCTCTTGGTTGCGGAGAACATGCAATTGACCGAGGCGGAGGCGAAAGCCTTCTGGCCGATCTATGGTCATTACCAAGACGAACTGTTCCTCCTGCGTGGGCGCACGGCGAAGCTGATTACCGATTACGCGACGGCCTACGACCAGATGAATGACGCCACGGCGAAACGGCTGCTCGACGAGTACCTGACGATCCAGGCGCTGGGGCTGAAGCTGCAGCAGGTCTATCTCCCCAAGTTCCGCGCCGTGCTGCCGGAAGTCAAAGTGGCGCGCTACTACCAGATCGAGAACAAGATCCACGCGGCGCTGGCCTATGAGCTGGCCGCCAAGATTCCGCTCATCACGGGGGCGAAGTAGTGACCGAAGCGGGTGATCCGAGGATGCGGGAGGAGGAATTGCTCAGATTGCTCCATAACGCCCCCGGGGGCAATCATCCTAAGCGGCAGTAAGGAAGCCTGAACGACCGCGTCTGAATCGGGGAGCGGCATGAGCGCACACACGGTGGTGCCCGAGCAGAGCGTGCAGGATACCTGCGCCATGGTCATCGACCACCCCGCCGAGGACCTGCTGGTCCTTCGCCTCTCCGGCGCGTGGCGGATCGGCAAGGCCTTGCCGTCGCCAGACGTGGCCCGCCAGGCGATCAATCAGACGCCAGGCGTGCGGCGACTCGCCTTTGACACCCAAGGCGTCACGGCCTGGGACAGTCGGTTCTTGGCCTTCGCGGGGCAGGTCATCACGGAGGGGACGGCCCGCCAGCTCACGGTGGACCGCAGCGGGCTGCCAGCGGGCGTACGGCAGCTCCTCGACCTGGCGGCGGCGGTTCCGGCCCGCCAGGACACGGGCGCCGGGGTGGGTCCGTCCTGGTTGGCGCGCTTCGGACTCGGGGGCATCGCCTTCGCTCAGAACGCCATCGCCATGCTGGCCTTCCTGGGCGAGGCAGCCCTGAGCGTCCTGATGCTGCTGCGCGGGAGGGCCCGCGTCCGCCGGATTGACTTTCTCCAGTTCCTCCAGGACTGTGGGGCCCAGGCGCTTCCCATCGTCACCCTGATCAGCTTTCTCGTCGGGGTGATCTTGGCGTATGTCGGGGCGATCCAGCTCCGGCAATTCGGGGCGCAGATCTACGTGGCGGACCTGGTCGGGATCGCGATGACCCGCGAGATGGGCGCGATGATGACCGCCATCATCATGGCCGGCCGCACCGGCGCCGCCTTCGCCGCCCAGCTCGGCACCATGCAGGTCAATGAAGAGATCGACGCCCTAGCCACATTCGGGATACCGCCCATGCAGTTCCTGGTGCTGCCCCGGCTCCTGGCGCTGGCGCTCATGATGCCACTGCTCACGCTCTATGCCGACCTCCTCGGCATCCTGGGCGGGGCGATGGTGGGGCTGGGCCTGTTGCACCTGGGCGGCGTCCAGTACTACCTCCGTACGGCCGCCGCCGTGGACTTGCACGACCTCTCGGCTGGCCTGATCAAGAGCGTGGTCTTCGGCATTCTGGTGGCGATCGCCGGCTGCTTGCGCGGCATGGAATGCGGCCGGAGCTCGGCGGAGGTGGGACGGGCGGCCACCGCGGCGGTGGTGACCGGCATCGTCTCGATCATCGTGGCGGACGCGCTCCTGACGGTGATCTTCGACCTACTCGGGTTCTGAGGGGTGTGCATGACGGACGAGCCGTGCATCGCGGTGCACGATCTGGACATGGCCTACGGCGACCGAGTGATCCAGCGGAACCTCACGTTCACGGTCAACCGGGGCGACATCTTTATCATCATGGGCGGGAGCGGCTGCGGAAAAAGCACGCTCCTCCGGTCCATGGTGGGGCTGCTGCGGCCGGTGCGGGGCGAAGTGGCCTATTCCGGGCAGAGCTTCTGGGGTGCCAATCCCGCTGTCCGCGAGCGGCTCTTGCGGCGGTTCGGGATTCTGTATCAGGCGGGGGCGCTGTGGAGCTCGATGACCCTGGCCGAAAACGTGGCTTTGCCGTTGGGCGAGTTCACCACCCTCCGCCCGGACGAGGTTCGGGAGCTCGTCTCGCTCAAGCTGGCGTTGGTCGGCCTGGCGGGCTACGAGGACTTCTATCCGTCCGAGATCAGCGGGGGCATGCGGAAGCGGGCCGGGCTGGCACGGGCCCTGGCGCTTGATCCGGACATCCTGTTCTTCGACGAGCCGTCCGCCGGCCTGGATCCGATCAGCTCGCGCCGGCTGGACGATCTCATTCTGGAGCTGCGGGACAGCCTCGGCGCTACGGTCGTCATCGTCACCCATGAGCTCGCCAGCATCTTTGCCATCGGGAACAATGCGGTGTTCCTGGACGCGGCGACGAAGACGATGCTGGCCACCGGAGATCCGAAGGTCCTAAGGGCGGAAACCACGATCCCCACCGTGCGGCAGTTCCTGACACGGGGGGAGGAGGGGGACGGGCATGCGTAAGCCGAATCCGGTCCTGATCGGGGCCTTCCTGCTCGGGGCCATCGTCTTGGCCCTCGCCGGACTGATCGTCTTCGGCGGCGGCAAGTACTTCAAGACGCAACAGCGCTGGCAGGCTATTTTCAACGAGTCGATCAAGGGGCTGGCGATCGGCGCGCCGGTCACGTTCCGCGGGGTCCCGGTGGGGAGTGTGACGGAGATCCGGGTGGTCGTCGATCCCCGCACGCAGCAGGCCCGCACCCCCGTCGTGTTCGAGATCACGGCCGATCGGCTGGTGACCCCGCAGGGCACCCCGATCGAGTTCTTGCGCGATCGGAGCTATGCACCGGCGTTGTTTCAGCGCGGCCTGCGCGCCCAACTGGACATCCAGAGCTTCGTGACCGGCCAGCTCCTCATCAATCTCGATTTCTTCCCCGGCGCCCCGCCCCCGCCGCCCTTCGACGCGGCGGCGGCGATTCCGGAGTTCCCCACCATTCCTTCGACCAAACAGGCGGTGATCCAGGAACTCGAGAAAATCGACATCGCCGCCATTGCCAAGGACCTGCGTGACACGCTCCAGGGCGTGTCCAAGCTGGTGAACGGCCCGGAGGTACGCACCGCACTGGCCTCGGCGACCACCGCGATCCAGGGATTTAACACCCTTGCGCACAGCACCAACCAACGGATCGACGAGCTGACGCCGATGCTCAAGCAGGTCGGGAACAACACGAATCAGGCACTGAAGGCCGTCCAAGACCTCGTCCGCAACATCGACGGCCAGATCGTGCCGGCGGCGGCCGACACCGTCAAGAACATGAACCGCGTGGTGCAGCAGGTGAATGCGGAGACGCTGCCGGCCGTCAATCAGACCCTAGCGGACGTGCGCCCGGTCCTGCAGGACATCGGGCGGGTGGCCGGCCCCCTCCGCGACGCATTGGAGCAGGCCCAGAAGACGCTGGCCACGGTCGAAAGCTCGATCGAGGAGCGCTCGCCGCTCCAGTATGACATCCGGGCCGCGCTGCAGGAACTCACGGCCGCGGCCCGGTCCGTGCGGGTCCTGGCCACCTACCTTGAACGGCACCCCGACGCCTTGTTGTTCGGGAAGCCCACGGGAGGCCGCGAATGACGACGCACGCCCGGCTTGACGTCCTCTGCGCGCTCGTGCTGATGATGCTCACCGGCTGCGCGGGGTCCTCGACCCGCTTCTACGTACTCACTTCGATGCCGGCCGTTTCCGCAGCACCCGCGGCATCTCCCGAAACCGCGGTTGCCATCGGCCTGTACCCCGTGCGCCTCCCGGCGTATCTGGACCGGCCGGAGATCGTCACCCGGATCGACGCCAACCGGATCCAACTGGCCGAGTTCGACCAGTGGGGAGAGCCCCTGCAGGACGCCGTCACGCGCATCCTCGCGCGGAATCTCTCCCTCCTTCTGCCGGCCGGCCGGGTCGCCACGTTCCCGCAGGCGTTCAGCGGCGCCACGGACTATGCGGTCACGGTCGACGTGGTGCAACTGGACGGAACGCTCGGCAAGGAGTGCACGCTGATCGCGCGCTGGGCGCTGACGGGCAAAGGAGAAAAGGACCCGAAGGCGACGGGGGTCTTTACCCGGAACGAACCGGCCGGCGACTCCTACGCCACGCTGGTGGCTGCGGCGAGTCGCCTCATCGGTGCGCTGGCGCAAGACATCGCGACGGGCATCATAAGGTTGCCGCGATAACGGAGACGGCGTGTCTCCTCCTCGGCGCCGCGTTGCTTCGGGCGGTCGGACACGCGGTCATGCGCCGCTTTGCTGCAGCAGTTTGGCAACCAGTGCGGTCCAGCCCGTTTGGTGGCTGGCCCCCAGGCCCGCGCCGTTGTCCCCGTGAAAGTACTCGTAGAAGAGCACCATCTCGCGCCAGTGCGGATCGTGCTGGTACGGGCGCGCCTCGCCATGCACCGGCCGGCGGCCGTTCTCGTCCCGCAGGAAGAGACGGGTGAGGCGCCGCGAGAGTTCCGCCGCCACCTCCCACAGGCTCGCACGCTGCCCGCTCCCGGTCGGAAATTCCATGCGGGCGGCGTCGCCATAGAAATGGTCGAACTTCTGGAGCGATTCGATCAGCAAGTAGTTGATCGGAAACCAGACCGGCCCCCGCCAGTTCGAGTTGCCCCCGAACAGTGCCGTGCTCGATTCGCCCGGCTCGTAATCCACGCGGTGCTCGCTGCCATTCACCGGGAAAATGTACGGATGCTCGCGATGGTAGCGCGAGACGGACCGGATCCCGAACGGGGAGAGGAATTCGCGCTCGTCCAGCATCAGGCGCAGCACCCGTGGCAACTGCTGGCTGGTCACGATGGACAGCAGTCGGCTGACGCGCCCGTCGGGCTGTTCCCGGACCTCGACGTGTTCCCGGAACTCGGGGCGGTTGGCGATGAACCATTGCATCCGCCGCTTGAAGCCGGGCAGCCGGTCCACGATGTCCGGCTCCAGCGTCTCGACGGCCAGCAGGGGCATCAAGCCGACCAGCGAGCGCACGCGCAAGAACGCGTGCTCGCCGTCGGGGAGATGCAGCACATCGTAGAAGAACCCGTCTTCCTCGTGCCAGAGCGTGAGCCCCTCGCCGCCCCGGTCGTCCATCGCATGCGCGATGCTGACGAAGTGCTCGAAGAATTTTGAGGCGACCCCTTCATAGGCCGGATCGTGGCGGGCCAGCTCCATCGCGATCGCCAGCATGTTCAGGCAGTACATCGCCATCCAGCTCGTCCCATCCGACTGGTCGAGGTGCCCCCCCGTGGGCAGCGGGGCCGAGCGGTCGAACACGCCGATGTTGTCGAGCCCCAGAAAGCCGCCCTGAAAGACGTTCATGCCCTCCGCGTCTTTTCGGTTCACCCACCAGGTGAAATTCAAGAGGAGCTTGTGGAACACGCTTTCCAGGAAGATCCGGTCCGCCTTCCCCCGCAGGCGCTTTTCGATCTTGTACACGCGCCACGCCGCCCACGCGTGCACCGGAGGATTCACGTCGCCAAACGCCCACTCGTAGGCGGGAATCTGCCCGTTGGGATGCATGTACCATTCGCGCAGGAACAGGACGAGCTGGTCCTTGGCGAAATCGGGATCGACCAGCGCCAGCGCAATCGTGTGAAACGCCAGGTCCCAGGCGGCGTACCAGGGATACTCCCACTTGTCCGGCATCGAGATGACGTCCTCGTTGTAGAGGTGCGTCCATTCGTGGTTCCGCCCCCGCATGCGCTCGGGTGGCGGGGCCGGAAAGGCGGGATCGCCTTCCAGCCAGCGCCGCACGTCGTAGTGGTACCACTGCTTCGACCAGAGAAGGCCCGCCAGGGCCTGCCGCATGACCGCCCGCGCATCTGGGCCGAGACCGGCCGGGATCACACCCGCATAGAACGCGTCGGCCTCCTCTTGGCGGGCCTGAAATATGCGGTCGAAGTCCGAGAGCGGGGCATCGCGGCGCAGGGTGTCGCTCAGGCGCAATTGCAGCACCGCACTCTCACCGCCCGGCACTTGAAGGACATAGTGCGCCGCCGCCTTCGTCCCGGCGCGGGCGGGATTCACCGCCTCCTTGCGCCCGTGGACCACGTACTCGTGAAAGGCGTCTTTCACGAACCCGGTGCCGTGGCCGTCGGTCGTGCCGTACAACCCCTCGACATTCGTGTCGTTGTCCGTGAAGAGCAGGTCGGGCCCGCCTTCGCAAGTCAGGCGGAATGGCGTGGGAAAATCCGGGTGCTCCGCCACGATAACCCTGGCGTCGCCCGGATCGCGCGAGAGGCGGGGCCGCTGCCCCCCGTTCCAGGACCAGGTATTCCGAAACCACAGCGTGGGTAGCACGTGCAGGGGCGCGCCCGCGGCAGCCCGGTTCCAAACGGTGATCCGAATCAGGATGTCATCCGGCGCGCCTTTCGCGTATTCGACGACCACATCGAAATACCGGTTCTCGTCGAAGATCCCCGTGTCCAGCAGCTCGAATTCCGGGTCGCGGCGGCCGCGGCGGCCGCTCTCTTCCACCAGCTGGCGATACGGATAGGCGGCTTGAGGGTATTTGTAGAGCGCCTTCATGTAGGAGTGCGTCGGGGTAGCGTCGAGATAGAAGTAGTACTCCTTGACGTCCTCGCCGTGGTTCCCCTGCGGCCCGCTGACGCCGAACAGCCGCTCCTTCAATATGGGATCCTGCTCGTTCCAGAGCGCCAGGGAGAAGCACAGGCGCTGGTGGTTGTCCGAGATCCCCAGCAGGCCGTCCTCTCCCCAGCGGTAGGCCCGCGAGCGGGCATGCTCGTGCGGGAAATACGTCCAGGGATTCCCGTCCGCCGAATAGTCCTCGCGCACTGTGCCCCACTGGCGCTCCGCCAGGTACGGGCCCCAGCGCTTCCAGTGCCGTGTGCGGGCTCGCGCCTCGGCCAGCCGGGTCTGCTCCGCGCTCATACCGCGCTCGTCATCCACGACGCGCCCTTTCGAGAACATATCAGACCGGGACAGCTTGCCCTTCCGGACCGGAGGGGAAAAAGCTACCAGAGGAAGTTCTCCAGTGCAATCGAGCCGGCCCGTTCAATCCGATCTGCGGGTCGTGTACGCGTGCGCCCGATCATCCGATTCCGGTGGATGCACTCGGTCCGTTAGCGGGTGCTGAAGAACCCGCCTTCCGCCAGGCGGCTCAAAAAGACCCAGATGTAAGGCGCGGCACGATCCGAGGTGCGAGACGTACTCAACACGTACGTCGCAGCACCGCGGGAGCGGCGCAACGCAGCAGATGGGCCTTTTTCAGCCGCCTGCTAGCGCTTGCGCGCGAAGATGCCACCACTCAGCAAGCAGACCGCCATACCCCAGAACACCGGAATCATGCCGAGCGCCTCGCCGAGCCCGCCGAACAGCAACGGCATCCCGGTTTGGCTCGCATTGATGATCAGGGTCCGGACGCCGACCGCTTCAGCCCCGCGGCCCACCGGCGCCTTGCTGTAGAGGAGCGACATGATCATAGGTTGCGCGCCGCCCAGACCGAACCCGAGGATGAAGGCAAACGTCAGCAGCAGGGGCATGCCGTGAACGAGCGGAAACGCGAAGTACGTCGCCCCCGCCGACAGCATGGCGGCGACCAGCATCTGCCATTCGCTGACCCGATGCAGGACCAACGGCACGATCAGGCGCACGCAGAAGATCGCCCCGCCGAAGGTGCCGAGGATCAGGCCGATCTCGGTCGCGGACAGACCGATCTGCGAGCCGTGGATCGGCACCACGAACGTGAACAGGTCCCACGCGGGCGACAGCACGCCGGTGGCCAGAAACACATAGCGCAGCGTGCGGTTCCTGAACAGATCGCGGAGGCGTAGCTCATCGGCGGCCGCCCGACCTTCATGGCGCGGCACCTCGCAGCGGGCCGACAGCACCCCGACGAGCGTCAAAAGCGCGAACCCGCCGAGTAGCAAAAAGGTGGCACGATACCCAATCCGGTCAATCGCCACCCCGGTCATCATCGGACCGAGGAACCCCGACGTCGAGAACGCCAGGGCCAACAGGCTGAAATTTTTCGCGCGATCGTGCGCCTCGCCCAGCTCGCCGGCAATATGGTTGGCCGCGATGAAGACCAGCATGAACCCCGACCCGACGAGACAGCTCGCGACAAACAGCACCGCGAGCCGCGGCACGAGCGCGGCGAGCACTGTGCCGCCCAAAACGCCGATAGATCCGGCGACGAGCGGCCCGCGCACGCCGATGCGGTCAATGCCTCGCCCCGCAGGAACCGAAAAGAACGTCGGTAGGAGGGCGATCAGCGACAGAATGGCCCCCACCGTGAACGGCGAAGCCTGCAGGCTCAGCGCGAACAGCGACAGGTTGACGCGGACGCCCGTGAACGCGACGTGCAGCGACATCGCCAGCAGGACGACCACATACAGCGGGTTGAAGCGCATCCGGGGCTTACCTGATTGCCAAGGCTACGATCATCCTAACCCTGATCCGAGACAAATTCACCGCCAAGGCGCCACCGTGGAGCCGCCAAGGAAGACGGAATTGATTTCTGGATTCGTACCGGACCGCACCAGTTTTGGTCGTGGGGTTCGGGTCTGTGGTTCCCAATCAAAACGCGTCCGTCTTGGCGTCCTTGGCGCCTTGGCGGTTCAAGAATTTCGGGATGGGGCTAATGCACCGCATCCATCGTCCCCTGCTTTAGGTATTGTCCGCAGAGGTAGCGCTGCCACTCCGGCACATGCCATCCCAGGATGGCTGGAAATGTCGAGGGGAGCTCAAACCGCGTGACGCACTGCGCGAGGTCGGCGCCCCGCGCCTCGATCTGGGCCCGGCTGAGGCCGCGGAGCTGACTGAGGTACCAGAAGTGCCCGATCGTCCGGGGGTCGAGGCCCATCAGCTCCGCCCCAAGGAGATCGACAGCGAGGGCGTCGGTCCCGGCCAGCGCCACGCCAGAGGAGATGGGCGTCCCTTTCACCGGCCCTTCCCCCTCCATGCCGACGACCCCGTCAATGACGGCGAGGTGGATGGGGAGCGCCAGGGCCAGACGCGCCAGCGAGAGATTCAGGGGCCGGGCCAGATGAGAGAACTGGGTCGGATCGATGGTATGCCAGGGGGGCGAGTGGCGGTCCGGGTTGTGGATGGCCCCGATGCCGATGTTCTTGAGGCTCAGCGTGGCGATGACCTGGCGGTGCGTCTTCATCCGGGCCACCGAGACCACTGTGGAATGGAACAGGCTCTTCGCCAGGCGAATGTCCACGGGCTCGAGGTGGGCGTTCAGGGCCTCCAGAACCACCTTGTCATCGTCGTACAGATTGCGGAATTCGACATCGAACTTATCTTGCAAGGAAAAGTATCCGTAGTCGCGGAAGGCCCGCATGGTCTCGCCCTGTTCCAGGGCGGTGCCCTCGGCGATGATGAAGCGCTCGACGCCGAATCCTGCCAAGAACTCCAACACCGCATACACGGCCTCGACCGGCGTGGCGCAGAGCGGCCGATCGGGCTCGACCATGTTCGGTTTGATGAGCACGGGGCGATCCGGCGGGATCGTCACCTGGTCGCGAATCAGCGTCAAGGCCTGCCTGACTGCGTCATAACTCTTCTCGCCGCGCGCTACTCCGACGCTGTACATACCCGACTCCCTCTTGTCCACCTCGCGGCCATGCCCGCCAAGAGCTGCGGCGCCAATGGCTATTTCAGATCCGCCCGGATCTGTCGAATCTGCTGCGAAAACGACTGCACCAGCCGGCCCACATCCCCCGGGCTGCAGTTCGAATAGGCGACGCCCAGCGCCTGGAGCTCTGCGGCCGTGAGCGGGTACGCGGGGATGCCGAGCGGAAAGGCCATTTTCGCCTTGCCCACCGTCTTGAGCCGGGCCGCAATCTCTTCGATCGTGGCCTTCAGCACCGGGTCGCGCGGATCCCTGATCCCGAGCGCCGCCGAGAGGTCATAGGGCCCGATGGCGATGAGGTCCACGCCGGGAAGCGCGGCGATGGCGTCCAACTGCTCCAGCGCGTGGCGGTCCTCCACCATCAAAGAGAGCAGCACCTCGGCATTCGAGGTCGCCAAATGTTCCGCCAAGGGGACCGTGCCGTAGCGCGCGGCGCGGGTCGCATTCGCCATCCCTCGCTCGCCCATGGGCGCGTAGCGCACGGCCTTGACGACGGCCCGGGCGGCGTCGAGGCCTCCGATGTGGGGAACCTGGATACCCTGAGCGCCGGCATCCAGGATGCGGAGCATGGTCTTGGGGTTGTCATCGGGGACGCGGACGAGCGAGGTGATGCCGGTCAGCTCGCAGGCCAGGATCATCGCCTCGATCAACCCCAGATCGAAGGTCGTGTGCTCCATGTCAATGAACGCCGCATCGAAGCCGGCCAACCCGATGGCCTCCACGATCGCCGGGTCCTTGAGCGTAACATACGTGCCGACCGCCAACTGCCCTTGAGCCATCTTGGCCTTGACACGATTTGCGTGCATACGGCCTCCCTACGCGCTTGCCGCACCTCGCTCCGCCTCGATGAAGCACGTGATGGATGCGAGGGGCTATGGCATGCCCACGGGTTGGATGTTGCTTTGCCGCGCGGAAGAGTTTCAAGGTGGGCGGCAAGCAAAAGTAACTCACAATACCTTACAGGTCCATGCCAATTCACAGCGACGGGGCTTTCGGTTGCCGAGAGCCCCGTATGCAGGAAGGGCGTGGTTTAGCAGTCGCAAAGCAAGCGCTATGTCGGATCGTGTGCGCAACGCTTGACCCCCTTGCTCGGGATTCGAACCCGTGCCGGCTTACGCATGTCCGACACGGCCCTTCGGCGTGAAATCGGGAATCGCCGCAAGGCGCCGAAGGGCCTGTGTGGGACAGCGGTCCTGTCGGCGCTTTTTATTGACAGGTGTAAAGGTTCCAACTAACGTCTGCCCCAATTTTCCCCCAGCCGCATCGCCTCATCACATCGCGTGTCGAAAAGGACGAATCAGGGAAGACCTTCGGACCGGACCCGAACAAGGAGGAGAGCAATGAGACGAAACACCGCGCTCGCTTTGTTGCTCGTGGGTCTCTCGACGTGTGTGTGTCTGGTCCTGCCACACCCCGCGTGGTCCGGTGAACTGCGGATCATGACGGGGCCTCAAGGCGGCGCCTGGTATCCACTGGGCGGCGCGATCGCCGAAATTCTCAAGAAAGAAATTCCCGGCACCTCCGCTTCCGTGCTGCCCGGCGCGGGGATCATCAACGTGCAGGGCGTCGAAAGCGGCCGCACCGACATTGGATTTGGGAACTCCGTCTCGACCGTGGACGGCGTGGCCGGGCGGGACCCGTTCAAGGCGCCGGCCAAGAACGTGCGCCAGCTGGCGACGCTCTACATGCAGTATTTTCAACTCATCGTCCTTGATGACGGCAAGATCAAGAGCGTGCCGGATCTCAAGGGAAAAGCGCTTGCAGTGCAGCCGCGGGGCAACACTGGTGAGCAGATGACCCGCGAACTGCTGCAGGTGTACGGCATGTCCTACAAGGACATGGGGAAGATCAGCTTCGTGTCCTACAACGATGCGGTGTCCTTGATGAAGGACGGGCACGTGCAGGTGTATAGCCTGATCAGCACGGTCCCGGCGGCATCGGTGCTGGATCTGGCCAGCGACCGGAAGATCCGCATCCTGTCGGTTCCTGAGGACAAGTACAAGGAACTCGTCAAGATCAACACCGGGTATGCCCGGCGCGAGATCGCAAAGGGCACGTATCCTGGCATCGACTATCCGGTCGAGGCGTTCGGCACCTTCGCCCACATGATGATCCGGGCGGACCTCCCGGATGATTACGTGTACCAGATCACGAAAGCCATCGCCAAGCACGCGGCTGAGCTGGGCGACGTGGTGAAAGACGTCAAGGGTCTGAACACGAAAGAGATGTCGCTGGATGTCGGCGTCCCCTACCATCCCGGCGCGCTGAAGTTTTACAAGGAGGCAGGGGTCATCAAGTAGCGGTTCGGCCAAGCCAGAGGGTCCGTGGTCGGCGCGGCGCGATGAGAGGCGCCCCGCGCTCTCGTTTCATCGTCCACAACTCGGAGGGGGCCGACGGTGCGAGGACTGACGGGTTGGTTCGGGACCTGTTTGCGCTGGTTGGCGATCGTCATGTCGGTGTACCACCTGTACGTCGGCGCCTCCGGTCCCCCGGAGGCGCTCGTCTTTCGGGGCATTCACCTGGCGTTTGCGTCCACGCTGATTCTGTTCTGGTATCCCTTCAGCAGCCGATCACAGGGGCGTGTGGGCGTCCTGGACTGGGCGGCCGTCCTGATTACGCTGTCCAGCCTCGGATACCTCTTCGTCCGGTACGACTACGTCATGACGCGCCTGGCGTACGTGACGCCGCTCGAGTCGTGGGATATGATCTTCGGAGTCATCCTGATAGTGATGGTCCTCGAGATCACACGCCGCACCATCGGGCCTGCGCTGCCGCTGACGGCGCTCCTCTTCCTGCTCTATGCGCTGCTCGGCCCGTATCTGCCGCCGCCGTTCACGCACCGCGGATTCTCGCTGGAGCTGGTCATTGACCAGTTGTACCTGACCACCGACGGCATCTTCGGCATCCCCCTGGCCGTCTCGGCAACGTACGTGATCCTGTTCGTGCTCTTCGGAGCCTTCCTGGAGAAGTCTGGCACCGGGCAGCTTTTCATGGATTTCGCGTCCGCGCTGGCCGGGCACACGCCGGGCGGTCCCGGCAAGATCTCCTGCATCAGCAGCGGTCTGTTCGGGACGATCTCGGGCAGCGCGGTGGCCAACGTCATGGTGGACGGATGGCTCACGATCCCACTGATGAAGCGGACCGGGTTCCGGGGGCATTTCGCCGCTGCGGTCGAAGCGGTGGCCTCGACCGGCGGCCAGATCATGCCGCCGGTGATGGGCGCTGCGGCCTTCGTGATGGCCGAGTTCCTCGGCGTGCCCTACATCACCATTGCCAAGCACGCGGCCATTCCGGCGACCCTCTATTACTTGGCCTTGTACTTTGCCATCCACTTCGAGGCGCAGCGCACGGGCCTCCGTGGCCTACCCCGCGAAGAGTTGCCCTCCATCCGCAACGTCTTGATCGAACGTGGGCACCTGTTCGTACCGGTGCTCATCATCGTGTACCTCATGCTGGTAGGCTACACCGCGCCCATGGCTGCGCTGTGGGGGACGCTGGCGGCCGCCGTCTCGACCTGGATGGGGCGGGTCTGCTGGTTGTACCTCGTTGTCCTGCTCATCGAATTCATCATTCCCGGGAACGTGATGGAGGTCCTCGGAGCGGGATGGCTGGTCCTGGTGGGCTTGCGTCTCTGCTCCGCGGAAGGCCGGGCGGGTCTGAAGCCGTTGGTGACAAAGCTGTTCCCCGATGCGCTGGAGGACGGCGCGAAGAATGCCTTGGCGGTGGCGTCCGCCTGCGCCTGCGCCGGTATCGTGATCGGCGTCATCGCGCTGACCGGTGCCGGTCTGCAGTTCACCAGTTTGGTCCTGGCCGCTGCGCAGGACTCGCTCATCCCGGCGCTCGTTCTGACCATGATCGCGGGGATCATCTTGGGCATGGGGATGCCCACCACGGCGGCCTATATCGTGCAAGCCGCCCTGCTCATCCCGGCCCTGATCAAGCTGGGCATCCTCCCCATCGCTGCGCATATGTTCGTGTTCTACTTCGCTATCATCTCGGCGATCACGCCGCCGGTGGCGATGGCCGTGTACGCGGCCACCGGGATCGGCAAGACGAATCTCTGGGCCACGGGCCTCGCCGCCATGCGGCTGGGGGCCACCGGCTTCATCGTCCCGTTCATGTTCGTGTACGGGCCGTCGCTCCTGTTCGTGGGCTCGTGGTTCGACATCATCACGACGGTCGTATCGGCGTGCATCGGAGTCATCTGCCTGTCCGCCGCGTTCCACGGCTGGCTGACGAAGCCGACGGTCTGGTGGGAGCGGGTCGTCCTGGGCGTCGCCGCCTTCTGCCTGATCAAGCCGGGCATTTACACCGACATCGTGGGATACGTGCTGCTCGGCGGCGTCTTCGCCTCACAGCGCTGGCTGGAGATTCCCCGGCCGGCGATTGAAGCCAGGGGTATGGCCGAGGCGAGCGGGCCGTCCGTTGTGCTGGATACGGCCAAGATCGAGCGGGCAAAGCAGGAGGGCTAGGTCAGAGTCTGATCGACGTATGGCTTTCCTGGGGCAGTTGCGGCAGCGCACCTCCTCTGCCCTCGACGGCAGAGGATGCAATGATGTTCGACGTGGACCGTACCGCCGTTCGTGCCGAACTTGTCGAAGCACGAACGGCGGTATTTGTTCCACCAGCGGTCCGAAACTGGCATCGCTTGGGGATGGGGCACGTTCATGATCGGTGCGATTATTCCATGAACGGCGGGATGCTGCGGCGCTGAAGATTCCTGTCATGCTGCGGCCGGAAGCCGCAGGTAAAACCGACTCCCCTTACCGGCGGCGCTTTCAACCCACAGCTTTCCGCCGTGCATCTCCACGAACCGCTTGGCGAGGGCCAATCCCAGCCCGGTGCCTTCCTGGGTGCCAGCCCGATGCTGGTTTTCAATCTGCTGGAACTCTTCGAAGATGCGCTCATGATCCTCGGGGGCAATGCCCGGCCCCGTGTCCCCGACTTCGACGCGCACGGCCCCATGCTCTTGCGTGGCGTGCATCCAGACCCGTCCGCCCTCCGGCGTGAACTTGATGGCATTGCCGACCAGGTTCATCAACACCTGCGTGATGCGCAAGGCGTCCATCGCGAAGGGGGCGATCGCCTCGGCCCGGTCCACCTGGAATGCAATGCCCTTCTTGGCGGCCAGGGACCGTAAGGTGCTCTGGACCGTGTCGAGGATGTCCCCGAGGACCGCCGGTGCGCGGTGCAGCTCCATCCGCCCCGCCTCGATCTTCGAGAGGTCGAGGATCTCGTTGATCAGGTGCAAGAGGTGTTTGCCGCTCTCGCGGATGTCGGTGAGAAACTGCCTCCGATCTTCGTCGCTCACCGGCACGGTCGAATCGAGCAGCACATCCGAAAAGCCGATAATCGCGTTCAGCGGCGTGCGGACCTCGTGGGACATGTTGGCCAGGAATTGCGATTTGCGCAGAGAGACCGTGGCCAGCTGCTGCGCTTGCTCGCGGACGGTGTTCAGCAGTCGCGCATTCTGCAGCGCAAGCGCGGACTGGCCGAGGAAGTCCTGGTCTTTGCGCTGGATCGCTTTCGATAGATTGCGCAGCAGATTCCGCGCGATCACTGGATGGCGGTCGAGCGCCGCCGTGAACCGCGGCCGCGATAGGAATCCGATGGTCGCATCGGAGCGGGCCACAACCGTCGCCGTCCGCCGCTGACCCGTGAGCAGCGCGAGTTCCCCGAACCAGTTGGGGGCCTTGATGGCACCCACCGGGGGACTCTCCACGTCCCCGCCGCTCGCGCGGAGCTCCAGGTGGCCAGCGGTCACGACACAGAACTCGCGCGCGGGTTCCCCTTCCCGAAAGACGATCTCTCCTGCAGCGTATCGCCGGATGCGCATCTCCTCGGCAAGTCGGTCCACACAGGCTCGTGAGAGACCCACGAAGCAGGGCAGCAGCCTGAGTACAGTGCTCAGCTCGCGAGCCGCCGCGTTGCGCGGCATCTTGCGCAAGGGTCTCTGAATTCTCTGAGCCATCATCCGGAAAGCCTCCTCGCTCTGGTCAATGGGGATCGGGCAGCCTGTCGTTGATGAACGCGTCGTCCCGTTACACGCTAATTTCCGGCATCCGCGCTGTGCCGGATGTTGAGGAGACGGAGGAGCTTCACCAAGTACGTCCGCTGGAGGCCCAGGAGCTCAGCCGCCTTCGTCTGGTTGCCCCCGGATTCACGCAGAGCAGCCCGGAGGATCGCTTCCTTGTACCATTTCACCCGCGCATGGAAATCGCCCGGCTTCTCCTGCTCCGGTTCGGGCGGGGCGGCCGGCATCTGCGAAGCTTTCAGCAGTAGGTCTCTCGCCTCGACGTGATCGTCCGTGCAGAGCACGACGGCGCGCTCGATCACGTTCGCCAGCTCGCGGATGTTACCTGGCCAGGTCTGGGTTTGCAGGGCCGCAAGGGCTTCTGGGCTGATTCCTTTCAGGCTTTTCTTCGTGTCGGCCGCGTACTTCGCGACGAGGTGCCGGGCCAGAACCGGAATGTCCTCCATGCGCTCGCGCAGCGGCGGCAGAATGATCCGCACGACGTTCAGGCGATAGAAAAGATCCTCGCGAAATTTTCCCTCCTTGACGGCAGTATCTAGGTCGCGGTTCGTGGCGGCGATCACGCGAATGTCGGCGCGGATGGGCTTCGTGCCCCCGACGCGCTCGAACGCGTGATCCTGCAGCACGCGTAAGAGCTTTGCCTGCAGACTCGCCGGCATGTCCCCGATCTCGTCCAGGAACACCGTACCCCCATGCGCCAGCTCGAACTTCCCCTTCTTCATCTGGTGGGCGCCCGTGAACGCACCCTTCTCGTGGCCAA
>DATJQT010000376.1:0-17325 GCA_035505475.1 Vulcanimicrobiaceae bacterium
GCCCATGTCCAGGGCCTGCTGGATGGCTTTGCGGATGCCGGGATGGTTGTGCCCCAAAAATGTCGCCCCGTGGGACAGGTTGTAGTCGATGTACGTCCGGCCGTCCACGTCCGTTAGGCGGCAGCCGTCGCCATGCGTAAGGATCAGCGGCCGTCCCAGCGCGGCATTCAGGCGGGCGGAGCCGGATACTCCACCGACGAGCACTTGCTTCGCAAAATTGAACACGTCCTGGGTCTTGCTCGAATGGTCAGCCATCGTATTCCTCCGATTTTCACCGAAGCCCGGTTTTAAGAATGTGTCTTAGTTATCAAAGCTGTCTACTGTAGCTCCTTCGCCATCCGATCCGGACAACACGCCGGCCAATTCCTTCTCGAGTACGGCGAAGTGCGCTCGGATCGCTTGCCGGGCCGCCCTGTCAAGCCACTTAACAATGTTACTTTCCATCAGATCGTCGCGCCATTTGAGATGTTACCCCCGCTTACCGAACTGCAGAGGCGACCAGCGACGGGACCGAGTATTTGAGCTTTGCGGAGCACGAGTTCTTGTTCGCGTCTTTTCTTGCCGATGAGAGGCTGGCTTCGGCTGCACCGCCCTACCGTGAGCAGGCTGCACGGGGGAAGGCCGTTGCTGGGCGAGGGCGGTGAGGTGGTCGAGCTTCCGGTCGATGGCCTCCGCGAGGGCAAACGGATCGTGCTGGGCACGGAGGGCCGTGAGGCGGGCCACCTGCCGCGGGTCCGCCTCGGGGCACGCCTGGACGCGCTCGAAGGGGGTCTGCGGCCGGTCGTAGACGCGGCGGATCCGGGCCCCAACCCGCACCTTGCGGACGAGCTTCACGGACGGCAGAAACAGGTTCTGGAAGAGCCGGAGCTCCTGCCGATAGAGCGCGTTCATGGCGGCCACGGCGGCCGGCGCGGCATACCGGGCAGAGCCGAGTAGCCGGCGCACGTGTGTCCAGTTCTTCTGCTCAATGTGGGCATGGTCGTCCTTCTGGTCGGGCCGCCCCCGGGTGAACTGGATCGCCTGCTCCTCCCAGGAGCGGATGAGATGCCGATTGATGAACTCGGAGCCATTATCCGAGTCGATCCCCTGGAGGCGGAAGGGGAGAATCTCGCGCATCTCCGCGAGGGCGGCGCGGACGGCGTGCTGCCCGCGGCCAAGCACGGCCCGCGTCTCCACCCAGGTCGGCTGGATGTCGGTGAGGTTCAGGGAGTGGGCGAATTCCCCATCGCTGGAGTCCCCGCAGTGCGCGACGAGGTCGATCTCGGTGAAGCCCGGGACCGTGACGTCCCAGCGGTCGGTGCGGAGTGGGACCTGGTGCTTCAGGAGGTTGCCCGGCTTGGTCCCACCATAGCGCCCCGCACGGCCGGGGCGCCGGTAAGGGGCAAGCCGCCGATCCATCTGCCGCGCGCTCAGCTGAAGCAGTTGCGCCTCGAGGGCCGGGGTGAGCCGAAAGCGCGGCCGCGCCCAGGGCAACCAGAGCGGGAGCAACGCCTTCAGGCGAACGGACCAGGGGTAGCCGGCCGCCCGCCAGATCGCCGCGAGCACCTGGATCACTCGGACGCTGTAGGTGAGGCCGCGGCGCCGGGGGCGCTGGGGCGGCCGCACGGGCGGCGGCCCATTGAGCAGCCGCAGGGCGGACTTGCGATGGTAGCGCGTCACCCGACAGAACTCATCCAGGATCTGCCGCTTCTCGGGCCGGGTGGCTTGTTGGTAGCGGGGATAGATCGCTTTCAAGTACTCCCATCTCCCTTGGCGACTCACGACGGTTACCCTCCCTTGGGTGTGTGGCCTCTTGCTCGGCGGAGGGTAACATCTCAAATGGCGCGACGATCACACCTTCGGTAACATTATAGATGGCGCGATACGGGGGGCTTGGTAGAAAGTGCTCCAATATGATACGTTACCGGCCTTCTTTCCTTAATTGGAGGTCAATGTGAGTAGCACCATTTCCGAGCCGGATACCATCCGATTACTGTCCGGCAACGAGGCGATCGCGCGCGGCGCCTATGAGGCCGGTGTTCGAGTTGCGTCTGCCTATCCGGGCACGCCCAGCACCGAGATCTTGGAGGCTCTCGCCGAATATGAGGGGCTGCATGCGGAATGGGCCCCCAACGAAAAGGTCGCGGTCGAGGTAGCGCTGGGCGCTTCGATGGCCGGCGCGCGGGCATTTGCCGCCATGAAGCATGTCGGCGTCAACGTGGCGGCAGACCCGATCTTCACAGCATCCTACACCGGGGTGCGGGGCGGGCTGGTGATCGTCACGGCCGACGATCCGGAGATGCACTCTTCACAAAACGAGCAGGATAACCGCCATTACGCGATCGCGGCCAAGTTGCCGATGCTGGAACCGGCGGATTCGCGCGAGGCCAAAGAGTACACGAAGCTCGCATTCAGCCTCTCGGAGCGGTTCGACACGCCCGTGTTCCTGAGGACCACCACCCGCATTTCGCACGCCACCGGAGCGGTACCGCTGTCCCCTGTGGAAGGCGGCCCCGTGCCGCTCGGCTTCGTCGAGGATCCTGCGAAGTGGGTCATGCTCCCCGTGAATGCCCGCAAACGGCACGTCCTGGTCGAGGAGCGAATGCGGGCGCTCCGCGCCTTTGCCGAGACCTTCGACGGCAATCGTATCGAATGGGGCGACCGCGCATTGGGTATCATCGCATCTGGCGTTGCGTATCAGTATGTCCGCGAGGCGCTTCCCGATGCCTCGGTCCTCAAGCTGGGACTGGTGCATCCCCTGCCGGAAGGTCTGATCAAGACCTTTGCCGCCGGCGTCCAGCGACTCGTGGTGGTTGAAGAGTTGGACCCGGTGATCGAGACGTTTGTGAAAGCGCTGGGCATCGCCGTGGAAGGCAAGGAGCGGGTGCCGTCCCTCGGCGAGTTGAACCCGCGCATCGTGCGTCAGGCGCTGACCGGGGAAGCGGGACGTGTCCGAGAGCCCGAATCCGTGCCCATACGCCCGCCGAACCTGTGTGCCGGCTGCCCGCACCGGAGCTTGTTCTTCGCCCTAAATAAATTGAAGGTCACGGTCGCCGGGGATATCGGGTGCTACACGCTTTCCGCGCTGCCTCCCCTGAAGAGCATGGACACCTGTATTTCGATGGGTGCGTCCATCGGCAACGCGCTGGGCATGGAGAAAGCGCTCGGCCCTGCCGCCCGCGGCAAGGTCGTGGCCGTGATCGGGGATTCCACGTTTGTGCACTCGGGGATTACGGGGCTGATCAACATCGTCTATAACCGGGGATTCTCGACGGTGATCATTCTCGACAACGGCACGACCGCGATGACCGGGGCGCAGGATCATCCGGGGACGGGCAAGACGCTCCAAGGAGAGACGGCGCCCCGCCTCGATCTCGCGGCACTGTGTCGGGCGATCGGGGTGGAGCATGTCGTCAAAGTCAACCCACACGACCAGGCAGCCACAGAAGCCGTCCTGCGGGAAGAGATCATCCGGGACGAGCCCTCGGTCGTGATTGCCGAAGCCTCCTGTGCGCTTCTTCCCGAGCATCGGGCAACTGTGCGCCCGACGCTCGAGGTCGTTCCGGAGCTCTGCAACGGATGCAAAGCGTGCGGCAAGCTGGGCTGCCCGGCAATCGAATGGATCCCGCTCACACCCGAGGAGGCAGTGGCGCTTGGGAAGAAGCCGACACAGAAAGGTATGATGCGGATCAATCGCCTGCTCTGTGATGGTTGTAACCTCTGTCCCGATACCTGTAAGATGCGCGCCATGGTTGAGGCAGCGCAGTGAGCCGCCCGGTCACCAACGTGTTCCTCGCGGGCGTCGGTGGCCAAGGGATTCTGCTCGCGTCCGAGGTCCTGTCGGAAGCCTGCCTGGCCAGCGGCTTTGACGTGAAGAAGAGCGAGGTGCACGGGATGGCCCAGCGCGGCGGGGCCGTGACGACGCACCTGCGCTTTGGCGAACGCGTGTACTCGCCGCTGATCGAAGTGGGCACGGCAGATCTGCTGATCGCGTTCGAAAAGCTAGAGGCGCTACGTTTCGTACACATGCTCCGATCCGACGGGGTGGTGGTCGTCAACACGCAAGAGATTCCGCCCGCCCCGGTCAGCTCTGGGCAGGACCGCTATCCGGAACGGATCGAAGAGCGGCTGCGGGCGGCGATCGCCAACGTCCACCTGGTGGACGCACTCACGACCGCCCTCAATCTCCACGAGATTCGTGCCGTGAACATCGTTATGACTGGCGCGGCATCCCAATTCCTGCCGCTGCCCGAATCGGCGTACGAGGCGGCGCTTCGTCGGCGGCTGCCGGCGAAATACCTGGATGTCAACCTTCAGGCGTTCCAGGCGGGCCGCGCTTTGGTCATGGCGAAATCCGGAACGGGACCCCAATGATCGTGTGCACAGGGGAGGGGAGGCGATGATCTGGAACGACGAGTACGAAACACTCCCGCGCGAGGCCCTCGAAGCGCTCCAGTTGAAGCGGCTGCGAGATTTGACCGATCGCGTGGCGGCAACCGTGCCGTTCTACGGGCGCAAGCTCGACCAGATCGGCTACAAGCCCGGCGACATCCGGACCCTGGCGGACCTTCAGAATCTGCCATTCACGGGCAAGGACGATCTGCGGGACAACTACCCGTTCGGGATGTTCGCCGTTCCGATGGAACGCGTCGTCCGGATCCACGCCTCGTCGGGGACGACGGGCAAGCCGACCGTGGTCGGGTACACGCGGCGGGATGTGGACACCTGGTCCGAGTTGATGGCCCGAACCCTCTCGTGCGGCGGGACGACCAGCAAAGATATCGTGCACAACGCCTATGGCTACGGCCTCTTTACCGGCGGGCTCGGTGCGCACTATGGGGCGGAGAAGATTGGGGCCGCGGTGATTCCCATGTCAGGCGGAAACACCAAGCGGCAGATCCTCATCATGAAGGACTTTGGCTCCACGATCCTCTGCTGTACGCCATCCTATGCGCTCAATATTGCCGAGGTAATGACAGATGAGGGGGTGGACCCCGCCGCGCTCAAGCTGAAATGCGGCCTGTTCGGCGCGGAACCCTGGACCGAGGGCATGCGGCGCGAGATCGAGCGCAAGCTCAAGATCAACGCGCTGGACATCTATGGCCTGTCCGAGGTGATCGGGCCCGGTGTGGCGTCGGAGTGCGTCGAAGAGAAGCACGGTCTGCACGTGTTCGAGGACCATTTCATCGCCGAGATCATTGACCCTGCGAGCGGCCGGCCCCTACCCTTCGGGGAAAAAGGCGAGCTGGTGTTCACGACGCTGACCAAAGAAGCCTTCCCTGTTTTGCGCTACCGGACCCGCGACATTTCACGCCTGATTCCCACCCCGTGCGCCTGTGGGCGCACGATGATGCGCATGGAGCGGATCTCGGGCCGCACCGACGATATGCTGATCATCCGCGGCGTCAACGTGTTCCCTTCCCAGATCGAGGCCGTGCTGATGGACATCGAGGGGGTGGAGCCGCACTATCAACTGATCGTCTCGCGCGAGGGCACGCTGGATGTCCTCGAGGTCCAGGTGGAAGTGAACGAGTCGGTGTTCACGGACGAGATCAAGGGCCTGGAACGGCTGGCGCGGCGAGTGGAGGAGGATATCAAGGACCTGCTCACGGTCTCTTGCAAGGTCCGGCTGGTCGAGCCGAAGACGATCCAGCGCAGCGAGGGCAAGGCCAAGCGGGTGATCGACAACCGGAAGGTCTGAGGCGCGGCCGAGGCGGCGCACGCCCACCTGGGGAAGCACTGCTCTGCCACAAGGAGGACCGCCATGCGGGTCGAACAAATTTCGATCTTCCTGGAGAACAAGTCGGGCCGGCTGGCCGAGGTCACCAATATTCTCGCCAAGGTCGGCGTGAACATCCGGGCGCTCTCTCTGGCCGACACCACGGATTTCGGCGTGCTGCGCGTGATCGTGGACCAGAACGAGGCGGCCAAGCAGGCGCTCAAATCGCACGGATTCACGGTCGGTAAGACCGAGGTGCTGGCCGTTGCCGTGCCGGATCGGCCCGGCGGGCTCGCCAAGATTCTCGGCGTGCTCGAATCTGGCCGCATCAACGTCGAATACATGTACGCGTTCGTCCAGCGCTCGGGCGACAACGCGATTATGATTTTCCGGTTCGACGAGCTGGACAAGGCAATCCAGGTCCTCACTGGCGCCGGTGTTCGGGTCCTCAAGGGCGAGGAGTTGTACGCGCTGTAACGTAACCGGATATCCGAAGGAGGTGTTGAGTGCAGATCACGAATATTCCCTTCGGGGTGACGGATTGGTCGCAGATCACCGCGACCGAGCACAACGGCGTCACCGGAAAGGCGTATTGGCGGACGCAAGAATTTGGCGCGATCCGCGTGCGCATGGTTGAATACACGCCCGGCTACTTGGCGGATCATTGGTGCGCAAAGGGCCACATCCTGCTCTGCCTAGAAGGGGAGCTCCAGACCGAGTTGAAGGACGGCCGCAAATTCGTCCTGAAGGCCGGCCAAAGCTATCAGGTCGCAGACAACGCGGAACCGCATCGCTCGCGGACACAGGTTGGCGCCAAATTGTTCATTGTGGATTAATCGTTCCGAGCCGAGGTGCGCGTTGGCACAAGCGATCACCTTCCTGCACACCAGCCCGGTTCACGTCGTCCGGTTCGAGAGGCTGCTTCTGGAAGCCGACGCCGCTATTCCTGCCCGCCACATCGTCGATGAAACGCTTCTTTCAGATGCCCGCACGCTGGGATTGACGGCACCCGTGCGCGGGCGCATCGCCCAGCGGGTGCGCGAAGCGGCAAGTCCAGAGACTGCCGTCGTGGTCTGCACCTGTTCCACGATCGGGGCATGCGCCGAAGAGGTCGCCCTCGACCGACCGTTGATCCGTGTGGATCGGGCGATGGCGGAGCGGGCTGTCGCGCTGGGCAGCGTGATCCTGGTCGTCGCCGCGCTGGAGAGCACGCTGGCACCTACCAGGGCGCTCGTGCTTGACGCCGCGCGGCGCGCCGGCAAACGTATCCAGATCGCAGTCGCGCTCTGCGCGGATGCCTGGGCGTCGTTCGAATCAGGGGATCAGACGGCATACCTGCGGGCGATCGCGGATTGCATTCGGGCCCATGCGGCGAATGCAAACGTCGTCGTGCTGGCACAGGCATCCATGGACGGAGCCGCGGATCTGTGTGTCGACCTCGGCATTCCGGTCCTGAGCAGTCCGCGATTGGGTGTTGCCGCGGCCGTCCAGGCGTACCGGACGACACAGCGTGCCTGATTTCTCGGTCGTGTATTTCTGATGGTCCAGTGCTCCATCTTTGTGCCCGCCGGCCAGCCCGCAAGGCGCTTGCCCGTCCGTGTCACCCTGCTGTTTGCCGCGGCCTGCCTGGCATGTTCGGGTTGTTCCTGGGTTTCGGCACCGTACCGCGTCATGAAGGGCACCGTCCAGGGCGGCGTCTGGGTGGTGACCAAGACCTATCGGGTTGTCGCCGGGACCACCAAGGTCATTTACACGATCGGCGAATTCACCTATGAGGTCGTCAAGGCGCCGATCGGGTGGGCGCTGACGCACGAAGAGATCGAAAGTATGGACGGCCTTCCCGTCAAAGAGGCGATCCGGCAGGACCGCGTCAAGACCGCAACCTACGTGGTCAAAGGCCAGCGATATGTGCCCATGTCCGTCGAGCAGGCGCAGACGTACCAACAGGAAGGCACCGCTTCCTGGTACGGGTATGAGAGCGGGCACATGACGGCGAATGGGGAAGTCTTCAATCCGGAAGGTTTGACGGCGGCGCACAGAACACTGCCGATTCCCATGTTCGCGCAGGTCACCAACCTGGAAAACGGCAAAACGGTGATCGTGCGCGTCAACGACCGGGGACCGTTTGCCTCCACGGGCGACCGGATCATCGATCTGAGCGCCGGTGCGGCAAAGCGGCTGGGATACTATGGCAAGGGGCTCGCCAAGGTCCGGGTGGAAGCGATTCAGGTGAAAGAGGAATAGCGGCCGTTGCTGCCGCAGGAACGGTGTTACGACGCCCGCGTCAGCGCGAGCGCTGTCAATAGCAGACTCTTCATGCCCAGCGCGATCGGGCCGGTTTCGATGTACTCGTCCAGCCGATGCTCGTTCGCCCCTTCCGTGACACTGAGACACACGCCTGGCAGGCCGAGGCCGAGTGGAACATTGGCGTCGGTACTCGAGGGTTCGCTGTAGGTCTCGATTCCCAACGCTTTGTGCACGGCCCGACACGTCTGAATCAGCGGATGGTCCGCCGCGAGAGAGCCCGCCGGCCGATCGCCGACCAGCTCGCACTTGACCTGCCCATCACCCTCCCGCACGGTCCGATCCACGATGCCGAGGACGCGCTGCTCCAGTTCGGCCAGGCAGCGGGTGTCCACCGAACGCATGTCCACCAACATGTCCGCTTCGGAGGCGATCGTGTTCACGGTCGTCCCGCCGTGGATCACACCCACGTTGTAGGTTGTTTTCGGGTCCGACGGCACCTCTAAACGGGAGAGATCGGCAATCGCGCGGCCGAGCAGGTGTATGGCGCTGGGCGAAGGGAAGTGCCCCCAACTATGACCGCCGCGCGCCGTGATGGTGAACTTGTAGCGCCGGCTTCCGACGCCGACGTGGATCACGCGATTGAGCTTCATGCCTTCAACGGCGATGCTTGCCGCTACCTGGTGTTTCACCTCGGCCATGAAGGCCTTCATGCCTTTCAGGTCCCCTAAGCCCTCTTCGCCTGTATTGCTGGCCAGGTGCCAGTCGCCGGCGGTGTCAAGCCCGGTCGCGCGCAAGGCTTCGAGAATCCCAAGCAGGGCCGCGATGCCGACACTGTTGTCGCCGATGCCGGGCGCGTGCAGCCGGGTGCCCTCACGCCGCACGATCACGTTGGTGCCTTTGGGGAAGACCGTATCGAGGTGCGCGGACAAGGCGAGTCCCGGGCTGTCCCCGGCGCCTTTCCGCCGCCCGCGCACGTTGCCGGCCGCATCGATGCGGACCTCGGCCAACTCAAGAGCCTCGAATCGGCTGCGCACGTAGGCGGCGCGCGCCGCCTCGTCAAACGTCGGGGCAGGAATCTCGCAGATCCGAATGGCTTCTTCTACCACCTCCGATGCGTGCGCTTCGATCCAAGCGAGCGCCTTCCCGACGTTCTGATCATGCATGAGCGTAAGGATATCCATCCGTTTTCTCCTCACCTGCCGTTATGTGCCGTTCTATCCCGCCAAGAACAACATAACCAGAATGGCGCCGATAGTCATTGGGACAGCATTTCGCTTGGCAATTTCAAACGGATTAACGCCGGCGAACCCCGCAGCGATGATGCAACCGGCAGCCACCGGAGACATGCTTCGTCCCAACGCGCCACCGATGTTTGCCAGGTTTCCCAAATTCACGGCAGAGATGCCGAACTGTGCGGCGTGCGGCGTAACGGCGTTGTTGAACGCCAGGGTGGCGGCGTCTCCCGAACCGCTGACGATAGCGATCAGCCATGGGCCAAACGTCCCGAACAGCGGAACCGCATGCTGGGCGGATTTCATCGCTTCGATCAGATTCTTGATCACGCCGGCGCCCTCGAGGCCACCGATGAAGGCGCCAGCCGCGATGATGATGCCGAACACGAAGCCATAGGCGTACCCCATGCCTTCGAAAAACTTATTACAGATCTTGACGGGACTGGTCCAGGTGACCAGCATCCCGAGAAACGCTCCGATGAGCATGGCGACGAGTACGGTAACGTTCTTTGGGAGGAAGGCGACCCGGCTCATGATCCAGTCAATGTTCGTGATGAGGAGGATAAGCAGCGGGATCACTGGGATAATTGCCCACAGGACATTGACTCGCTCTATCCCGACTTTTTGGGATTTGGCAATCTGAGCAAGGTCCGAGCCCGCCTTTTCAGGTGTCCAGCCCCTGTCCTGATGAAAGAGTTTTCCCTCGAGGTACAGAATAACGGCAACCAGGAGCGCAATGAAGAAGGTCACCTTGGTTTGGGCGAAGATGACATCCATGACTGGAACATTAGCAATCTTGGCAATCACGGGGTTATGCGGGTTTCCAGGGTTCCAGATCGAGCCCCACGTTCCGGCGAACACCGCAGCAGCGGCCATGGCCGGATGAACACCTGCTGCCATCATGGCCGGAATGAGAACCACCCCGACGGCGGCGGTGGTCCCCGCTGCGCTGGTGAGGGCGACGTTCACGAAGAACGTGACCAGCATGGCCCCGGGGATCAGGATCGGCCGCACCCTGATCAATGGATCGGTTAGGAGCTTCACCAGATGGGCGTTACACCCGGTCAGTTCCATAACCGCCGCAAAACCCATAACGGGCGGAATCGTAAGCAGCAGACCGGCGAAGGTCATGTTCCTTGCAAAGGCGTCCGACCACGATTGAAGGTTCCAGGCGATGACACCCATCACCAGGCCGCCAGTCAGCAAGGCCAAGCGGACCTCCACCTTCTTTATGATTGCCCAGAACGTGAGAACCGTGACAACCGCGGCAATGACATTCATCAGCATGGGCGCACTCCTTATCAATGACAGGACCCACACGAGGCCCAACGCACATGAGCCGGGTTATCCCCTGATGTCCTCCCAGGGGCGGTAGAATGCGCCGGCAGCGAGATCAACGACGATGGATTCCAATCCACGCGCATGAATAGCCTTGGCGCCGGCCGCGGTCGTCACAATTCGGCTGCTCCGGCCGCAGACAAAACCCCGATGCATAATGACGTCTCCCGCGACGAGGGCGAGCACGGCCGACTGGCGGACCGGATCGATCACGGTGAGATCCGCATCGGCGCCCACACCGATGAATCCTTTGTTCAATAGTCCGAGAATCCGGGCGGGGTTAAAGCTCGTCTTGCGCGCGAATTCGATCCAGCTCAAACCGTGCAGCTTGATCAGGCTGACGCCCAGCTCCACGATGACATTCCGCGGGATGCCGCCGCCGTCCGTGCTGATGCAATCCACGCCGAACCGTCCGGAGGAGCGCTTGGCGACGGCCAGGCGCACACGGGACTCCATCGGATTGACGCTGAAGCTCACCGTCGTGTCCGTCTTACGGTCGCGCCAGTACCGCACCGCGTCGGCCCCAGTCTGAAGAACGACGGCGCGGCCTGCCTCGACGTTGATCTGGGCCCAGCCAGCGCGAATCGCCGCCTCGCAACCGGCCTCGGTGGCAGGGAAACCACCCTGGGTGATGCAGTGCTGCGTGACCCGGCTCTCCGGCACGCCGCCTGTGCACTTCGCGCTCGTGCCGTTCAGCGGTGAGAGATAACTTTCCGACCGGATTCGTGGATGCGCCGACAGACTGGCGAGGGCCTCTTCCGTTTCCTGTATGGCGGGCCGGACGGCGCCCCGACAGTAGCTATTGACGTGCGCGATGTGGAGTGTGTGATCGCCGGCGAGTTGAACGGCCTGGAGAAATCCTTCGATGTTCGAGCCCGCTTCGCTGGTGCCAGCGTGACACGCGACGTAGGCGCCGCGCTGGTTCGCCACGGCAATGGTGCGCGCGGTGGCATCCGGCGTAAGCGGATAATGGCCGCCCAAGATCTTGAGGCCGATTGATCCACGGCGCAACGAGGCGTCGAGCAGATCGGACAGATCTCCCTGACTCGGGTCATCTCCCTGCACCGTCGTGCCAGGCCGGACCGCCTCGATGGTGGCGATGTTCAGTCCGGCGCCGTGGTCGCGGGCAATCGCGAGCACGCTGTCGGCCGGGCCGGACATGTCCAGGGCCGTCGTGACACCGGCGTGGGCCATCATCCGGTGCGCGGCCCGGCCGCCCAGCCAGGCCGAGGCATGCATGTGGAGATCGATGATGCCGGGGACGACCATGCAACCAGCCACGTCGAGGACCGTGCCAGCGGCCCCCGGGTCGAGATCCGCCGCGACGGCCGCAATCGCTCCGCCCGAGATACCGACGTCGGCCAACGCCTCCCGGTCGCCGGCGGGATCGACCACGGTGCCGTTCTTGAGGAGTATGTCGAATTGCGGCATGGCACGCCTCGACGACGAGGGGATTCCATTCAGGCTGAGCTTGACGGCGCGTGAACGGATTCCCGACTACCTTAATGGGGCGACGCCGGTTGGCCTTGAGCAGCTCGCGGGGCAAACCGACGCATACTCAACTTGGCTACATGCGGCGGAAGGCGTTCCCGATCCCGAACAACCTGTTGGGCAGCCGAACCTTCCGCTCTTTGTCGGCGACGGCCCGGCCGAGATAGAGGGCCTCGGTTCCCATCGCTTTTAAATCTGCTAGGACACGATCGGCGGCCTGCGCCGGGACGACAAGGCAAAAGCCGATCCCCATGTTGTAGACCTGGAACATCTCCTCGTCGCTCACGCCGCCGAGCCGCTGCAGCAACGTGAAGATCGGCTGCGGCGGGGGCAAGATCTCCAGGACGTAACCGACTTCGGCTTGCACGCGGGCGAGGTTCAAGAGGCCGTCGCTCGTGATGTGGGCCATCGCGCGGATCTCCACGCCGGCTTTCAAGAGCGCCAGGACTTCCCGCACATAGATGCGGGTCGGCTCTAGCAATTCCTCACCGATGGTGCGGCCCAGTTCGGGGACATGCCGGTCTGGCGCGTACCCCGCCCGGCGGAAGAACACATCGCGGGCGAGGGTCAGGCCGTTACTGTGAATCCCACTGCTGCGCAAGCCGATGACGGCGTCCCCGGGCGCGATGTGCTGGCCGATGATGATGCGATCCATCGGGACCAGTCCGACACAGGCACCGGCCAGGTCGAATCCCCGGCCCTCGCGGATGCCTCGGATCAGCTCCTTGACCTGCGCGATCTCGCCACCGGGAATCGAGATGTTTGCCTGCCGGGCGCCTTCGTAGAGGCCCTTACCGATGGCGGTGAGCAGGTCCGGATCCGCCTCCTGAACGGCGATGTAGTCCAGCATGCAGAGGGGTTCGGCGCCCACGCAGAGGAGATCGTTGACGTTCATGGCGACGCAGTCGATGCCGACGGTGTCGTACTTGTCCAGCATCTCGGCCACGAGCAGCTTAGTGCCGACGCCGTCGCTGCTCAGTGCCAGGCCGAGGTTGTTGCCCAGGTCCATGACGGTCGCGAAATACCCGAAATCGAGCGCCGACCGATGCCGGCCGAAGGCCAGGGTTTTCCCCACCCAGCGGAGCAGTCCCGCCAGGGCGGCTTCTTCCTTGACCGTGTTCACTCCGGCGCTTTCATACGTTGGTTCGGTCATGCGCACCTCGGAAATGACCAGCGACTGATTCCCAATGACCACCGTGGGGAATCAGTGCAACTGGTCATTGGCCATTGGACAGTGGTCATTCACTTCACTTGTGCCCCGGGCGCCACGGAGCGTTCGGGAGCAACGAGCGCGATGGTCCCATCCGCCCCGGTCGCCGCCAGGATCATGCCTCGCGATTCCACACCCATCAGCTTCGACGGTTTGAGGTTGGCGACGATCACGATCTGTTTGCCGACGAGATCGGCCGGCGCGTACTGCTCGAGGATGCCGGCCACGACGGTGCGTTCTTCCATGCCGGTGCTGACGCGCAGCTTGACGAGCTTCTTCGATTTCGGCACCGCTTCGGCGGCGAGGATGGTGGCCACCCGGAGGTCGATCCTCCGGAATTCCTCGATCGAGATCTCCGGGATTGCAGGTGCCGCGGAGGGCGCGGTGGATGTCTCGGCCGGAGCAGGGGCGGAGAGATCCACCCGCGGGAAGAGAGCGTCGCCGCCGGCTGCCACGCCGAGCGGCATCGCGCCCCAGCGGGCGGCGTCCGGTAGCCTTGCACCCGTGGGTGACCCGGCGATGCCAAGACGCGCCCAGATCTTGTCGCTCGTCGCGGGCATGAACGGCGACAAGAACAGGCCGACGATGCGGAGCGCCTCGGCGGCATGGCCGAGGACACGTTGAAGCGCCGCCGGATCGCGTTTCGCCAATTCCCATGGCTTGGCGCTGTCAATGTAGCGGTTGCCGGCATCCAGCAATTCCCAGATCGCCTCCAGGGCGCGATGGAAGGCAAACGTCGCCATCGCGGATTCGATCCGCGCCGGGAGCCGCTCCGCCGCATCACGCAGTGTCCGGTCGGCATCGGAGATCGGGTCGCCGGCAGGCGGAATCCGGCCCTCCAGATAGCGGCCGACCATGCCCAATGTCCGCTGGACGAGATTGCCGAGATTATTAGCCAGATCGGCGTTCAGGCGCCCGACCAGCGCCTCTTCGCTGAAGCTGGCGTCGAGCCCAAACACCATCTCGCGCAACAGGAAGTAGCGCAAGGCTTCCAGGCCGTATTTGTCCGCCAGTTCCAGCGGCGACAGGACGCGGCCGCGGCTCTTCGACATCTTGGCCTCGTCCATCAGCCAGTAGCCGTGGATGTTCAAGTGCTGATAGACCGGAATACCGGCGGCCTGGAGCATCGTCGGCCAGTAGATCCCGTGCGGTTTGAGGATGTCTTTGGCAATCAAATGCTGCGCGACGGGCCAGAACTCCCGGTACAGTTGGCCGTTCGGATAGTCGAGGGCGCTCACGTAATTGATCAGGGCGTCGAACCAGACATAGGTCACGTAGCGATCATCGAAAGGCAACGGAATGCCCCAGGTCAGGCGCGAGCGCGGGCGCGAGATGCAGAGGTCCTCGAGCGGCTCGCGCAAAAAAGCGAGAGCTTCGTTCCGGTACCGCTCGGGGCGGATGAAATCGGGATGATCCTGGATGTGGCGGACCAGCCAGTCCTGGTAGCGGCTCATCCGGAAAAAATAGTTCTGCTCCTTGACGAACTCCAGCGGGGTTTGGTGATCGGGGCACTTGCCGTCCACCGCCTCTTTTTCGGTGTAGAATCGCTCACAGCCCACACAGTAAAGGCCGCCATATTCGCTGAAGTAGATCTCGCCCTTGTCGTAGATCGTCTGCAGAATCTGCTGGACGATGGCTTTGTGGTGCGGATCCGTGGTCCGGATGAACTGGTCGAAGCGGAGCCCCATGCGCGCCCAGGTCTCGCGGAAAATCCCGCTGATCCGGTCGGCGTAGGCTTGCGGCGTCTCACCAGCCTTGGCGGCCGCCTGGGCGATCTTGTCCCCGTGCTCGTCGGTCCCCGTCAGGAAATAGACCTGGCGGCCGGCCAGCCGGTGGTAGCGCGAGGCGGTATCCGCCACGATGGTGGTATAGGCGTGCCCCGAATGGGGCGCGGCATTGACGTAATAAATTGGCGTGGTCACGTAAAACCGGTCGTTCATGCCTACTCCAGTGTCAGAGCGCGTTCACTCACGGCTTCTCCAGCGCGGCGAGGTCCCCGGGCAGATCGTCGCCGTTGCCGCCGCGCTCCACCGAAGGCTCGGCAGACCCTTCGGGCTTGGGCGCCCGCCGCCCGCCCCGCTCTTTCGGCTTGCTCGCCCGCGCGGCCTCGGGGCGCGGCCGGACGCTGACTTCGGAGGCGCCGAGCGTCACCTGCCCGCCCGTTTCGAGGCTGACGATGACGGTCTGGTCGAGGATGTTCTGTCCCCGCACGACGCCGGGGCCCTGGGTGCTGTTGACGTGGGCCCCCAGCTTGGGCAGGCCGCGCTTCAGCTCGGCGTACTGGACATGCTCGAAGCCGAGGCAACATTTCAGACGACCGCAGATGCCCGACAGCTTGCCCGGATTGAGGGCGAGGTTCTGGTCTTTGGCCATCCGGATACTCACGGGCGCGAACCCTTGCAGGAAGGCTCGGC
Organism: Vulcanimicrobiaceae bacterium; assembly: GCA_035505475.1. Classification (GTDB taxonomy): domain Bacteria; phylum Methylomirabilota; class Methylomirabilia; order Methylomirabilales; family 2-02-FULL-66-22; genus 2-02-FULL-66-22. The sequence goes on from DATJQT010000376.1 coordinate 15,631, forward strand.
AACAGGTCGCGCGGCCACAGGCGCCCGCCGACCCCAGCACTTTGGCCTCATCCCGCACGCCGATCTGGCGCAGCTCGACCCGGGTGCGCAGGTGCTGGATCAGGTCTTTGACCAGCTCGCGGAAGTCCACGCGTCCGTCGGCGGTGAAGTAGAACATGGCCTTGCTGGAATCGAGGCCGATGCGGACCTCGGCCAGCTTCATCGGGAGCTGGCGCGCGGCGATCCGCTCGCGGCAGAATCGGCGCGCCTCGTCCTCGCGCTCCATCAGCGCTGCGCGGCGGGACAGATCGGTTGCCGTCGCTCGCCGGATCATCGACCGCAGGGGCGGCTTGAGGCATTGCAGCGCGGCTTCCGGCAGGACGGCTCCGACCGTCCCCATGCCGACGCCCCAGTCGGTCTCGACAACCACCTGGTCGCCAGGTTTGACCGCCGTCTGGCCGGCCGTGCAGTGCTGCGTTCGCGCCGGATCGGAGAATTCGACTCGCACCACCTGGCTCATGATGATCCTTTGTGTTTCGCTGCACGCATCGCGAGCAGCAGATGCTCGAAAACAAACCGGGGCTGCGCGTTGACGCCCAGCCGCCAGCGGGCCTCCGCCTGAGCGGCCGCCATGTCCAGCAGCGTGTCGATCGTGAGCGGCCCGAGCGCGCGTTGGGCCAGGGCCGCCCGCTCGATCGCAAGCAGATCGCCGGCATCCGACTGGGTCACCGCCGCGTCCCGTGTCACCGCCTCGATCGTCGCCAGGGCCTCGGCGGCGCCAGCGCGCGTCTTCCCGAGCCGCTCGGCGACGTCCAGCAGGGCGGGCAGCGACTCAAGCGCGGCCGTCACCTCGGTCACGAGCTGCTCGCGGTCTGCCTCTTCCTGCGTCACGTCCAGCGCGAGCGCCCGCGCGGCGCTGCCGCCCGCCAGGGCCGCGGACCGGCGCGCGTTGTCCGCCGATCGGCCCTGCGCCTCCAGAATTGCCACCAGGGCCGCGTCCGGCAACGAGTCGAAGCGTACCTCTTGACAGCGGGACCGGATGGTGGGGAGCAGCGCCGAGACGGCGGTGCAGATCAACAGGAACAGCGCACTGCCAGTCGGCTCCTCGAGCGTCTTCAACAGCGCGTTGGCGGCCGCTTCCTGCATCTGGTCTGCCGGATCGAGGATCCAGACCTTGGTGCGCCCCTCGTAGGCCCGCAGGCCGGCTTGCCCGCTCAAGGCACGGACCTGATCAATGGTGATCACGGTCTTGTCCTCGGCAGGGCCGACCAGCATCACGTCCGGATGTCGGCCCGCCGCGATCCGGCGACAGGCGGGACAGGCGCCGCAGGCATCAGCCGCGGGGCCGCTCACGGGCGAGAGGCAATTGACCGCCTGTGCCAGGGCGAGCGCGGCAGTGCGCTTGCCCACCCCGGCCGGCCCCGAGAATACGTAGGCTTGGGCGAGGCGTCCGCCCGTCCAGGCGCTGCGCAGCAGTGCCATGGCCCGATCCTGCCCGAAGATGGCGCTGAGCGGCATCGCCTCACCTCCCCGCCAAGCGGGCGTCCACGCTGCGCCGGATGGCGGCCTCCAATTCCAAAATGCCCTGCGTCGCGTCGAGGACCAGGAACCGGCGCGGCTCCGCGGCGGCCTGGGCGAGGAATCCTTTCCGCACCGCCAGGTGGAAATCCAGCAATTCCCCTTCGAGCCGGTCCAGCTTGTGATGCTCGCGGAGCC
>DATJQT010000377.1:0-6872 GCA_035505475.1 Vulcanimicrobiaceae bacterium
TCCTGCCAGCCTCGAGCAGGAGAACCTTCAGGCCGCCTTCCGTCAGCTCCTTGACAGCCCACGAGCCAGAGGCTCCGGAGCCGACGACGATGGCGTCATACGTTGATTCACTTCCGCTCATACGTGCCTGGCTCGTTTCATGCGTGCGTGTCTCGTTGGCCATTGGGAGCGGCCAATCGCACCGCCCGCTGTCAAAAGGACACGCGTGTTACCAGGTATGTCGCCCGGTCTGGAGGTCTTGCTGGGGCGGGACTTTACATCACCGTCACTGTCGTGATCTCTCGAATCTAGCGACAGCAGGTGCTTGCTGTACCCCCCCCCGGCCGATTCGCTTTTTTGCGCCCCCCTTATCTGTGTTGGGGACCCCCGTAAAGGTGGATCCGTTGGTTGTTTCATCGTTGTTCGATCTCACTTCCGCTCCGTGTTTGTTGACCGTCTCTTTGGATGACGACCACGGGGTGTCCATTCTTCAGTGAGGTTGCTGATGGACGGGTCGGCCGGATCGTGGGGTTGCTTCTGTTCGTGTGCACCGTCAGTGTGGCGACGGAACTGATGGGTGCGCGACACCCCGCTGAGTCTTTGGCGGGACGCGGGGTGCCGCGCTGTAGTGCTCGGAGGCACTGGTGGTGACGGTAGAGGTTGATCCTGTCCACGTCGAGTGCCGGCTGGTGGCCGGCGAGATCTGCTGCCCGACGTGTCGGGACGGCGTGCTGGGCGGCTGGGGGTATGCACGAGCTCGGCAGGTTGAAGGGTTGGGTGATCTGTTGCGGCCGCGACGGGCGCGCTGTCGGGCGTGCGCGGTGACTCACGTGTTGTTACCGGTGACGGTTTTGTTGTGCAGGGCTTATGCGGCGGAACGGATTTGGGCTGCGGTTGCTGCTCGTGCTGAGGGGTTGGGGCATCGCCGGATCGGCGAGAGGCTGGGGGTTCCGGCGTCGACGGTGCGGGGCTGGCTGCGTCGTGCGGGGTCGCGGCTGGGGGCGCTTCGGGTCTGGTTTTTGCAGGTGGCGGTGACCGTCGGGGTGGATGTGGCTATCCCTGATGCGGCGGGGTGTGCATGGCGCGATGTAGTGGCCGCGGTGGCGGCCGCGACCACGGCGATCAAGTTCCGCTTCGGTGCGGCCGGATTGCTGGGCGCGGTGACGCCGGTGCAGGTGGTGGTCGCGGCCAGTGGTGGTCGGCTGCTGGCCCCGCGGTGGTCGCCACCGCGGTACTGAGCCGCTGCAACACGAATCGCCCCTGACGCGCGGGGGTGGTGATCGGTGATCCTCACCAAGGCGCCTGCCCGGCAATGGTTTCGGGCGGGCTTTTGAGTGAAAAGGAGAACCGAGACGATGTCGTTGGACGAGCACAAGCGCCGCGAGCGGGCCCAGGTGATTGGATTGTTCCGCTATCAGCATCGGCGAACACCCCGCCGGCCGGGTCGGGCATTACCGGATCCGGGTCCAGCGCGCGCAACCAGACGGTGAACATCGACCGCACCGCCTCAGCACGCTCGGCGAAGCGCCGCAACCAGCCGCGCACCGTCTCACCCGGGCGACCCAGATCGGCCGCGATCCGCCGAAACCCGACGCCACACCGCGCTTTCGCAGCCAACGCCGACACGATCACCGCCGCCGTATCGGCGCGGCGCAGTAGCGCGCTCACCGGCAACAACACATGCGTCACCCCGCAGCCGGTGCACCGCGACCGGCGCGGACACAGCTGCACCGGTCCATCCGGGCCGCGTACCTGCCGCGACCTCGTCCGCCCCCAGCCCCTCAGCACGGCGCAGCTGCACGACGGGCACCACAACTCACCCGCCGCCAGCCTGCGCTCGACTCCATCAAGATCGGCCTCTACGGTGACCACTGCGCCTCCAAGCGCGAACAGACGGCCCTCCCGCAGCTCCGGCCAAAGAGACAACGGGAGGGCCGTCGCCTACCAATGACCTGATCACCGTGCCGCCCCGACACCACAAACAGCAACGGGCCCCGACCGACCAAGACCAGCTGCTCAGCCCCAACGCCGGAACACTACCCCCACATGGTCACCCTGAATGCCTCCGAACAAGGGCCTAAGAGAGCAAATAGTGGCGTGCCGGCGCCCAGCCTGACCCGAAAACGGATGGTGAGTGGGCAGGCCGAAGGCACCCGGCGGAGCCGGGTCATGCCGTGCTGGTGTGGGTTTGGGATCATGCGGCGGCGTCGCTGATGACGGCTTTGCCATCGCGGATCACGATGTGTTGGCCGGTGAGTGCTTGCAGTTGGGTGGCCAGATCGTGGGCACGGCGGTGTTTATTGATCCGGGATTCGTAGTATCCGGGCCCGAGATCGCAGAATGTGGCCGCCGGGTCAGATAGCAGATGGTAGACGATGATGAGGACCGAGTTGCCGGTAGCGACGATGGCTTTCTGCTTGCCACGGCGTCGGGCCAGGCGCCGGTAGCGGGCGCCGAGGAAGGTGTCGGCGCGGGAGTTGGCGAAGGCGATGCGCCCGAGGGTGCCCGCGAGCCATGGGTTGCCCTTGCTGCGGCCCTTGTTGCGGGACTTACCGGCCGACTCGTGGGTCTGCGGGCAGAATTTGGCCCACGACACCAAATGCGCGTCCGACGGGAACCGGGTCATGTCGACGCCGATCTCAGCGATCAGCTCGACGGCGGCCACGGTGTCGATGCCGGGGATGTCAACAAGCTGGGCTGCCTGGGCGGAGAAAGGGCCGATCTGCTCCTCGATGCGGGCGTCGAGCGCGGCGATCTGGGCGCTGATCCGGTCGCTGTTGTCGAGCATCATGCGCAGGATCGTGGCGTGGTGATCGGTGAAGAACCCGCGCAGCGCCTCTTCGAGCCGCTCGGTCTTCTTGCGCGCGTGGCCCTTAGCCAGCCGCGCCAGTGCTTGCGGATCGCGCTGCCCGGCGATCAAGGCGTCCATCATCGCCCGTCCGGACATGCCGTGCAGTTCCGAGAGCACCGATGAGATCTTGATCTGGGCGTCCTCGAGCAACTTTTCGATGCGCTGCTGCTCGCGGGTACGGTCTTGCACCAGGGCACGGCGGTAGCGGGTGAGATCACGCAGCCGACGGATCTCGGGTGGATGCACCAGCGAGGGTCGGCACATGCCCCGCTCGGCCACCTTCGCCAGCCAGACCGCATCGGCGCGATCCGTCTTGGCCCGGCCCGGCACGTTCTTGACCTCGCGGGCGTTGACCAGCCAGCACTCGAATCCCTCGGCCTCCAGCAGGTAATACACCCCCTTCCAGTAGGTGCTGGTGGACTCCATCACCACCCGCTGCACTGCCCAGTGCCGAAGCCAGGCCACCATCTCCATCAGCTGTGCCGTGGTGGTGCCGTAGCCGCGCAGCTCCTGCATCCGCCTGTCTGGCCGGTGGGTATGCGGCACCCGCACACACGCCTCCAGGCCGGCCTTGCCCAGATCTAGCGCCGCGATCCGCTCCACGACCAGTTCGGCATCGTCGACCTCTTCCATCTTCGATATCCTTCCCGCGCAACCGATTACAATGAGGCGGTCGCCCGCAGGAACCGAACGGGATGGAAAAGAGTCGGACTCTCGTGCTCGTAGCAACAATGCGCAGCCCCACCATCGGCTCCCTGGATCAAACTTATCTTCGGGCTCGCTGCGCCAAGCTGGGTCGACCTCGGCGCGCGACCGCACCCGATTTTCCCGCATGCGCGGGCGTCCCCGAACGGGACCAAAGAACTTATCTGGGTCCACGGACGACGGTCCGGCGACATGATGATGGATGGGGTGCCCGGCGTGCGGGCTGGTGATGGGTGCGGCCGCTCATTCTTTCCGGGGCGTCCACCCAGACAGCGGATGGCGGCAGGGGGCTTATAGGAGCTGACCGCGGGCATCAATTGATTTATGGGCAAGGCACGCACAGCTAGCATCTCAGGCGGCCTCCCGGAGGGGTTGGGGTGGGCTTAGCGCGTCATCACCGAGTTCACGCAGGGTGTGATAGCAGCGACGCAAGATTTTGCGTTCGACCGCCAGGGTCGGGTTCTTGCCATTGTGGCCGTCGTGCTTGACCGCCAGCTTGTGGTAGTAGCCGTAATCCGGGGAACCGCGCCGAGCCGCGCACTTGGCCGCCTCGAATGTGGCCCAACGCAGCTCGGGCGAGCCTTGCCGGGACAGATGCCCGGGTGAGCGTTTGGCATCGGAGGAATACACGGTGACGTCCATGCCCGCGAAGCGCACCAGCTGATCAGAGCTGGAAAACCGGCGTGCGTCACCGATCTCGGCCCAGATGATCGCCGCGCATAACCACCCGATGCCGTAGTGGCGGGCCTGCAGCGCCCGACAACCACGCTGGTGTCGGGCGAAGTTCACCAATTGTGCTCGCAGCGGCACAATCTCGGCACCGAGCTCATCAATGCGCCGCAGCGCCGCGTCCACATACTGGCGTCCCACCCCCGACAACTCCGCACCGGCGAGCGCGTCGCGACCCGCCACCGACAGCAATGCGGTGATCGGCAGCCCTGATGGAACAACTGGGCGTGGATGCGCTGCTGCCAGGCGCGGCGCTCCTCCATCAGCGCGCAGTACAACCGGCCCAAGGTGCGAACCTCCACCACATGCGCCGGCGGGATCCACGACTCGGGGAACCGGCCCTCCACCAATAGCGTGCGCAAAAGCCGCGCATCGGCACGGTCGGTCTTGGCCCGCTTCTTGGGCCCCCGCAACCCCGCGATCTCGGCCGGATCCCCCACGTGCGCCACCACCCCCGCCATGGCCAGCTCCTCGACCACATACCGCCACCCGGTACAGCCCTCCAGCGCAAACTCCGCGTCCCCGCTCGGGCAGCGCTCGCCCAGCCAACCCCGCAGCGTCTTGCGTGTGGCCGGCCGGATCTCACCCCAGTGCACCAAGCCGTCGTCGTCCACGTAATCAAACGTGATCTGCTTCCGGTGCACGTCAAAGCCGCCTACCATCGTCATCAGTGGGACCTCCTCAAGCTCCCGAAAACTCTTGCTGACGCCCATATCAACGAGCGTCTGAGCTGAGGGGGTCCCCATCACATGTCATCTTTTAGTACTTCTCCAGGCTGCGTCGGCGGCATTAGTCGCAACGCAAGGCAGGTGCGCGGCCGGCGACCGTCGAGAGGTCCTTCTCGCTCGTCGTTTGGCGAAGCTAGGGGTCGCCGCCGTCCGTCTGCACTACCTGGGCACCGGGCATAGCGACGATGGGGAGATCACGTTCGGAGGGATGGTCGATGATGTTGAGCGCGTCCGCGACTGGGCGTGTCAGCAAGCCGATGTCGAGCAAGTGGTTTATTTCGGCAGCCGCTTTGGCGCATTGGTCGCCGCTGCCGCTGGTCGTGCTGCTCGTTCGCCCCTGGCCTGTTGGAATGCGCCCGCAACGGGGGCCGCCTACTTCAGTGAGATCTTTCGGATTCTGCGGGTCGGCCGGCTGGCCGGGGCGGGCATGGTAGACGAGATGCCAGCACCAAAGGATCTTTTGCGGTCCGGACAACCTCTGGACGTCCTCGGCTATACGTTGGGCCCGGCGCTGTACCTGTCGGCCTCCACGCTCGCCTTCGCCGATGAGCTCGGTCCTCGAACCCGGATGGTCAAGTTGGCTACCGCCACAGAGTGCTGCGGTTCGACTATCGCGGAGTCGGCGAGAGCACGGGCGTCATCGGGCCGTACGCTCTCAGTGATCCCAATCCCGCCGATGTGGTGGGCGCAATCGAATGTTTGGCCGCCGGGGGTCGAAATGATCTCGTGGTGGTCGGCTGCTGTTACGGCGCGCGCGGCGATGCACACGCTCGCCGACGACCCACGCGTGCGTTCGATGGTGCTGATGGCGCCACCGCTTGGCGATGAGGGGCGCGGAGACATAGGCGATTCCTGCGATGTCGGCGCTTTGTTTTTGAAACATGCCGAGACATTGCGAGTGCGAAAAATCCCGACGTTGTTTATTTATGGCGCGGAAGACAGCTACTACCACGACTTCCAGAGGGCGCGCCACACGCGTCTTGAGGTGCTGTTTTCCGATGACTCGGCGTTGGCGATAGAGGTGTTTCCGGGCGAGCTGCACGGCTTGAGCTGGGTCGGCTCTCAGGAGCGCTTCGTGCGGACAACGCTGGACTGGATCTCGCAGCTGACGGCCGATCAAGGCTCATGAGCGCGCGGGAAAGCGAACCCAACAAGATTGGTCACTTGTCATCCTGGACAGCGATCGTTCGGATGCCAAGCTTTCCTAATAGCCTTTGTGCCTCAGCCAACTGGAAGCGATAAAGTCGAACGCCGGGGGTCGTCGGGCATAGCTTGAGCCATGGCTTGAACTCCCCCATGAAGTGCAGCACCGAGGCGTGCCGAGGTCCTTCTATTTCAGGAACAACCCCTCGAGGCCAGTCGGTTAGTTCGAGATACCGGCCGATTTCAAATCGATTTAGATGGCCGGGCAACTGCATCATGTGGCGCCGTTCAAGCAACCAAATATTCATCGCATCTTGTTCGTTATAGTGGATATAGCGTCTTTTGTGTCCTCCGAGGACGTCGAAAACAGCGTTTTTGACGGTTGGCATGAAATTTGTATCCAGCCACAGTGCTCCAGCATTGAAGTATTGACTCCCGTAGTACGACGGAAAATGGTCGACGAAGCCGGGGAGGGCGGCGCACTCGCCGACCGTGGGGCTGAATTCATCTCGGACTACTCCCAATTCCGAAGCGCCGACGCACTCGAATGGCGATGAGATGTCGTCCAGTACCAGGAGGTCTGAATCGAGGTAGACAAGGTGAGGTCGCTGCACGAAGTCGGGACTGAAGTCGAATCTAAGATAAGTAGTCGCAGTTATGTGGGCCATATATCGGCCCCCCACATTGCGGTGTCTTTCGTACAAACTGCACCACTTAAGATCGACAGATCCGAAGCC
>DATJQT010000378.1:0-4175 GCA_035505475.1 Vulcanimicrobiaceae bacterium
CATTGGTCGGAACGCGTCTGGGCAAGAAGCGAAAAGGCCAGGAGGATCGTTCCTCCTGGCCGTAATTTGCAGAAGACTGAGGCTGGGCCGACGGCAACAAGGCCGCATTGCGCTGGCGCTTGGGGGACCAGACAACCCCCAGCGCTTATTGCTGCTGCATCTGGATGGCGAGCACGGCTTGGGTGTAGCGGCTCTGCAGTTCCTCGATCGTGGCGCGGTACGCGGGGGCCTTGGCATCGGCCGATACGCCTCCGGGATCCGGGGCACCGGTCGGGAATACCCGGACCGCAACGGTCAGCTCGCTCCCCGCGCCACCCTTGAAGACCCCGCGGGTCGGGGGCACATCCTGATAGTCGCGGCCGACCGCCACGACGATGTGCCGATCTCCCGCCAGGATGTTGTTCGTCGGGTCGACACCCACCCACTCTAACCCGGGCAACCAGACTTCGATCCAAGCATGTGTGGCCCCGGCCGCCGAATGGTCGCTGTGCCGTGGGTACAGGTAGCCGCTCACGTACCGGCAGGGAAGCCGGAGCCGATTGCGTACCAAGCCCAACATGATGTGGGTGAAGTCTTGACAGACGCCGCACCGCTTGGCGAGCGCCTCGTCGATGGGCGAATCCACCTGCGTGCTCTGGGCATCGTAGGCGAGCGCGCGGTGGAGCGCCGTATTCAGGGCGAGCAGCGCGGTCAGCGGATCGCCGCGGCGCGCCACATCCAGCTCGTCGGCAAACGCTTCGAGCAAGGGCGTGGCAGCCGTCATCGCACTGGGGGCGACCAGATCCCAACGCTCGCCAGCGGCCGTGCGTAGATCAATGCGCGCCCAATCGCCGGGCGCCAGTGCGGCGGGCAGGGGTGGGCGCGGGTTCACCTCGACCTCTGATTCGCCAAGAATGACCAGCTCTTCGTGTGGTGCCGGCTGGCTGAAATGGTGGACGTGATTGCCCTCGTGATCCTGGAACGTGAACACCTGGGCGGCAGGCTGCACGTGCAGGCGGAACGCGACGCAGCGCTGCAGCGCCGTGGTTGCGGGCTGCATCCGTAACTCCGTCACGCTCTCCGCCACGGGCGACGTGTACCGGTACTGGGTCTCATGGCGAACGGTGTAGCGCATCTTTAGCCTACCAACCGGCTCTCGACGGGGTACGCCACGAAGGACAGATACACCGCCTCGTGGATCTGGGCGCAGAGCTGCCGGACCTCGCGCAAGAAGATATCTAACCCCGTCTCCATGATCTCGTCGATCTGCGCATAGGCGAGGAGGGCGTGTAAGCGCCCGGCCAAACGCGAGGCGCGGACCTCCGTGCCAAGGTGGGTGGCGACCGCGATCGCGTTCAGCGCCCGCTGGATGCTGTCCACCGCGAAGTGGACGGAATGCGGCAGCTCGGGATTGAGCAGCAGAAAATCGGCGATGTGCCGGGGCTCGACCTCGGTGTACACCTTCCCGTAGGCTTCCAAGGCGGCGCAACCGCGCAAGAGGCCGACCCATTCGAGGTAGGACGACTGGTCGGCCGGGCTTTTGCCGCGAGCGCGAAACTCTTCGTCTAAGAGCCGCGCCGTCGCCGTCGCCCGCTCCAGATGGCATCCCAGTTGGATGAAGTGCCAGCCCTGGTCCCGGCTCATGCGGGCGTCGGCGATCCCGAGGAAGCGATACACCTCCTGGTTCAGCCCGTGGTAGAACAGGTGCGGCTGGCCTTCCCAGAGCTGCGCCAGCGACGCCGCCCGCACCGTGAGGTGAATCTGGTTGATCTGCTCCCAGAGCTGGCTGTTGATCTGCTCCCGGATCTGGCGTGCATTCTCGCGGGCGGCAGCCACGCAGCGCACGATCGAGTTATCGTTATCCAGGCTGAAGGTGAGGAGGTCGGCGAGCGCCTCGTCGGTGGACACCTCCGTACACTGAGCCTCTTCGGGCAGGAGCGCGGCGAGCAGGCGTACGCGGCGGCCGCTGGCGGCGGCGCTGCCCTGTTCGGGCACGATGCTCAGGTGCACGTCGAGCTGCCGCGCGACGTGGTCCGCCCGCACCAGGTACCGGCTCATCCAGTACAGGCTGTCGGCGACCCTAGACAACATCCACTGTGGCATGGTGCCCTCAGGCAGTCAGGACCCAGGTGTCCTTGCTGCCGCCACCCTGGGACGAGTTGACCACGAGCGAGCCCCGGCGCAGCGCGACCCGGGTGAGGCCGCCCGGCAAAATGCTGGCCTGCCGGCCGTAGAGGATATACGGGCGGAGATCCACGTGGCGCGCCTCGACGCGTCCATCGAGGAAGCAGGGACAACAGGACAGATTGATGGTCGGCTGGGCAATGTAATTGCGGGGGTTGGCCTGGATCAGCCGCACAAACTCGGCCCGCGCCTCGGCCGTGCTGTGTGGCCCGATCAGCATGCCGTATCCCCCCGACTCGCCGACCGCCTTGACGACCAGATCCTGGAGATGCTCGAGCACGTACGCCCGTTCCGCCCCGTCGGCGCACTGGTAGGTCTCGACGTTGGGCAGCAGGGGATCCTCTTTGAGATAGTAGGCGATGATCTGCGGCACGTAGGCGTAGATCGCCTTGTCGTCCGCGACGCCGGTTCCGATCGCGTTGGCTAACGTGACGGTCCCGCTCCGGTACGCGTTGAACAGGCCCGGGACGCCCAAGGTGGAATCCTTCCGGAAGACCAGCGGGTCCACGAAGTCGTCGTCTATGCGTCGATAGATCACGTCCACGCGCCGCAGTCCGGCGGTCGTGCGCATGTACACTGCGTTGTCGTGGACCAAGAGATCGCGCCCCTCCACCAGTGGAATGCCCATCAGCCGGGCCAGAAACGTGTGCTCGAAATAGGCGGAGTTGTAAACCCCTGGAGACAGAAGGACGATGTTGGCATCGGCCCGGCTGCCCGGCGCCAAGTCGCGCAAGGCGGTAAGCAAGGCTTGGGTATAATATTCGAGGGGCCGCACGCCGTAGTGCGTGAAGAGCCGCGGGAACACCCGCTTCATCACCTGCCGGTTGGTCAGCATATACGAGGCGCCGCTGGGTACCCGCAGGTTGTCTTCCAGCACGGCAAACCGACCGTCGGGCAGCCGGATGAGGTCCGTTCCCACCACCGCGATGTAGGTCCCGTGCGGGACGTCCACGCCCCGCATCTCTCGCCGGTAATGCTTGCTGCTATACACCAGATCGAACGGGACGACCTTGTCGGCCAGGATGCGCGCGCCGTGGTAAATGTCGTGGAGGAACAGATTCAGGGCCGTGATGCGCTGGATCAAGCCACGCTCAATCGCGTCCCACTCCTGGGCGGCGATGATGCGCGGCAAAAGGTCGTATGGGAAGATGCGCTCCGTGCCCTGGGTGTCGCTGTACACGGTGAAGGTGATGCCCTGGTGCAGAAAGGACAGGTCGGCCGCCTGCTGGCGCCGCTGCAGCTCTTCCGGCGTGAGTTCGAGCAAGGTCTGATAGAGCTGCTGGTACTGCGGGCGGGGTTCGCCGTCTGGGGCGAGCATCTCGTCGTACGCGCCCTCCACTCGGTAGGCTTCGTACAGCGACGAAGATGACGCAGATGGCGCAGCGCTGAAGTCAGGGGTCATAGGTTGGCCTCCGCCGAAGCGAAGGGACAATAGGCGAAGAAGTCCCAGTCGTCAAGACGCGTGCCTGGCATTTCGGAGAGTTCGCGAGTCGTCGACAATCTCGAAACTCTTGACCGTGTGCCCGGCAAAGGGTAGCGTGGCGCGAAACGGTGAGGGTGGACCGGCATGCGACGTCTGGTTTCGCTCCTTCTGGCGATCTGGTTGGGATTCGGCGCCACGCCGATCGAAGCAGCGGGTACGCCCAAGGAGCGGCCCATCGCACTGCCCTCCGCAGCCGAGGGCTGGACCTGGGACGGACAGGAGCTGCACTACGACGCCCGGAGCGTGTTCGACTACATCGACGGCGCCGGCGAGCTATTTCTCGCTTACGGTTTTCAACGGCTCAGCGTCCGCCGATTCGAGCAGCCGAATCAGCCCCCCCTGACCCTCGAATGCTATGCCATGAATTCGGCCGCGGCTGCCTTCGGCGTCTTTTCGTTCGAGCGGCAAGGCGAGAGTGTGGGGATCGGCCAGGGGTCGGAGATCGGCGGCGGGCTGCTGCGGTTCTGGAAGGGACGCTACCTCATCAGCATCTTTGCCGATGGGGAAGGGCCAGCGGCCGACTCGGCCG
>DATJQT010000379.1:0-7890 GCA_035505475.1 Vulcanimicrobiaceae bacterium
CCGCCGGGAAGGATGCAGGCCGGGGGCTGTGCGGACTGCAGAGCGCTGAGCAGAAGTTTGCCCGCGGTCGCACCGACCATGTCGCGGGTGTACACGGCGCGCGGCTGCGACACCCCGGCCGCTTGGCGGCGTGCTAGTCGCCCCTCCGCCCACTCGAAGGGCACGCCGAACTCGGCGAGGGCCCGAGTTTCCGGGCCGATGCGGGCCACGATGGCCGCCAGCAGCGCCGGGTGGTTCAGGAACCGGCCGGCGAGGAACATGTCATCGAAGAGATCCGCGGGGAGATCGTCAGGCCGGTCGGCCAGCGCGGTACTAAAGCCCGCCATCTGGACGGACGCACCCGCCGACCCGGACAGCAGGACGACCCTCGCACCCGCGCCTTGCGCTCGCCATGCAGCCATGAGGCCGGCCATGCCCCCGCCTGCGATCAAGACGTCGGCCTGGATCTCCTCCATGTCACCCGCTCCCGCAGCACCCCGCCACCGCCTCAGCCCTTCATGCTGCCGAGACTGGGGGACAGGGCGCCCATCCGCAGCGCCGTTCCTTATTTGTAGGCCCGTGCCTCGGCGCGAACCTTTTCGACATCGAAGGTGTTGATCTCGTCGATCAACTCGTTCGTGTAGAGCGGCTTCACGTCCTTGATGGAATCGAGGCCCGCGAACTTCGCATCGGCCAGGATCTCCGACTCCAGAATGAAGCCCATCTTCTTGGACTTGTCATAGGGGCGGAACAGCGTGATGCGCCGCGCAATCGTGGTGAGGACAGCTTTGCTCGCCTCGGCCTCGCTCTTTCCCTTCGGCGCGGATTCGGGGAACATACGCAGAAATACCTTGGCGCCCGCCTCTGGGTTCGTCAGGATGAACTCCGACGCTTTCGCCACCGATCGGCCCACCCCGACCGCGAGCGCGCGATTCGCCTTGAGGTAATCCTTCTTTGCCATCAGGAATTGGCCCCCGATCTGCGGGATGTTGGCGGGCCGCGGGAGATACGTGAGGGCAATGCCCGCCGCCTCGATCTGGCCGAACCCGGCGTCGTAGTATGCCAGGGCATCGATGGCCCCACGCTCGAGCGCGACGCCAGCCGGTGTCCCCTGGCCGACCGCGATCCACGTCAGCTCCTTGTCGGGATCGATGCCGATGTTTCGGAACACCGAGCGGGTGACCGGATAATCGGTCGCGCCCAGATCGGAAACGCCGATCTTCTTGCCCTTCAGATCCTCGTACCGCTTCAGCGGCGAGCCTGGCTTGACCGCGATGTCCCACTTGTAGGGGTAGGTGTACTCATAGAAGTTCACCACCGGCGGCAGCTCACCTTTGGCATACATCGGGAGCTGGAAGCTGAGCACTCCGACGCCGAAGTCGATGTCCCCCTTGTCCAGCGCGATCTGCACGTTGCCGTTGGTGCCGAGCGACTTCACGTCCATCTGGAAGCCCTCGGCTTTGTTGTACCCCAAGGCCTCGCCCACGAGCAGGTTGATCACGATGGGCATGACGGACTTCAGCCCCACCCCCATGCGCACCGTGCGCAGGCCCTGGGCTTCAACCATGGGCAGCCGATGCGCCAACGCCCACGCGGCGACGGCGGCCCCGCCCTGCAAGAATGTCCGACGGTTCATCATGGCTCTCCCCTTTCGCTCCGGCGATGCGCGGCGGTCAGGAGCGGCTGCGCTCCGTCCAGTGGACGACGCGCCGCTCGACGGCCCGCATGCCGACATGCAGCAGGACCCCGGTCGCGCCCAGCACGATCAAGCAGGCGAACACCCCCGCCACGTCGCTGACCGCCTGGAGCTGCGTAATGGTCACGCCCATCCCCGTCTGCGCCCCGAGGAACTCGGCGACGATGGTGCCGAGCAGAGCGTACACCGCGCCCATGTCCAGGCCGGCAAAGATGTACGGCGCCGCCGAGGGGAGCTTGACGCGCAGGTAGGTCTCTAGACGTGTCGCGGACAGGGTCCGCATGAGATCGATCCGCTCCGGCTCGGTGGCGCGGAGCCCGGTGAAGCTGTTGACGAGCATCGGGAAGAAGGTCAGCGTGGCAGCGATGACGACCTTCGACATGTTGCCGAATCCAAACCAGATCACGATCAGCGGCGCGATGGCGACCTTGGGAAGGCTCTGGAGCGCAAACGCATACGGCATGATCGCCGTCTCGACCGGCCGGAACTCCGCCATGAGCGAGCCGAGGACGAGGCCCAGGGCCGAGCCGAGCAGGAACCCCAGTGCGGAGTTGCCGAGCGTCACCCAGAGCGGCACGTAGAACCCGGCCTTGTCCGTGATCGACACCGCCAGGCCTGCCCACAGGGCCTTCAGCACATCCCCGGGAAGCGGCAGGATGTAACTCTTCAGACCGAAGGCCCGTACCGCCACGATCCAGCAGGCGAGCAGGAGCACGAACACCCCGCCGTTGATGGCTGCCCGACGGACCCTCGCGGCCGACAGTGTTCGACGGGCGTTTGGGATGCTCGCGGATGCGTTCGCCTGGGCGCTCATATCGCCTCCCGGTACAGGAGACCGCGGATCTCGGTCATGAGCCGGACGTAGTCGGGGTGGGCGGGCGTCTCGTCCAGGGTGCGGGGCCGGGGCAGGTGGATTGGAATCTCCCGCAGGATGCGCCCAGGACGGGCCGACATGACGAGGACACGGTCCGCCAGGAAGACGGATTCGGCGATGCTGTGGGTGATGAGGAGGATCGTCTTCCGGCTGGCCTGCCAGATCCGGAGTAGCTCGACGTTGAGGCGCTCCCGGGTCAGAGCATCCAGCGCGCCGAAAGGCTCGTCCATGAGCAGCACCTTGGGATCGCGCACCAGGGCGCGAACGATGGCGGCGCGCTGCTGCATGCCCCCCGACAGCTCGTAGGGGTACTTGTTGGCGAACTCCGCGATACCTGCAATCGCCAGCAGCTCCTGGACCTGGTGCGGGGGTGCCGGACGGCCCCGTCCCGCGCCCACGCGGAGCGGCAGACTGACATTCGCCAGGACCGTGAACCACGGAAGCAGGTTTGCCGTCTGGAACACCACCCCCACATCCGACGAGGGGCCGATGACGGGGTGGCCCGCCAGGGCGAGACGGCCGCCATCGCAGGGATCGAGGCCGGCGACCAGGCGCAAGAACGTGCTCTTGCCGCAGCCCGAGGGGCCGACGAGGCAGACAAACTCCCCGTCCGCGATGCGGAGGTCGACATGGCCGAGCGCGTGGACAGTTTCGCCCGAGACCGTCGCGTAGACCCGGCTCACACCCTGGGCCTCGATCAGAGGCCGTGCCGTCCCCGTCGGAACGTGGGCCGTCGCCCCAACTTCCTCAGTGGACATGTCTGCCCTCCTGCCGCAGCGCTCGCAACTGTCGGATGACCGCTGACGTATCGAGGTCCCCCTCGCCGACGGCCATACCGCGGGCGAGGATCGTCTCGTGCACCCGCGCGAGGGGCAGGTCCTGCCCCAGCCGCTCGGCATAGTCCAGGATGATCCGCAGGTCCTTGTGGTGTTGGGCGATCTTGGATTGCGGAGAGAAGTCGCCCCGGAGCATCTTCTGGCCCTTCACGTCCACGGCACAGGAGTAGGCGGGTGTGACCTTCAGCAGCGCCAGAAAGGCCTCGAGGTCCAAGCCGAGGCGCTCGGCGAACACGAGCCCTTCGGCGAGCACCAAGCGGTTGAGTCCCAGGATGAGGTTGGTGGCGAGCTTGGCCCGCGCGCCGGAGCCTGAACCTCCCAGAAAATAATAGCGATCCGCCAGGGGCCCGATCAGGTCGAGGGAGCGTTCGTAGACGTCACGTTCGCCGCCGATGAGGAAAACCCCCTGACGCTCCCGGATCTGCTGGCTCGACCCTGAGATGGGCGCATCCAGCAGGTGGATCCCGCGCCCGGCAAGGCGCGCTGCCAGGGCCTCGGTGCGTTCCGGATCACCGGTCGTGGTGTCGAGGATGAGCCGCACGCGCGATGTGCCGGCAAGGAGCCCCTCCGGACCCAGGACGACGTCTTCGACGGCCGATGAGTCCGGGAGAGAGAGAATCACGCGCTCGGCCATCTCCCCGACCCCTCGGGCGGACGGCACCGCCCTCCCGCCACACCGGCTCAGCGCGTCCCGGCTGGCAGTACTCCGGGCGAACCCCCCCACGTCGAAGCCGGCCGCAACCAGGTTCTCCGCCAGCGCGGTGCCCACCAACCCGATCCCGATCAAGCCAATTGACTCTCCCATGGTGCCCTCCGATCGCGGGTGCGCTCGCTACGCCGAGGAAGGCCTTCGGCCCGCGATGGCCCGCACGGTCACCGGCCCCCCCCGCAAGGCAGGTACAGCCGCATCGGCGTGGTGCGGCTCGGCAGGAACGTAGACGGAGTAGCGGTACAGCTCTGCCCGATAGAAGCAATCGGCGGCCACCAATGGCCGGTCGGCGTAGAACTGCGTCAGCCGCCCGATCAGCACGGGGGCACCGGGTTTGATCTGGAGTCGCCGGGCCGTGCTCCGGCTGGCGATCGCTGCCTCGATCTCGACCTGCTCCCCCCGCATGGGGGTCCCGAGCAGCCGTGACACGGCAGCGCGCACATGGGTGTTCTCCACGTCCGACGGGGAAAGCCGCCGCCCGATCGAGGGGTGGAGGTAGAAATACACCAAGCCGATCGGAATCCCATCGACGATCCAGAGCCGAACCAGGCGCTGCACCTCCGTGCGCTCGGGGATCTGCAGGCGTCCGGCGACGCCCGAGCCGGCTTCCACTACGGTGACCTCCAAGTTCTGGAGTCCGACCGACCGTCCCTCCGACTCCCAGTCGACGAAGTGATCCCGGACGCGCTCGAGCGACTCGGTCACGCTCGCAGAGAGGCGGAGCGTGCCAACGCCGCGGACGCGCGCCAGCTTGCCCTCCGCGACCAGCGCCGTGATGGCGTGCCGCACCGTAAGCCGGCTCACGCCGAAGCGACCGGCGAGTTCCTGCTCGGTGAACACCCGGCCGTTGCCGGTGGTCTTGCCGACCAGCATCTGCCGCACCTGTTGTTCGATTTGCCGGTAGAGGGGGACCTGTGAGTTGCGGTCGAGCGGAGTCGGGCGGAGCCGCCTGGGTCCCTTCGTGGATCGGGGTGGGGAGCTCATCGTTCGCCGTGCCTCCCGGACACGTGAGCACGACAAGGTGCGCCCAGCACCTGAACCCCAGCTCTCTGGAGTGTGTATACTTTCTGCTGACTTTGTATATACAAACATGCTGCTTGTCAAGGGAAACCCTCGGGCCGGCGTTTTCGGGCCCAAGGCAGAATGGGAAGTCGCGTGCCTGTCCATCCCGAACTTCCATCGCCGCACCGTATACGACCCTCCATTATTAATGGTGCCGCTTCCGGTTTGAGTGTGGGTACCTCCACCGTGTAATACCGGTCGGCATCGGACTCACGAGCCCCGCGGGTAGAGGTCGAGCCCCCACAGTGGAAGAGAATGGAGGTTTTGGATTGCTCACGGTTGCGGTCCCCGCAGGCCATCAGCTTGACCAGCTGGATCTTGCTGTTGATCCCCTCGCTGGTCGCGCTGGTAATCCAGTGGGTGAAGGGGGTCAGGAGGTTGGGAGGTTGGGCAGGGGCCGCTTGCGCGTCTTGGCGGCGGCAATCCTGGGCGCCAGGCGCGACGCGTGGCCCAGAACGCCCGCGTCAGCACGTTCCAGGCCCGCATCCCAAGTCGTCTGCAGCAGCCGCCGCACGCCGGTGACGTCGCACTCATGCGCGGTGTCGATGATCCGCGCCTTGAAGAGTCGGATGGCCTCCGAGCGGCCCTCCGCCCGCGCCGCCGCGACCTGATTCACGCCGTCCACCGGACAGTTGATGCGGGGCAGGCGAGCGTGGACGTAGGTCTGGCATTGGCAGGGATCGAGGTGCTGCCAGACCTGTTCGGGGGTGTGGTCGTACACCGGCGCCGGCGCCCCGCAACCAATATAGTAAACCTTGGTGCCGGGTGCCTCGTCCGCCCAGACATCGATGCGCTCCGCGGCCATGTTCACCGTCACCTTCATCGCACGCCAGGGCGGCGCGATGCCGAGGAGCTTCGTGAAGAGCTGGGTATCGTCCATGCGGTCGGCCCTCCTTTCGGGCCGGGACGATACCACGGCGCCACCTGCGCCAGCGAGGGGCCTACCCCAAGATGTTGGGGTTACCCACACTCAAGCCGGAAGGACCTGATTCCAAGACTCGCTAATAAAAGACACCGTCTGCGCCCGAACCAACGGGTGGGCCGAACGGATGGCCGATAAGCTGCGGGCGCCGCAGGCGACAGTCAGCTTCATCGGCTGGTTAGACCGCCGAGAGTCGCAACAGATAGTCCTGCGCTTGACCTGGAGCATGCACGCCTTCGAATAACTCCTGACGCCGGCCCTACCGGTCTGACGGACGAGCGTGGTCACCTTGGGGCGAACGTGTAATCTGGCAGCTCAATCTTGTCGCGAAGGTCGCGGCCAATGAACCATTCGGCGAGCAAGGGCACACGCAGCAGCTTCGTCACCACATTCCTGAAGCTGATCCCGAAGGCAGTCCTCGGCGCGAAGGATGAAGCGAATCTCGCCGCCGACTCCTGTTTCTGTTTCAAGAATGGCATCAGCCGCGCTTCGTAGCGGGCGAAAGCTGCGGCAAAATCGCCGCCGCACGCATGAAGTTCTCCGGCGAGGACGTACGCTTCTGCGATCGCGAGCCCGGTCCCTTCACCGGCCATCAGCGAGACGCACGCTGCCGCGTCGCCGACCAGCGCCGTCCGTCCCTTCGTCCATCGGCTCAACCGAATCTGGCTGACGCGGTCAAAGTAGATGTCGCTTGCGTGTTCGAGTGCCTTCTCGATCTCGGCCGATTCCCAGCCGGCCCCAGCGAACGCGTTTCTGAGCACGGACTTCGGCTCGTCGCCGCGCAGGTATTCGTCGTGAAGGATGAAGAGGAACAGCGTCTTGTCATGTCGCATCGCGAATCGTGAGACCTGCCTTCCCGGCAGGCCGTGGCTGACGTAGACGAGTTCGTCGCGCGGACGGTAGCCGTCGACCTCGAAGGCGGCGACATGGTAATTGAGCGAGACCTCGTGCTCCGATTCCGGTCCAAACGCAAGCGCGCGGACGCGCGAGTGAAGGCCGTCGGCGCCGATGACGAGGTCGGCATTGCGCGCAGGCGCATGATCGAAAGCAACGTAGACGCCGTTGTCATGTTCTTCGATGGCGGCCACCGTATCGCCGAAGATCGTTTCGACCTTGCCCTCAATGGCGCGGTAGATCGTCGCGGAGAGATCAGAGCGGCGCACGCTGGTGAAGCGATCCTTGGTCATACGGCGGAAGACGTCGACGTCGAATCCACCCCGCTTTCGGCCTTGGCCATCGACGAAGCGCACTTCACGGACCTGATAGCCGAGGCGCCGGATCTCACCGATGAGCTCCATCTTCTCGGCGATGTCGTAGCCGATGCCCCAGAAATCGATGATGTAGCCGCCGTCCCGAAGGCATGGCGCCTTCTCGATGAGCAGAACCTCATGCCCCGATTGCGTCAGCCAGTAGGCAAGAGCCGGCCCGGCGACGCCGACACCGTTGATGACGATGTTCACCTGAGATCCTCCGGTGTCGGTCTAATATCGCGTTCAGCGGCGAGCGCAAGCGAGTCCGCTGCAACGCGGGGTTAAGCGGGCCTCGGCGGAACCCGTTTGGCGAGCCGCCTGACTAGTGCGACGCCTAGGAGAACCAGGAGGCTCCACGACAAGGCGTTAACCGAGGCCAGCAACGCCAGTAAAAGAGATCGGCTATACATGCCGATTCTTGCGAGCCGAGCACAAAGAGAGCCCGGCTTGGGGATGCCATAGTTAATCGCTTGGTAGCAGGCATAATCGATTATGGCCTTGGCGGGCTGCAGAATGACCTTGCCGGAATTGCGCAGACTAAACAGCCAGATGGGATAGGGTA
>DATJQT010000380.1:0-7501 GCA_035505475.1 Vulcanimicrobiaceae bacterium
TTCGCCCCGACCTGTTCACACTATGCGATCGCCGCCCTCGAAAGACATGGGGCGGCTCGGGGCGCGTGGCTCTCCATGCGCCGCCTGCTTCGCTGTCATCCATACCACACCGGTGGATTTGATCCGGTTCCGTAACTGACCGCACGCAAAACGGTTTCGGTTGAGGGAGTTCTGCATGGAGCGCAACGCGATACTTGCGACCGTTATGGTCATCCTGATCCTCGTCGGCTACCAGTGGTATCTGTCCCACGAAGCGCCTGCGCCTGCGCCAGAAGCCCCTCGTGCGGCGAAGCCGAGCGCCGAGCCAGCCGCGAAGTCTTCGGAGCAGGCCATTTCTCAGTCGACCCCTGCTGCCAAATCGCCGACCGCAAAGAAGACGTACACGCCGACGGCAGAGACCACGGCCCAGGCGAAAGACATCACAGTGGAGACGCCGCTCATGCGGATCGTCTTCGCGGCCACGGGCGCCCGCGTGAAGACATGGGAGCTGAAGCGGTATCGCCAGAGCACCGGGGAGCCGGTGGAGCTGGTGGCGCGCTCGACCAACGCGCTGGGCCCGCTCTCCGCGTGGGCGGATCCGGAACAAATAACGGACACCTACGAAGTCGATCGGGACAAACTGGACCTCTCCCAACCGGGCAGCGTCGGGACACTGACCTTTCGGAACATCTCCAAGGCCGGCGTCCTGCTCGAGAAGCAGATCACTCTCAAGGCGGACAGCTACGAGGTCGGCGTGCAGGTGACCGCCAAGAACCTCGAGCAGAACGAGACCCAGCTTCAGCCCAAGCTAGTCTGGGGACCCGGCCTGAGGACGAGCGGAGATAAGGACCACGGGACGGTACAGCCGCCCATCTACAAACTCGAAGACAACAAGCCGGTGCACGAGGACTTCGCGAAGCTTAGCAAGGAAAAGACCATCGAGGGCAACGTGTCCTGGGTGGCCTTGCAGGACACCTATTTTGCCGCAGCGCTCTTGGCCGACCAGAACGGTTTGAGCGCGTTCCTGTTGAAAGAGCCGGAAGGGCAGGCAGTCATCGGCCTGGAGGCCGCGCGGAAATCCGTGCCGTCGGGCGGAGACCTCGTTCTCAAAGCCAACCTGTATGCTGGGCCGCGCGACCTGGACACGCTCAAGGCCGCCGGGCACAACCTCGACCAACTGATCGACCTTGGCTGGTTCGATTTTCTGGCCCGCCCGGCGCTCTGGCTGCTCAAGACGCTCTATCACTTCATCGGGAACTATGGCCTCGCCATCATCGTGATCACGATCCTGCAAAAGATCGTCTTCTGGCCGCTGACGTACAAGAGCATCAAGTCCATGCAGGCCATGCAGTCCCTGCAGCCCAAGGTCCAGGCCATCCAGGAGCGCTACAAGAACAATCCGCAGAAGAAGCAGGAAGAGACGATGGCGCTCTACAAGAAGCAGGGCGTCAATCCAATGGGCGGCTGCCTGCCCATGCTGATCCAGATTCCCATCTTCGTGGCGCTCTACAACGCGCTGTCCAGCTCGGTCGAGATGTGGCAGGCGCACTTCCTGTGGATCCACGATCTGACCCAGCCGGATTCGCTGTTCAGGCTGACCCTTTGGGGTGGGCAGGAATACAATGTCGGCAATCTCCTCGGCATTTTGATGGGCGCCAGCATGTGGCTGCAGCAAAAGATGTCCCCGACTGGCGGGGATCCCCGGCAGGCGCAGATGATGCTTTGGATGATGCCGATTCTGTTTACGTTCATGTTTTGGAGCTTTCCCTCCGGCTTGGTCCTCTACTGGTTCGTCAACAACTTGCTGCAGATCGGCCAGCAGTGGCTGATCAATCGGCAAAACAGCAAGCCAGCAGAGCCACAGGCCCTGCCCGCCTAACCACATGGCCGGATCGGAGTTGGTGGAGGGGGCCGAGCGGCTCGGCCTCTGCCTGACCCCCGATCATATCGCACGTCTCGAGGCCTATCTCGCAGAACTCATCCGCTGGTCGGCCAAGATGAGCCTGACGGCCCTTGATACCCCACAGGCCCTGACCAGAGAGGGCCTTCTCGACTCGCTTGCCTGCGCCGGACACATTCCCGCCGATGCGCGCCTCATCGCCGACATCGGTTCCGGGACCGGTTTTCCGGCCATTCCGCTTGCAATCGTCTGTCAGACGCCGCACTTCACGCTGATTGAGGCGGTCCGTAAAAAAACCACTTTCCTGCGCCACGTTGTGCGGACTGTCGGCTTGATGAACGTGACGGTCTGGCATGGCCGCGCCGAGGAGTACGATGGCGCGGACCACGCGCAATTCGACGTGGCGTTCGCGCGGGCAGCCGCGCCACTGACCGCCCAGGCCGCACTGGCATTTCCGTTGCTGCGACAGACGGGCCTCTTCATCGCCCAGACTACCACGGACAAGGCCGAAAGCGCACGCGAACGCATCGACCGCTCGCGTTACGATATTGTCGAACGGATTTCACTTCCAACCTGGATCGCTGGACCGGGGCGAGAGATCTTGCTCCTTCGCCGCATATAGCCGGCCTCGGAATTCGCCCAGAACACAGGTGCGCTGATCCGCAGCGCCTTGTCGTGTTTCACGTGAAACCGTTTCACGTGAAACACCCTTGGCCGATTCCCCCAGCGTATGATATGGTCCCGCCGCCGGGAGAGACCATGGGCGCGATCATTGCGGTTGCCAACCAGAAAGGGGGCGTGGGTAAGACCACCACTGCCATCAATCTGGCGGCGTGTCTGGCTGCGGCGGAGCAGCCCACCCTCGTCGTTGATGTGGATCCACAGGCAAATGCAAGCACTGGTCTCGGGATCGACATCTCCAACCTGAATGTCCACGCCTATCATCTACTCTTGGGCTCCGCTGACGCGGCGTCGGCCGTGCTACCCACGGCGCTCCCGACGCTGAGCGTCATCCCGTCCCGCCGCGACCTGGTCGGTGCGGAGATCGAGCTGGTGGATCTTCCGGATCGCGAGCGACGGCTCAGGCGGGCGCTGGCCGGCATTAAAGAGCGGTTCGCTTATATCCTTATCGATTGCCCGCCGTCGCTCGGCTTCCTCACGCTCAATGCGCTCGTCGCCGCGGACGCCGTGCTGATCCCGTTGCAGTGCGAGTACTATGCGCTGGAAGGTCTTGGGCAAATCATGGAAACCGTCCGGTTATGCCAGCGCAGCCTGAATCCGGGCCTGGAGATCGCCGGCATCCTCCTCACCATGTTCGATGGGCGCGTGAACCTGGCCAATCAGGTGGCGGCTGAGGTCCGCGAACATTTCAAAGAGCGTGTGTTCCAGACCGTCATTCCCCGCAATATTCGATTAGGGGAGGCCCCCAGCCACGGCAAGCCGATCATCCTGTACGATATCCACTGCTCCGGTGCGGACTCGTACATTCAGTTGGCTCGTGAGGTGCTCGATGGTACAAAAGCGCGGGCTCGGTAGAGGACTGGGTGCCCTGATCCCTGGGGCGGAAACCCCGCAGGGCACGGCGCAGGAGATCGGACTAGACCAGATCGAGGCAAATCCATATCAGCCGCGCCACCGCTTCGGTGGGGCGGCGCTCGACGAGTTGGCCAGCACGATCAAGGCGCATGGGGTGCTCACACCCATCGTGGTGCGCCGCGGGCCGACCGGATTTCAGATCATCGCGGGCGAGCGGAGGGTACGGGCGGCGCGCCTGGCCGGACTGACGGCAGTCCCTGCCATCGTCAAAGAGGCCAGCGACGGGCAGGCGCTCGAGATGGCGCTGGTCGAGAACCTCCAGCGCGAGGACCTGAACCCGCTGGAGTCCGCCGAGGCGTATCAGCGCCTGATCGAGGAGTTCGGGCTGACCCAGGAAGAGATCGCGAACCGCCTGGGCCGGGACCGGTCATCGATCGCAAACGCCCTTCGTCTGCTGCGATTGCCGCTCCGGATCCGCGACGACATCGCTGCCGGGACGCTGAGCGAGGGCCACGCCCGCGCGCTGCTCGGCCTCGAAAAGCCCGCCGACCAGCTCAAAGCGCGGGACCTGGTGGTCAAGAAAGGCCTGTCGGTGCGGGAGGCGGAGGCTCTCGTGCGGCGCTGGCGCGGCAACGGAACCGTGCGGCCGGCGCGGGCCGCCGGACAGGATCCCAATCTGGCGGCACTCGAGGACCAGCTCAGGTCCACGCTGGGCACGAAGGTTCGGATCGTCCGTGAGGGCGTTGGCGGGACCATCCAGGTCAGTTATTTTTCCGCAGACGAGTTGACGCGCATCATCGAGGCAATCGTCGGGACGCGCTAATGGCGCCTTCTGTCTCAGCTTCGCTGCGCTTTCCCCTGCATGGGCCGGGGTCTGCCCGCAAGCTGTTCATCGGGGCGATCATCGGCCTCTTCCTCGAGGTGGTCTTCTTGGGGTTCGCCTACCTGGTCTCCGAAGAGCCCGCCTTCAGCATTGCCCCGCTAGCGGTCTTCTTGAATTTCCCGGTGGTAGGGTACGCCCTGCGCGTGTATCGGGCGGAGCTGACCAGCACGGGAGAGCCGCTGCCCGAATGGGAGCACTGGCCAGCGCTCTTTCTACACGGGCTGGTCACGATCTCCATCGCCATGGTCTACTGCATGCTGCCGATTCTGCTGCTCCTCTTGGGGATGGGGCTACTGGTCAAAGGCGGCGTGCTCCTGTTCCTTGGCATGGTCCTGCTGATGCTCGGCACTCTCTCGGGTATCTTCGCGTTGTTCTTCCTCCCGATGGGGCTGGCCCACTACGTCGTCCGCCAGCGCCTCGAAGCGGCGTTCCGTCCGGGTATCCTCTGGGACGGCATCAACCGGGTCCTGGCTGACTACGTCACGAGTTACGTGCTTACCCTCGCCGCGTACATCGCGGCAGGCCTGGTGACAGCGGTCCCATACTTCGGGGCGATCGCCTGGCCGGCACTTGGCTTTTACCTGCTGCTCGCCCAGGCGCAACTCTTCGGGAGGGTCTGCGCCCGGGCTGTCTGACGGAGGTTGCGTGCGGACGGCCGAGCGGGTTATTGCCTTGCTGGCGGATTCCGGCATCCAGCGGATCTATGGGTGGGCCGGGGAGGGGAGCTGCCTCGACCTGATCGAGGCGGCAAGAGCCCGCGACATCGCACTCGTTGCTCCCCGGCAGCAGGCCTCCGCCGTCATCATGGCCGGGACGGAAGGCGACCTGCTGGGCCGACCAGGCGTCTGTGTGGCGCCGGGCGAACCCTGGGCGTGCCTGGCCGGGCTCGCCCATGCCGCGTCGGGGCGCAACCCCGCCATATTCCTGTTCAGTCACTCGTCCCGCGGCATCCGCGCCGAAAGCGAAGACCGCTTCGAACAGGCACTCCGGGCAATTGCCAAAGGCGGTGCCGAAGTTGCCACGCCCCGCACCGAGCGGCTGGTGCAGTGGGCATGGAAAAAAGCGAATCATCCCCCCAAAGGTCCTGTTTATCTTGGCATCTCACCGGAGCGTTCTTCTCGGCTGGCCAGAGGTGCGGCCCCGCCACTCGCCTCCGAAACCCCGGCTTCCCCGTCCCCCGGAGGGATCCGGCGGATCGCACGACTGTTGGCAGGGGCGGGTCGCGCGGTCGTGCTGGCCGGCATGGGGTGCCGCGACCCCCTCGCGGCGGCGGCGCTCCTGGAGCTCACCGAGCACCTCGGGGCACCGGTGTTCACCACGCGACGAGCCAAGGGGGCGTTTCCGGAAGACCATGCGCTTTCGGCGGGCGTGTTCCTCGGCAGTCGATGGGAGCAGCAACTGCTGGCCCGCGCCGATTGTGTATTGACGGTGGGGTTGGATCCGACCGGCGTGATTCCTGAGCGCTGGCGCAGCGACCTGCCGGTGTTTAGCATCCAGGAATACGGGGGGCGCTCACCCTATCGGGCACGGGCGGAAATCTGGGGAAACATCGCACAGGCGCTGGACAGGCTGCGCCAGGAACTGCCGCCCAGCGGGGAATGGCGGCTGGCCGAATGGGCCCAGCGGGCCGCCCGGTTCAAGGAGCGGAGCCGGGCGCTGCTGGCCAATGGCACCCGGAACGGCCTCGGGCCGGACCGGGTCGTTGCCATGGCGCGGAGCGTCTTCCCGCGGCACACGCTGGCCTGCGTGGATTCCGGCGCGCACGCCCTGGCCGTGGCGGCATTCTGGGAGGCATACGACCCCAAAGGCTATCTCGCCCCCGTCGAAGGAGGCACCGGGTCGGCGCTGCCGGCGGCGATCGCGGCGAAGCTGACCCTGCCTGACCGCCCAGTCATTGCCTTCGTGGGAGAACGGGGCCTGTTCGCCAGTCTGGGGGACCTCGCAACGGCCGGCGAACTCGGCCTGCCGATCGTGGCGGTGGTGTTTCTCGATGAACCGCTCAGCAACGTGCCCGCCCTACAGGAGCAGCGGTACTATGCGCCCGTCGGGGGCGCTGCGGGTCCGATACTGCTCGTCGGTCTAGCAGAGCAGCTCGGGGTGCTCGGTATTCAGGTGGATTCCGAGGCCGAGCTACAGCAGGCGCTTCAGGACGCCGTGGCTGCTCCCCGCCCTGCCGTGATAGGGGTGCGCATCAACCCCCACGGCTACCGCCGCGTCTTCGAAGCCCTGGCCGACGCGCACGCCACACCTTGAGCGTTGGGCTGTTCTCCCGATCGCCGACGCGACACCAGCGAACCGCTCGAAGCCCTTCTGGAACAAATCCGCCAGCCGGAACGCCTGCGCGTCATATACGGAGGGATCTGCCCACGTCTTGCGCGGCTCTAGAATCTCCGCCAGGACGCCGGGGAAGGCCGTCGGCATCTCCAGGCCAAAGACCGGATCGCGGCGCATCGGGATCTCGGCCAGCTTTCCCTCCATCGCCGCCCGCAAGAGTGCCCGCGTGTGCGGCAGTCGGAGCCGACTGCCGGTGCCGAACGATCCGCCGGTCCACCCGGTGTTCGCCGAGCAGCGCGTCGAGAGCAAACGCTGCAGGGGCAAGAGGGAATTCAAGACCGTGAACACGGGCCTCTTCATTTCACCGGCGCAGCTCGTGCCGCCGCCGATGACGAGCTTCTTGGCGAAGTGGACGACGACAAGAGCGTCGGGGCGCGTGCCGTCGAGATCAGGGTAGGCGCGGAACTTCGGGACATTTAAGATTGTGAATTCCGGCACATGCTCTTGAGTCTTTGTCCTGTCGGCCGCACGAACTGTTGCCGGGCAAACAGGTTGTGCCACGCATACTCCGTGACGGTGCGGATCGGGATGCGGGGCATGGAGCCGGCGCCGGCATAGCAGTCCTACGCGCACAGGTCGCTGCCCCACAGGTACGCGAGCAGCCGTCCGCACAAGGCGTCGAAGCGCGCTGGATCGAATGCCGATTGGTGCTGCCCCACCATATGCGGTCCTCTGTGAACGGCTCGCGGACCACGAGTTTGTTGTTGGGCAATCAACCGGTGTACTGCCCGGTGCGGACGACCAGAGCGCCGCTGGATCGCGTTCTCGACCAGGGCCGCCGTCCCCAGGTTCCAGAACACCCGGTTCACATTCTGATTGCGGTGCTGCTCCAATCCAAAATGGCTGGGATTGACGCCGTGCGCTTGCAT
>DATJQT010000381.1:0-1646 GCA_035505475.1 Vulcanimicrobiaceae bacterium
TCCTCCGAATGGATTAGGGCCGAGCGTAGCGGTCGAGAATAAAGCGCGCAATGCTGTAAGGCGGCGGCAGGTCCGGCAACTCCCGGACCGGGAACCAGCGGGCATCCTCCAGCTCGGCCGTGTCCACCCGGAGGTCGCCGCCAGCGTACGCCGCCGTGAATCCGATCATCAACTGGCTGGGAAATGGCCAGTACTGACTGGCGATATAGCGGATGTCCCAGACGGAGACGCCGACCTCTTCCCGCACCTCGCGATGAATCGCCGCCTCGAGCGACTCGCCCACGTCCACGAATCCCGCTACGAGCCCGTAGCGTCTTTTGGGCCAAAAGGATTTGCGCGTCAACAGCACGCGGTCGGTATCCCGCACCAGGACGATGACGGCGGGATGGAGATGCGGATAATGGTCGTAGGCGCAGGCGGAACAGCGCTTCCCGAGCTCGCCAGGGATCCGCGCGGCCGGCGCGCCGCAGCGCGGACAGAACCGACTGCTCGCCTCCCACCCCATTGCCTGAAGGGCCAGCCCGCCGAGCGACAGCAAATCGTCTGTGAGTTTCGTCCGGGCCGGGATGACGGTTTCGGTCCGCACGCCGGCAGGAAGCGACAGGTCCGGGCGCACCGATGCGGCCCAACAGGGCTCTCCCAGGTACGTGCCCAGCAGGATCGGATCCGATGCGGCGTCCTGCAAGCCGTCCGGCAAGGGCCACCGCAGCAGGGTCCCGACGGTGCCATTGGATTCTGCCAGCACCAACGACTGATCCTGAATCAACAGGCACACGCCTGGCTGCTCGGCCGGAAGGTCGAGCTGGTGGTGATGCGCGACGAGGAAGCGGCCCTCGAGGCTTTCACGATTGAACGGGAGGTGGGTAGCGTCTGGAAATGACATGCACATCCTCGAAACGGTGATTACCTGGATTTCGCGGCGGACATCCGGGCCGCGATCTTGACGGCCTGTTCGAACGCGCCGGTATTCGCCCGACCCTGCCCGGCGATATCGAACGCCGTGCCGTGCGCGGGCGTCGTCGTCACGACCGACAGACCGCCCTGAATCGTCACGCCACGGTCGAAGCCCAGCAGCTTCGTGGCGATCTGTCCCTGGTCGTGGTACATGGTGACGATGCCGTGAAACTCCCCCCGCTTGGCGCGGAGGAAGATGGTATCGGCCGGAAACGGTCCCACCGCCGGAATCCCCAGCGCCTGTGCCTTGGCCACAGCAGGCCCGATGATCGTCTGCTCTTCGTCACCGCACAACCCGTGCTCGCCGCCATGAGGGTTCAGAGCGGCAACGGCGACCGTGGGTGGCTCGCCGGCGTCGCTGAGCGTGCGATGCAGTAGTTGGACCGCCTGGACCACCTTCTCCACGTTGATCAGTCCGGCGACGTCTTTGAGCGGGACATGCGAGGTGACGCGCGTCGTAAACAGCCCGGCCGCCGCATTGATTTCGCTGACGTAGGTGTCGCCCAGCCAATCGGCAAACAGGTGCAGCTCGTCCCGGTGCGGGTTGCCGCCCTTGTGCAGCGCCTCTTTGTTCAGCGGCGCAAAGACGATACCGTCCACCCGCTTCGCTTTGGCCATGTCCATCGCGGTGCGCAGCATCTCGATGCAGAGCGCGCCGGCGGCGGGGCTCATCTTGCCATACGGGATGTCTT
>DATJQT010000382.1:0-1639 GCA_035505475.1 Vulcanimicrobiaceae bacterium
GAACGAGCGCGACGTGGCCGTGATCCGGGTAGACGTGCGCGGGCTGAAGAACGGCCGGCGACGACGATTGCTGTACCAGGTCATCGACTTCCGCGACCTGCCCAGCGGCCTCTTTGCGATGAACCGCACCGTGGGTTTCACCGCGAGCATCGGCGCCCAGATGATCCTGCGCGGCGACGTTCGGAAGCGGGGGCTCGCCTCGCCCCTGTCCGATGTCCCGACCGACGTGTTCTTCGGCGAGCTCAAGGCGCGCGGCATCGTGGTCCGCCGCGAAGAGATGGATTGGTAAGTCGCTCGTAACCGATTCCATGCACCCGTGACCAGGGGAGCTCCAATGGTGTCAAATGGCGGACAGTACCGGCCGTTTTCGGATGCCGACGTGCAGAAGGTCCATCAGGCCGTTGTGACCCTGCTGGACAAGGGCGGCATCAAGGTGTTCACCCGCACCGGACGGGAGTATTTCAAGCGAGCAGGCGCCAGCGTGGACGACACCTCCGGCGTCGTGCGCATTCCGCGCAGCCTGCTGGAAGACGCGATCGCCTCCGCCCCCCACAGCGTGACGCTGTGCGGTCGGGACCCGCGGCACGACCTCGTCCTGGAAGGGGCGAACGTCTATCTGGGCACGGGCGGGACGGCCATCAACGTGCTGGACATCGACACCGGCGCTCGCCGCCCCTCGACCTGTGCCGATGTGCGGGACATGGCGCGGTTGGTGGACGCCTGCGACTGGGTGCATTTCTTCCTGATCAATGTCTATCCGAACGACATTCCCGATCCGGAGCACGTGGACCTGAACCGCTTCTATGACGCGATCAGCAACACCGGCAAGCACGTCATGGGGGGCATGTACGGCTCGCGCGGGCTGCGCGAAGTGGTGGACATGGCCGAGATGATCGCCGGCAGCCCCGCCAGGCTCCGGGCCCGGCCCTTCGTCAGCTTCATCACCCTGATCATCAGCCCCTTCAAGATCGACGACCGCTACGGCGAGTTCACCTGCTATCTCGCCGAGCGCGGGCTCCCCGTGGTGGTGCCGACCGAGCCGCTGGGTGGCCTCACGTCCCCCGTCACGCTCGCTGCCAACGTGGTGATGCACACGGCAGAAACCCTCGCGGGCGTCGTGCTGACCCAAGTGGTGAACCGGGGCGCACCGGTCATCTGCGGCAGCGTCGGCTCGATTGCGGATATGCGGACCCTGGCGCACCTCGGGGGCTCCATCGAGCGGGCCATGATTCATGCGGGCTGCAGCCAGATGGCCCAACATTATCGCCTCCCCTATTACTCGACGGCCGGGATGACCGATTCCAAGCTGGTGGACTGCCAGGCCGGGTACGAGAGCGGCATGGGGAGCCTCCTGGTTGCACTCTCGGGCGCCAACTTCATCCATGACGCAGCGGGACTGATGGAGTTCGATCTCACCGCCTCCTACGAAAAGGTGGTCATTGACAACGAGATCCTTGCCCGCACGCATCGGGTGCTGCGGGGCATCGAGGTCACCGACGACACGATCGCACTCGATCTGATGCTGGAAGTCGGTCCGGGCGGCGACTACCTGGGCCAGGAGCACACGGTCAAGCACATGCGCTCCGAATTCGCCCCCTGTACGATCAGCGACCGTGAGCGGCGCGAGGAGTGGGAGGCG
>DATJQT010000383.1:0-11466 GCA_035505475.1 Vulcanimicrobiaceae bacterium
CCGCGATGCTGTCGCGTTCCTGACCACGTGAGGGGGTCTTCGTGGGTCGAGGCGATACCTGTCCGGGCGAGCGCAATGTGTGGCTGTGGGGCGGCCTCCTCATCGGTGCGCTCTGCCTCCTGTACTTTGGGTTCTTGGGCACGATCCCGCTGATGGAGCCCGACGAAGGCCGCTATGCCGAGATCCCGCGCGAGATGCTCGCCGACGGGAACTTCGTCACCGCCCACCAGGCCGGGGTGGCCTACGTCGAAAAGCCGCCGCTCTACTACTGGGGCACCGCGCTCAGCCTCTCGCTGTTCGGCATCAACGAATTCGGGGCGCGCGCGTTCGGAACGGCGATGGCCATCGGGGGCGTGCTGCTGACCTACTGGATGGGCGCGGTCCTGGGCGGCCGCCGTACCGGCCTGTTCGCCGCGCTGGTGCTGGCGACCTCGCCCCTGTATTACATCCTGGGGCGCCTGACCACGATGGACATGACGCTTGCGGTCTTCCTGACGCTGGCGATTATTTCCGGCTATCTCGTCCTCGCGCGCGGCAGGGGGCGCGTGTATCTCTATCTCGCGTATGTCGGCGTGGCCCTCGCGTTCTTAGCCAAGGGCTTGGTCGCGGTAGCCTTTCCCGTCGCAATCCTGGTCCTCTGGGCGGTCAGCCGCTGGCGCTGGCGGGAGCTGTCCCGCCTCTTCTCGCCGGTGGGCATTGGCATCATGCTTGCCCTCGTGCTGCCCTGGGTGCTGGCGGTCCGGCGCGAAAATCCGGATTTCTTCTGGTACTTCTTCATCCACGAACACGTGATGCGCTATACCTCGACCATGCACGGCCGGAGCCGGCCTTTCTGGTACCTGCTGCCCTTTGTTCCGCTCGGCGTATTGCCCTGGCTGCCGCTGGTGGGCCGCGCCTGGAAGATGACCCGTGGCTGGGCAGGGTCAGGGCTGGAACGGGCGGACCGCTGGTTCTTGTGGACGTGGATCGGTTTCATCCTGCTGTTTTACGGGACATCGCATTCGCAGTTGATCACCTATATCGTTCCGGTCTTTCCCCCACTGGCAGTCCTCTGCGGTGCGCGGCTCGCCGGCTGGAACAAAGGAACCGACGCTGCCCCTATCCGGCTGCAACTCGGAGTGGGGATCGCCCTGGCCGCCACGCTCGCCGTCCTTCCCTTTGTGGCCAGAGATTTCGCGATCGGCGCGCTCGGGATCGGGGGCTGGCTGACAACGATCGCCGTCCCCGACCTGGCGATACTTGCCTGGGGAGCAGTTCCCCTCCGGCTCGCGCGCCTCGGCCCGCAGCGCACGGTCCTGGTGTCTGCCGGCTTGCTCGCCGTGTTCTGGCTGGCCCTGAACCCGGCGCTCGCGGTTTCGATCGGCGAGCAGCGCTCGGGCAAGTCGCTGGCCATGGCGATCAAGAGAGAGTGGCAACCCGGCGACATCGTCGCGCAGCGAGGGCCGTATGTGCAATCGGTGCCGTTCTACCTGGGCCAGCTCACGCTGGTCGTCGGCGAGCATCGGGAGCAGGACTACGGTCGGGCGAAGATCACCCCGGAACAGCGCAAATGGTTCCCTGATGAAGCGGGCCTGCGCCGGCTCTGGGCGTCGGATCGTCGGATGTTTTGTATCTTCGAGCAGGACGCGATGGACGACATCGAGAAGTACTACCCCGGGGCCCGCTTGCTCGCACGCTCGCCGCGGGGTATCCTGGTCAGCAATCGCTGAGCGCGCCTGACCCGCCATGGATCATCTCGCGACGACCTTGATCGAGCGGCTCGCCGCAGCCGGCTGCCGCCGCCCCGAGGCGGCCGCGCAGAATCTGGCCCGGGTGGCGCCGGATCCGGCATCTCGGTCTGCCTTGGAGAGCGTGCTGCCCGCCTTTCTGACCGCCTTGGGGCGCGTGCCCGACCCCGACTTGGCTCTCAACAACTTGGAGCGCTACACCGAGAAGGCGCTGGACCGATCGTTCCTGCTCAGTCTCTTTCAGAGCAATCCCCGCATTCTGCACCTGGCGCTGACGATCTTCGGCAGTTCCCAATTTCTGAGCGACATCCTGATCCGACAACCCCAGCTGTTCGAGTGGCTGCTCGAGCCGGGCGTGCTCCAGCGGCCGAAGGACCATGCCGAGCTGGCGGAGGAAGTGCGGCGAGCGATCGAGGGGGGAAAGCAATCCGAGCGGAAATGGAGCGCGCTGCGGCGCTTCAAAGCACAAGAGGTGCTCCGCATCGGCCTGGCCGACCTGATCGGGCGGCAGAGCTTGGTCGGGGTGACTGAGGAGCTGTCCAATCTCGCCGACGTGGTGGTCGAGGCAGCCTACCAGATCTGCCGGGCAGAGGTGGTTGGACGGCACGGGCGATCGGAGGTGCTCGACGACGGCCGGAGGCGGGAATGCGGTTTTACGATCCTGGGGCTTGGGAAGCTGGGCGGCCGGGAACTGAACTTCAGCTCGGACATCGACCTGATCTTCGTTTATGAAGAAGACGGCGAGACGGCGGGTGCGGCGGACGGCTCGGGCCGGGTCAGCCATTACGAGTTCTTCCGGAAGCTCGGCGAGCTGCTGGTCAAGGGGCTGTCCGAGCCGGCCGCGGACGGCCGGCTCTACCGCGTGGACCTGCGACTCCGCCCCGAAGGCCGCAGCGGGGCAATTGCGAGCTCGCTGCGGGTCTGCGAGCTCTATTACGAATCGTGGGGGCAAACTTGGGAACGCCAGGCACTCATCAAAGCCCGGCCGATCGCCGGATCGGCGGTGCTGGGTGCGGCCTTCCTGCAGATGATCGCTCCGTTCGTGTACCGGCAGTCGCTCGACCCGCACGCGCTTGATGAGATCCGGGCGATGAAGGACCGGATCAACGTCAGCCTGGCCGAGGAAGGGCGCGGCACGAACGTCAAGCTCGGGTTCGGCGGCATCCGCGAGATCGAGTTCCTGGTGCAGGGCCTCCAGCTCTTGCAGGGGGGAAAGAATCGTTGGCTGCGCGAAGCGAACACGCTGCGGGCGTTGCATCGGCTCGAAAGCCAGGCGATCCTCGCCGACCCGGATTACGAGCTCCTGGTTCGGGCCTATGGGTTTCTGCGCCGCCTGGAGCATCGGTTGCAGATCCTGCACGATCGACAGACCCATACCCTGCCCGAAGATCCAGCCGAGCTGGCGCGCGTCGCCCGCCGCATGGGCTACCACCCGCCCGACCACCCCGACCCGGCCACCGCGCTGTTGGCCGATTTCGCGGCGCACACCGCCGGGGTGCGCCAGCTCTACGATAGCTTCTTGCGCGCAACCGGTTCGCTCGTGGAGCCTGAGGAGACCCCGCGGGATGAGATCGCGCTCTTCTTTACCGCCGATCTCCCGACCGATCAGGTCCGGCGTCGGCTCAAATCGGTCGGGTTCGAGGATGTGGAGCGGGCGCTCCGCAATTTCAGCCTGCTGCGGGAAGGGCAGCCCTCGGCGCGCGTGGCCGGCGAGGTCCGGCGGGCGCTCGGGCAAATGGCGCCCCATCTGTTGTCCGCACTTGCCGAGGCGCCCGATCCTGACATGGCACTCAGTCAGTTCGAACGCTTTTTCGCCCAGCTGCCGGCCCGGACGACGTTCGTGCGCCTGCTCGCGGATCGGCCGGGCCTGTTGGCGCTCCTCATCCGGCTGTTCGGGACCAGTGAGTTCTTGTCCGCGACGCTCTTGCGGCAGCCCGAACTCTTGGACATTCTCCTCGCGCCCGACGCCGCGGCGCGCCACGGCCAAGACCGGGTGCTCGCCGAACTCCGGCCCGCACTGAAGGCGGCCCCGGCGGGCAGCAGTCGGCTGGACGTCCTCCGACGGGTGAAAAAGGCCGAGGAGCTGCGCATCGGGGTCGCGGATATCCGTGGGGAAATCGAGCTCCCCGAGGTCCTCGCCGCGCTCACCAGTCTGGCCGGTGCCTGCTTGACGTCGGCGCTGGAATTCGCCGAGGCGGAACTGGCCGAGCGATTCGGGATGCCGGATCCGCCCGGCGTCGTCTTGATCGGGATGGGGAAGCTGGGGGGTATAGAGCTCGGCTACGGCTCCGATCTAGACCTCTTCATGGTGTACCGGGACGAGGGCCGGACCACGGGTCCGGCACAGATCAGCCACCCCGAATATTTCAGCAAGCTGGCCGATCGGTTCGCCACGATCTTGACCGCCATCACCCAGGAGGGCGCCGCGTATCGGGTGGACACGCGGCTTCGACCCGGCGGGCAAAAAGGACCGGTGGCGTTGGCCGTGCCCGCGCTCGAGCGGTACCTGGCGCGCGACGCCGAGCCGTGGGAGCGGCAGGCGTACATCAAGGCGCGACCGGTCGCCGGGGATCCGGCATTGGCCGAGGCGGTCAGTGTCCTGCTCCGACGCTGTGTCTACGAACGGACGCCCGAGCCGGATCTCGCGGCGCGCATCTTGGCCATGCGGCAGCGGATCGAGACCGAACGGGTTGGGCCCAAGGACAAGGCCGCCCACGTGAAGCTCGGCACGGGCGGCATCATGGACATCGAGTTCTTGGTCCAGTACCTTCAGCTTCGGCACGGCCAGGGTGCTGTAGGGCTGCGCACGCCGCACACGCTCTCGGCCCTCGCGGCGCTCGGCGCGGCGGGAATTCTCGGTGCGGCGGATGCCGCCTGCCTCGAAGCGTCGTACCGCTTCCTCCGCCAGGTCGAGACACGGCTCCGCATCGTGGCGGATCTGAGCCTCAATACGCTGCCGGCCGCGCCAGCCAAGCTCGAGAAATTGGCGCGGCGGATGGGATATACGCCGGTTGGCACGCAGACGGCCCGCGACCAGTTCCAGGCCGACTATGCGACTCGAACTACGGCGGTGCGAGAGATATTTGGGAGGGTGTTTGCGGCAGGGGATCCCGAATGATCCCAGGAGGTGCGCGATGCTGGAGTACGAGGGCGTACAGATCACTTGGCTCGGACACGACGGATTCAAGCTCAAGAAAGATCGGGTGGTCTACATTGATCCTTATCAGTTGAAGTCCGCCCACGAACCGGCCGACGTCGTCTGTGTCACTCATGAACATTTTGACCATTTGAGCGCCGACGACCTCAAAAAGATC
The DNA here is from genome assembly GCA_035505475.1 of Vulcanimicrobiaceae bacterium. Taxonomy (GTDB): domain Bacteria; phylum Methylomirabilota; class Methylomirabilia; order Methylomirabilales; family 2-02-FULL-66-22; genus 2-02-FULL-66-22. Next base: position 5,042 of record DATJQT010000383.1, read on the forward strand.
GTGACGCCAACCACGACGATCGTCACCATCCCCGCCTGTGCCGGCGCAGCGCAGGGGCTGCATGCGAAAGACGTGCGGGTGGTCAAACCGGGGGACCGTGTGCAGGTGGGCGGCGTCGGGATCGAGGCGGTCGCCGCCTACAATGTGGATAAGTTCCGCTCGCCCGGCAACCCGTTTCACCCGCAGGCCGACGGCAAGGTCGGCTTCGTGATCACGTTCGGGACGATCCGCATCTACCACGCCGGGGACACCGACCAGATCCCCGAAATGGCCCGGGTGAAGGGCGTGGACGTGGCCCTGCTCCCCGTCAGTGGTACCTATGTGATGACGGCCGCCGAGGCGGTGCAGGCCTGCAATACGATCCAGCCGAAGCTGGCGATCCCCATGCATTATGCCGCGATCGTGGGCAGCGCCGCGGACGCAGAGGTGTTTCGCAAGGGCGCGCGCTGCCGGGTCGAGGTCCTGCCAGTCGAGGGTTGAGGACGAAGACGGTCAGGGGTGGCCGGCCAATCGGGGATCTTCTCGGGGTTGCGGGAGGCACGCTGCGTCTGGTAGGATACATACTTTGCGCAGGCGGAACAGGGCGGCCCCGGGCACAACCGGGTGGAAGTCAAACCGGCACTCACAGAGGAGGCAGCAATGAGCGCAAAGAAGCGGGCACCATCCTCGACGGGACAGGGCATGAGTCGACGGCGGTTCATCGGCGTGACCGCCGGCACCACGGCCGCGCTCTCGTTTGGGACATTCATCCGGAGCGGGTTGGGTGCGGCCCGTATCAATATCCTGACCTGGTCAAACACGCTAAACGCAATGGACGACACGCTCCGCGAGCAGGCGAAGCAGTACGCGAAGGAGAAGGGCGTCGAGGTCGTCTTCGAGTTCGTCAACCAGACCGACCTACCGACCAAGACGGCCGCGGCCGTCGAGAGCCAGTCGGGTGACATCGTCACCGCCTGGAGCGATGGCGCCCACCTGCACGACAAGGCCTTGATCGATGTCAGCGACGTGGCCGAGCCCTTGGGCAAGCAGCTCAACGGGTGGACCAACATCGGCAAAGACATCGGCATTGTCAACAAGGTCTGGAAGGCTGTGCCCTGGGGCATCATCCCGATCGCCGTCGTCTACCGGACGGACTGGGCGAAGGAAGCCGGATACGACAAGTTCCCGGACACCTATGACGAGATGCTGGTGCTGTGCCGGAAGATGAAGGAGAAGGGACACTATTCCGGCTTCGCGCTTGGCCGGGCGATCGGCGACGCCAACCAGTCGCACTATCCGATGCTCTGGGCGCACGGCGGGGCGGAGTGCAAGGAAGACGGCAAGACCGTGGCGATCAACTCGCCCGGCACGGCCAAGGCCGTGGACTATGTCCGCAACCTGTTCAAGCAGTCGGAAATCGAGGACGTGTTCTCGTGGGACGATTCCAGCAACAACCGCGCCTTCCTGGCGGGCGAGCTCGCCTGCACCGGCAACGCCGCGAGCATCTACTGGGCCGAACAGAAGAACGCCCCGCAGTTGCGGGCTGTCACCGGCCATGCGCTATGGCCGAAAGGCCCGGCCGGCCGCTTCGGGTATTCGACTGCCATGGGACTGGGCGTCTTTCGCTTCTCCAAGTATCCCAAGGAATGCAAGGAGTTCATCACCTGGCTGATGCAGCCCAAGCAGTATTCGGCCTGGATCGGCGTGGGCGAGGGGCAGATCGCCGGGCTGTTGAACTTCTACGAGAACGATCCGGTGTGGAAGAAAGACCCGAAGCTCGAGGTCATCCGCGAGATCCCGAAGTACGTGCGGATGCCGGGCTACCCTGGGCCGCCGACCCGGCACGCGGCGGAGTCGATGGTCAAGTACGTGATCGTGAACATGTTCGCGCGCGCGTGCAAGGGCACGTCCACGCCCGAAACGATCAAACAGGCGGAAGCGGAACTGAAGGAAATCTACGCCAAGGCATAGCCGCGATCGCGCGGGGAGGCGAATGGAAACCATCACCCTGGCAGAGGGAGTTCTGGTTCGGCGGGAGGCATGGTACCGGCGCTTCGTGAAATCCGAGGCGTTGACCGGCTATTTCTTGATCTCGCCGGCCGTGTTCCTCATGCTGGTGCTGCTGGCCTATCCATTCGTCCTCGCGGTCTATATCAGCATGACCGACCGGGTCCTGGGCGAGTCGGGCAAGTTCGTCTGGTTCACGAATTACATCAAGCTCGTCCAGGACCCGATTTTCCGCAACACGGTCTGGAACTCGTTCGTATACACGTTTGCGACCGTGTTCCTCAAGATGTTCCTCGGCATCATCCTCGCGTTGCTGCTGAACCAGGACATTCCCGCCCGCAATCTGATCCGGGGCGCCATCCTGCTGCCCTGGATCGTGCCGACGTCCTTATCCGTCTTGACCTGGCTGTGGATGTTCGATTCTCTGTTCAGCGTCGTGAATTACATCTTGCTAGGCGTTGGCCTGATCTCACGAAAAATTCAATGGCTCGGGGATCCGACCTGGGCCATGGTCTCCGTCATCATCGTGAATACCTGGCGCGGCCTGCCGTTCTTTGCCATCTCGTTCCTGGCCGGTCTCATGACGATCCCGCGCGAGCTGTACGAGGCGGCCGAAGTGGACGGTGCCAAGCGCTTCCGGCAGTTCTGGCATATCACCGTACCGCTGCTCCAACCCGTCATTGCGGTCGTCGTGCTGTTCTCGACGATCTGGACCTTTGCCGATTTTCAGATCGTGTACATCTTGACCCACGGCGGACCGCTCAATGCGACGCAGATCTTCGCCACGTTGGCCTACGACGTGGCCCTGGTCGCGGGGCGGATCGGCGAAGGCTCCGCGGTCTCGCTGTTCTTGTTCCCGGCGTTGCTGGTCGTGATCATGTTCATGTTGAAATATCTGCGGCGAGAGTAGGGCAGGCATGCGACGAAAACGATTGCGCACCTTACAGCGTGTGTTCGGCGTCTACTTGCCGCTGGCGGCATTCATTCTATTTGCACTGTTCCCATTCTACTGGATGCTGATCAGCAGCTTCAAAGGCAATCCCGAGCTGTACGACCTGAAGGCCAACCGGCTCTGGATCGAGCATCCGACGCTGGACCAGTTCCGCGATCTGTTTGCCAAGACCGAGATCGTCCGCTGGCTGTTCAATAGCTTCTTCGTCTCGTTCCTGACGGCCGGTCTCTCGATGACCTTCGGCGTGATGGCAGGGTACGCGTTGGCGCGGCTCAAGTTTCCCGGCGCCCAGGCGTTCGGGCTGGCGACGTTCATCACGTACCTGGTGCCGACAACGCTGATTTTCATTCCCCTGGCCCGGGTCGTGACACAGTTCGGATTATCGAATTCCATCTGGGCGTTGGTGGTGACCTACCCGACCTTCCTGATCCCGTTCTGCACCTGGATGCTGATCGCCTACTTCAAATCCATCCCGAAAGACATGGAAGAGTGCGCGATGATTGACGGCTGCAGCCGGATCGGAGCGATGGTCCGGATCGTGCTGCCGATGGCGATCCCGGGCGTCATTTTCTCGGCCATGTTTGGGTTCACGCTCTCGTGGAATGAGTTCGTGTACGCGCTGACCTTCATCTCCGACCCCGCCCAAAAAACGATGTCGGTGGCGGTGCCGACCGAGCTGATCCGGGGGGACGCCTATTTCTGGGGTGAGCTGATGGCGGCCTCGCTGCTCGGGTCCGTTCCGGTGGCACTGCTCTATTCGTTTTTCATGGATTACTTCGTCTCCGGTCTCACCGCCGGGGCCCTCAAGGGCTGATCGAACGTCTATCCGTCCTGAAAGGAGGTCGATGCGATGCAATACTTCGTCTCGAAGACCTCCCCGCGGGTGTATCTAATCATGTTCGACCGCGGGGATGCCATGCTGGAGGGACTACAAGAGGTCGTCACCAAGGAAAAGGTGGATACGGCCGCGATCACCGGCGGGATCGGATCGTTCCAGCGGGTGCACCTGCACACGATCACGACGACCGGCTTTCCGACGGCCGACAAGTACTGGAACTTCACCGGACCGATCGAGCTGGCCGGGGTGCAGGGATCCGTGATCGGCGGCGATGTCCACGCCCATATCACCTGCTATGATTGGGACTCCAAGCAGACCTACATCGGCCACCTGGAGCCGGGAAGCATCGTGGCCTATCGGGCCGAGGTGAGTTTCGTGGTGCTGGAAGGCGTGCAGACCGAGCGCTATAACGACGCCGATGGGAATTTCCGCATTCGCCAGAAATAAGGAGCCATCATGAACGTACGTCGAGTTGCGGTCGCGGGAACTGGGATGATGGGGCCGGGCATCGCGTTGACGTTCGCCCTGGCCGGACGCGAGGCGATCGTCGTCAGCCGGACGGCCGAGAACGCCGCCAAGGGGGTCGCCACCGCGAAGAGCCTGATCGACAAACTGCTCGAGAACGGCTTGACCGACGCGGCCCAGGCCAAAGCGGCCAAGGCGCGGCTCTCGCCCGGCACGAATGCCGAGGAGGCGGCGCGGTCGGTGCAGCTGTTCGTGGAATCCATCGCCGAGAATCTGGCCATCAAGCAGGACTACTTCGCCCGCCTGGACAAGGCGGCGCCGGACACGGTGCTCTGCTCGAATACGTCCGGCATCAGCATCTCCGAGATCGCAGCCAAGTGCAGCAAGCCGGAGCGTGTGTTCACGACCCATTTCTGGAATCCACCATATTTGATGCCTCTTGTCGAGGTGATCGTGGGCAAGCGTTCGGACATCAAGGTGGCGGAAGAGATCGTGATACTCTTGAGGGAATGCGGGAAAGTGCCCGTGCTGGTGCGCAAGGATGTACCCGGACAGCTCGGCAACCGCATTCAGCACGCCATGATCCGGGAATGCATGCACATCGTGGCCGAGGGGATCGCTACGCCAGAAGACGTGGATTTGGCGGTCAAGGCCGGCGTCGGCCTGCGGTTCCCGGTATATGGGGTGTACGAGCACGCAGATTTGGTCGGACTGGATTTGGTCAAGGCGGTGCAAGACTATGTGGTCCCGGATCTCTCGACCGTGAAGGGCGCGTCTCCCATCCACAACGAAACGATCGCCAAGGGCAACATCGGCGCCAAGACGGGGAAGGGGTTCCTCGACTGGCCTCCGGGAAAGGCAGAAGCGGTCCGCGCTCGGCGCGATGCGTTTTTGATGGAGTTCCTGCGGCTCGAGAAGGCGAGAAAATTTGCATAGAGGTTTTCCACGTGAACAAGACGGGCCGAAGCGCAATGCTTCCGCCCGTCTTGCCTTTTCTGCGACAGCTCCACAGGTCGAAATTGAAAGCGAGGGCACTTCGGAGTATTCTAGCCGCGCCGGAGAGGGCCGGGTGGTCGCTGTCCTTTCGAGGGCAGAGGAAAGTCCGGGCTCCGCAGGGCAGGGTGGTCGGTAACGCCGACCGGGGGCGACCCCAGGGAAAGTGCCACAGAAAACATACCGCCCCACCTCCGTGCAAGCGGGGGAGAGGTAAGGGTGAAAAGGTGCGGCAAGAGCGCACCGCGGCCCCGGTGACGGGGCTGGCAGGGCAAACCCCACCCGGAGCAAGGCCAAATAGGGGAGCATCTCCGCCGGCAACGGCGGAGTCGTAGGATGGCCCGTCCGAGACTCCCGGGTTGGCCGCTAGAGTTCCGCAGCAATGCGGAATCGAGAGAAATGATCACCGGCCTCGGCAACGCGGCGTCACAGAACCCGGCTTACAGGCCCTCTCCGGTTTTTAGCATTTAGATTCAATACTTTACAGCGGTTTATATTGTCATACAGCATAACCTGTGGATAACCCATCTAAATACCTGCCACATAAAGCCCCGTAGGACAGTATCACGAAAAATGTCCCTTAACCAAAATTATGTGACCATCGGGTGGAACGGGCCTACGGCAGCTTCACCCGCAGCTTCACGCTCCCGGCGGATGTAGATCCCGCCAAGGTGCAGGTGGCGTTCAAGGACGGCCTCCTCACGGTGCACCTCGCGAAATCCGAGAAGGCCAAGCCGAAGAGCGTCGAGATCAAGATCAGCTAACAGCACCCGCGGCGGCGGCGCGGGGTCGGGGTGGCCAGCCGTGGACCCGGCGCCCTGGTCATGGCAGCCTGGCCAAGGTGGCCAAAGCGCAACAGATCCTCCACACGGCGTCCGTCGCGGACCTCGGCGTGCACGGGGATCAACCCTGGGCGGTGACAGGCAAGAAGTGACGCGGCGGAGGACGGCTTGGAGGTTCCCGGGCGCGGCCGGCAGCGGGGGGGGCGGGTGCGGAGCGGCGCGCCCCGGCCTTTCGTGGGTCCCCTCGGGCCGGAGGCCCCGACCCAGACTAGGGGGAGGGGTCCACGAGCAGGCCCCCAGCGCGCAGGCCTCTGAGACGGCAAAACCCCTCGGGGCGGGAGATGGGACCGGTGGTTCCCCTGCGCGCGCGAACAGTCGGCAGGGGCCGGTCCCCGGCCCAGCACTCGGC
>DATJQT010000384.1:0-32613 GCA_035505475.1 Vulcanimicrobiaceae bacterium
TTCGGTTTGCCAGCGCGGTGGTTGGCCACGTACGCGGCGGCCTCGGGATGGTCACCGTCGTGGCCAGCATGATTTTCGCGGGGATCTCGGGGTCTGCGGCTGCCGACACGAGCGCTATCGGCGCGATCATGATGCCGGCGATGATCCGCAAGGGCTATAAGCGAGGCTTCGTGGTGGTCCTGCAGGCCTCGGCTGGGACCATCGGCCCGATCATCCCGCCCAGCATCCTGATGATCATTTATGGCTCGATGACCGGACTCTCCGTCGGCAAGCTCTTCATGGCGGGGTTCGTTCCGGGCGTCCTGATCGGGGTCTCGCTGATGGCGTTGACCTACTACTATGCCCGCCGCGACGGGTATGAAGGAGAGCGTCGGGCGACCTGGGGAGAGACGGCGCACGCGGCCTGGGAGGCGCTCCCGGCCATGGCGTTGCCCTTGATCATCATCGGCGGAATCCTCGGCGGGGTGTTTACGGCGACGGAAGCGGGGGTGACGGCGGTCGTCTATGGCCTGCTGGTCGGCTTCTTCGTCTATCGCGAGCTACACGTCCGGGATCTGCCGCGCATTCTCGCCAATGCCGCGATGACCTCGTTCGGCCTCCTCTTTATCGTGGCGAACGCGGCGATGTTCGGGTGGGTGCTGGCTCGCGAGGAGTTTCCGCGCCTGACCGTCGGCTTCCTCAGCTCGCTCACGACCAACCCACAAGTGATCATGCTGCTGGTGATCCTCTTTCTGCTGTTGATTGGCTGCTTCGTAGAGACGATCTCTGCCATGATTATTCTGGTCCCGATGCTGTTCGCAACGGGCGCCGCCTATCACATCGACCCGATCCATTTCGCGACCGTAATCGTCATCCTGCTGCTCGTCGGGACGATCACGCCTCCGGTCGGGATCCTGCTGTATCTCACCTGCGCGATGACCAAGACGCCGATTTCCGAATCGCTCCGCTACATCATGCCCTTCGTGATCAGCATGCTCGTCGTCGTGGTCTTGGTCGCCTATTTCCCGCAGCTGTGCCTGTTCGTGCCCAATCTGGTATTTGGCAACTAGCGCGCGCATGATTTGAAAATCGCCCGGGCAACGCGTACCGTGTTGCAGTGGGCCTCCACGGTATCGTCCAGCCGCTGCCCGTAGCCTCCTCCCATTGTGATCGCAACCGGAATACCGGCCACCGAGAGACGCCCCAGGACCAATTCGTCGCGCCCGCGCAGGCCTTCATGCGTGAGGCGGAGCCGTCCGAAGCGGTCGTCACGGAGCGGATCGGCGCCGGCCTGATAGAAGACAAATACCGGACGGAAGTCCTCGAGGATCTGCTTGACCGCTGGTTCGAGAGTCGCGAGGTATGCCTCATCTGTGGTGCGATCGGGTAAATCAATATCGAGCGTGCTGGGAACTTTCCGGGCAGGGTAGTTGTTGGCCCCATGAATGGAAAAGGTAAACACGTCGGCATCGCCGGCAAAAACGGCTGCGGTGCCGTTTCCCTGATGCACATCGCAATCAATCACCGCCATCCGCTGGAAGCCCCAGTCGCGTTGCAGAACCCGGATGGCGATGGCAATATCATTGAAGACGCAGTAGCCCTCGCCATGGTCGGGGAATGCATGGTGCGTTCCGCCGGCAAGGTTGACGCCCACCCCTTCTGTGAGAGCGAAACGCGCGGCGGTGATCGTTGCCTGCACCGAAGCGCGGGATCGCCGCACCAAGCCGTCGGACCAGGGGAGTCCGATCCGCCGGATCGCCTCGGACGGCAGCGTGCCCTGTTCGACCTGGCTCCAATAGGTCGGGGTGTGCACCAGGCAGATATCCTGCGCCGAGGCGAGCCCCGGCCGGACGAGATCGGCGGGGGACAGCGTTCTTTCGCCAAGGAGCTGCTCTCGAACCAGGCGGTATTTCTGAATCGGAAATGCGTGCGCAGGCGGAAGCTCGATGGCGTACTCGTCGGAATAGAGCGCGTGCACAGGCGTCCCCAGGAGGTCGGCAATCCGGTCAGACTTCTCGTGAGTGACCAGCGGCGAGGTGACTTGCTTCGTTCAGTCCACGAATTCGGGAAGAACGAGGCGAGGTAGGATGTGCGCCTCGTACCCTCGCGCGAGGAACCGGCGCACGGCTTCGCGTCCCCGGTCACCGTAATCCAGTGTCCAGTCGTTCACGTACATGCCGACGAACCGGTCGGCATTCTGCCGGTTCAGGTCCCGCCCGTACTGCATGGCGTGCGTCAAGGCTTCGTCGCGGTGCGAAAGGCCGAACTGGATGCTTGCGCGCAGCAGATGCGATACCCGCCGCATCACCGCCGGACCGAGGTCTTTGCGAATGACATTTCCGCCGAGCGGGAGCGGGAGTCCGGTTTCACCCTTCCACCATTCCCCGAGATCTACAACCTTGTGCAGTCCAAGGCTCGCATACGTCACCTGGCCTTCGTGGATAATCAGCCCGGCATCCACGCGGCCAGCCAAGACTTCATCGAGGATGCGATCGAAGGGCACCACGATCTCCGGCAAGCCTGGTCGCCACATGCGTAAAGCAAGGACGGCCGACGTGAGCGGACCGGGCACGGCGATCTTCTTAGCGGGAAGACTCGCCGGATCAACCGGCTGCTTGGCCACCAGAATGGGGCCATACCCGTCACCCATGCTGGCGCCGTGCGACAACAGCGCATACCGCTTCGCCAGGTGGGCGTAGGCGTGGAACGACACCGCAGTCACCTCGTACCTTCCCGTGAAGGCGCGCTCGTTCAAGGTCTGGATGTCCTCGAGCACGTGGACGAATTCGAACTCGGCATCGTGGACCTTGCCCGAGGCGAGTCCGTAGAACATGAACGCATCGTCGGCGTCGGGGCTGTGGGCAACAGTAATGCGCTGGGGCATGGCGGCTCCTGACTCGAGGGGAACGTGTCCAGGATAGTGCCCCAGGATGCAAGGCTCCACTGCTAGACGGTCGGCTGGGGCAATTGCGTCAAGCGCCGGACCACACACACCGCCTCGTCTTCGCTCGCGATAGAGTCCGGACGTGTGGCTAGGCGGACTCTCCGGCCAATTCGAGGTGCAGGTACGCTGCGGACAACATGCCCTGGTGGAAGTTGTCGAGGTCGAGATTCTCGTTCGGCGCGTGGGCATTTTCGTCAGGCAGCCCGATCCCCATCAACAGGCACGGAGCCTTCAAGAGCTTGGCCAGCGTCGGCACGATCGGGATGGTCCCGCCCGTACGCGTATAGACCGGCCGCTTGCCAAACCCTTTTAGGATGGCCCTGGCGAGTGCCTGGAGTGCCGGGTCGTCGGGGGACACCAGCCAGGGGGCGCCGCGTCCGGAAATCTCCGTGATCGTGGTGTACACGGTCTTGGGGGCGAGGCGCCGCACATACTGCATGAAGGCTCGGGCGATCTTGTTCGGGTCCTGATTCGGCACCAGGCGCATGCTGACTTTCGCCATGGCGCGCGACGGCAAGACCGTCTTAGAGCCTGTGCCAGTGAAGCCGCTCAAGAACCCGTTCACCTCGAGCGTTGGGCGCGCCCAGAGGCGCTCGAGCGTGGTGAAACCTTCCTCTCCATGCAGCCGGGGCGCGCCTACACCGGCGAGGAAGGCCTTTTCCCGAAAGGGCAGCTTAGCAAGTTGGCGGCGCTCGGATGGGGAAAGCCGCCGCACATCATCATAAAAGCCTGGAATCGTGATCCGCCCTTTGGCGTCCTTGAGGCGAGCGAGGAGCTGCGCCAGGGCGAAGCCCGGGTTTTCCACGGCGCCGCCGAACCCGCCGGAATGCAAGTCGCTCTTCGCGCCCTGCATATCGATCTGAAAAGCCACCATGCCGCGCAGGCCGACCGTGATCCCCGGCCAGCCTTTCGCGATCATCGCGGTATCCGAGATCACGACCAAGTCCGCAGCCAAGCGCCCGAGTTGCTGCTTGATGAAAGAATCCAAGTTGGGGCTGCCGATCTCTTCCTCGCCCTCGATCAATAGCTTGATGTTGATCGGCAGTGTTCCTTGCGTCTTGAGATGCGCCTCAAGCGCCCCGAGGTGCATGCACACCTGACCCTTGTCGTCCACCGCGCCACGCGCGTAAAGCTTCCCGTCACGCACCGTCGGCTCGAATGGCCCGCTGGTCCACAGATCGAGCGGCTCGGGCGGTTGCACATCGTAATGGCCGTAGATCAGGACAGTCGGCTTGCCGGGCGCGTGCAGCCAGTCCGCGTAGACCACCGGGTGGCCGTTGGTGGGCAGGACCTCGGCGTGGCCGAGGCCGATCGCCTGCATGCGGTGCACCAGCCACTCTGCTGCGCGCGCCATGTCGGCCTTGTGCTCGGGCTTCGTGCTAATACTCGGAATGCGGAGCAGGCCTTTGAGATTTTCGGCAAAGTCCCCGCGCCGCGCCTGGATGTACTGGATGGCCGGGTGCATGGAGGCCTCCTGGGTAGAAGTGAGGGCGACTATTCGGGAAAGACGATCCCGCCGGCGCGGATGATCGTGAGCCCGAGCCGCTGCAGTTCATCGCAGAAGACGTTGATACCGATCGAATCGCTGGCCATGTGGCCGGTCACGATGAGATTGCCGGGCAAGCGCTGCTCGCGTGCCTCGCGGAGATCGCCCTCCGGAAAGTGCATCATGAGCACCGTGCCGATGCCGGCATCGAAGTATGCCCGTAACACATCGATGCCGCCGTTCGTGTACCCGCCGATGGCCACGGCCACCCGGCCGGCAAACCGATCCGCCGCCCCGAGTCGAATCTGGGGCGTTGTCGCGGCAGCCTTCTGTTCGGGAAACTCTTGTAAGGCGGCCACCACATCCGCGACGGTGGCGCGGCTGGTCGGTTCGTTGAATCGGGCCATCTTCTCGTCGATCAGGCGCTTGGTGATGATATCGCATGGGACGTGTACGTTGAGAAAGGCGAGATCGAGAAGTTTGGCGGCCTGGACCACCCGGCCGTAATTACGGGAGTGGCTGTTCAACTCGACTTGGTTGAGGCGGCGCTGGATCGCCGCTTCGGCGGTCGCGATTGGAGCCCCACACTCGACCAATTGCTCGATCTGCCGGCGGATCACCTGCCAGCCGTTGAGGGCCGCCGCCCCCTCGGGATGATGGGTGAGCACGGTGTCGCACTTCAACTCGCGGGCGAGCAGGAGATCCCCTACGTCGCAATCGATGGTAGCCAACACCCTCTTGGCGGCATCCCGACGCACGTGGATACCCGAATCGGCGGGCGCATCCTGCAGGTGGGCCATGTCCAGTGCCACTTCCATGATGTCGTCGACGGTCATAACGGCTCCTCGGGCGGGCGTAAGGTGCTGTTCCTCTAACACGGCCAGCCGGCAGGGTCAAGGAGCAACTTGCGGGAACAGTGCGACGCCGGCGAGGTTTTCACCCCCTGTGGGGGCTTGCGGCTGCGCGCACCACGGTTGCTAGGCACTGCTTGGAGTCCCCGAAAACTCAGGGATGACGGGGTTTTGTGTTGACACCGAAGGACCGATCAAGTAATAAGCGTACACTTCTCATCCAGAGTGGCTGAGGGATGGGCCCAAAGAAGCCACGGCAACCCAACGTCGGGTGCCAACTCCTACCCTGGGTGCCGTGGCAGCGACGGCGGATCTGGGGAAAGATGAGCGGGGAGAGCATGTGCGGCCCCTTCTCATAAACGGGAGAAGGGGCCGAGTTGTTCTGGAGATCATGGACGTGCGACGATGACGCGATACTTGGTTCGACGGCTGTGGCAATCTGTTCTTGTGCTGTTCGGCATTTCGATCATCATTTTCATCATCCTCCATCTGACCGGCGACCCGGCCGTTCTCCTCATGCCGCCCGACGCCACCCAGGCGGACATCGACAACTTTCGCAAGCTGATGGGCTTCAACGATCCGCTCTTCATTCGCTGGCCCCCTTGGGAGTACCTGAACCCCCCCTGGCGGTTTCTCACCGACACACAATATGGTCGCTTCTTCATCGGCGTGACGCACGGCGACTTCGGCAATTCGTTCCGGCATCAGCAGCCTGCCATGAGCCTGGTCATGGAGCGCATGCCGGCCACCATCGAATTGACGCTGGCGGCGATGGCGATTGCCATCTCGATCGCCGTGCCGGTCGGGATCCTGTCCGCCGTGCGGCGGAACAGTGTCCTTGACCATGCGGGGATGGTGGTTGCCTTGCTCGGCCAGTCGATGCCCGTGTACTGGCTCGGCATCATGTTCATCCTGCTGTTCGCGGTACGGCTCGATCTCTTGCCCGCCTTCGGATCGGGATCGTGGCAGCATTTGGTTCTCCCGGCCACCACGCTGGGCGCATTCTCGATGGCGCGCATCGCGCGGCTCACGCGGTCCAGCATGTTGGAAGTGCTCGGCCAAGAATATGTGCGGACCGCGCGCGCGAAGGGCGTTTCGGAGTGGCGCCTGGTGCTCAGGCATGCGCTCAAGAACGCCGCCATTCCCGTCATCACCATCATCGGATTGGACATGGGGACGCTGCTCGGCGGCGCCGTGATCACGGAGACCATTTTTGCCTGGCCGGGGGTGGGGCGCTTGGCCGTCCAGGCCATCTCGTATCGCGATTATCCTTTGGTGCAATCCGCCGTATTCTTGCTGGCGTCGATTTTCGTCCTGATCAATTTTCTCGTCGATATCCTCTACACGTGTGTCGACCCGCGCGTGGCGTACAAATGAAGCGCTGAGTGCCGGGCGCCGAGCGTCGAACGGACCGGGCACGAGCCAAGGGATCAGTTATGACCAGCGAGCAATGAGTAACGGTACGGCGACGCTCGAGCTGACGAGCGGCATTGACGCCCGCGAGCGCCGACAAGACCTGCTGCGCATCATTCGCGAGCTGGTGCGGAACAAGGCCGCGCTTCTCGGGCTCGTCATTCTGATCGTGATCGGGGTCGCGGCCGTCTTTGCGCCGTACCTGTCCCCCTTCGATCCCACCTTTCAGTCCGTCACCCAGCGGCTCAAGCCGCCCCCCTGGCGGGATGCGGAAGGGCACCTGTTCGTCCTCGGCACCGACCACCTCGGACGCGACATTCTGAGCCGCCTGATTTACGGTGCCCGGATTTCGCTGGTGATCGGCGTGTCGGCCGTGGCGCTGGCGGGCACGCTCGGCACGCTCCTCGGCTTGGTCGCCGGCTACCGGGGCGGCGCGATCGACGACCTCTGCATGCGGGTGACGGATACGATGCTGGCGATGCCGTTCATCCTGCTCGCGCTGGCGGTGATCGCGGTGCTCGGCCCGAGCCTTCGGAACATCATCTTCGTCCTGGGGATCACGAGCTGGGTGTCGTATGCACGGGTGGTCCGGGCCGAGGTGCTCACGCTGCGCACGCGCGAATTCATTGCCGCCGCCAGCGCCCTGGGCAGCGGGGGACGGCGCATCGTGTTTCGGCATCTGCTTCCCAACGTGCTGACGCCGGTGATCGTCATCGCCACGCTCGAAGTCGCCCGCATGATCATTCTCGAATCGGCGCTGTCGTTCCTCGGCCTCGGCGTGCAGCCGCCCACGCCGACCTGGGGCGGCATGCTGGCCGACGGGCGCGCCTATCTCTCCACCAGTTGGTGGCTGGCGACCTTCCCGGGTCTCTCGATCATGGTGACGGTCCTCGGGATCAATTTGCTTGGCGACTGGCTGCGGGATATCCTAGATCCCCGGTTGCAGCTCTAGTGCGCGGCGCCCGGCGTTCGGGGCGGACACTCCCACTCGTTCGCAAAGGAGGATCGCATGCGACGGCACCTGGTCTGGATTGTTGCGGCGGCTGCGCTGCTGGCGCTCGCGCCCTGGGCCTGGGCGGCGCCCAGCGGCAAGGTGGTGGTTGCACAAGGCGTGGATCCCACCACGCTCGACCCGCAAGACCACGAGGAAACCCCGGCCTTCAACGTGCTCTTGAACATCTACGACACGCTGCTGGTCCGGGACAAGAACCTGAACATCACACCTTGGCTGGCGACGGAGCGGCCGAAACTCATCAACCCGACGACCTGGGAGGTCAAGCTTCGGCAGGGGGTCAAGTTCACCAACGGGGAAGAGTTCGACGCGGAGGTCGCGAAGTTCAGCTTGGAGCGGATGGCAAATCCGGCCAACAACCTGCGGATGACTGCGCTGCGGACGATCGCACGCGTGGATGTGAAGGATAAATACACCATCCAAATCGTCACGGCCAAGCCGTTCCCGACCCTGGAGGCGCATCTCACGCTGCGTGGCGCCATGCTGCCGCCGAAGTATTTCAAGGAGCACGACAAAGCGTTCCTGGCGCGCAACCCCGTGGGGACTGGCGCTTTCAAGTTCGTCCGCTGGGTGAAGGACGACCGGATCGAACTCGAGGCGAACGAGCAGTGGTGGAATGGAGCGCCCAAGATCAAGACCTTGATCTTCCGCCCGATTCCCGAAGAAACGACCCGCATGTCCGCACTGCAGACGGGTGAGGTGGACATCGCCACGAATGTCCCGCCCCATCTGGTCAAGGAGTTGAAGAACAATCCGAAGGTGACGATCTCTTCGGCGCCGAGCGTGCGCACGATCTTCATCCCGATCTACAACGTCCAATGCGAGATGAGCCAAGGATCGTTCGACTGCACGAAGCCCTTCCCCGGGCCGACGGCCAATCCGAAAGTGCGGCAGGCGATCAATTACGCTGTGGACATCGACGCCATCATCAAGAACGTCTTGGAAGGGCAGGCGATCCGCACGCCGACCGTGCTCACCTCGAAGCATTTCGGATACGACCCGAACCAAAAGCCGCTGCCGTCTGATCCCGCCAAGGCCAAGAAACTCTTGGTAGAGGCGGGTTTCCCGAATGGCGTGGACCTCGTGCTGAACGCACCCAACGGTCGGTACCCGAAAGACAAGGAAGTTGCCGAAGCGGTTGCGGGGCAGCTCACGCAAGCCGGAATCCGGACGCAGCTCAAAGTGCACGAGTGGACGACGTATATGAACAACCTGGCCTATCCGCACAAGGGCGGGCCGATGTGGCTAATCGGCTGGGGGAACACGGTGTGGGACGCCGACTACACCTACACGCCGATGTTCCGGACGGGCCAGGTGCTGTCGAACTACTGGAACACCGATTTCAACAATCTGCTCGAAGATGGGCAGACGAACATGGATCCGAAGAAACGGCTGCAGGCCTATTACAAGGCAAACCGCATATTTGTAGAGGATGGGGCGGCCATTCCGCTGTACCAGCAGATTGATAATTACGGGGTCAGCCGCAAGATCGAATGGAGCGCGCGCCCCGACGAGCGGATCGAGGGGTTCAGCATGGCCGTGAAGCCCTGACGAGCTGCCTGTCCCGGCGCGTCGCCGCATGTCGGTGGCGCGCCGGGACAGCGCCCCGGAGGTTCCCATGTACGTTGTCTGCGTGACCGTGCACGTCACCCCCGGGCACGAAGAGCTTTTTCTGGACGCCACACTGGAGAATGCCCGGCAGAGCCGCCAAGAGCCGGGCAATCTCCGGTTCGACATCCTCCAGGCGGAAGCCGATGCCCAACAGTTCTTCCTGTACGAAGCGTATAGGGCCAAGGATGATTTCACGCGACACCAGCAGACTCCCCATTATACGAAGTGGAAAGTGACCGTTGCGCCCTGGATGGCGGCCCCTCGGCAAGGGATCCGCCATATCAGCCGATTCCCCGATGAGACGGGATGGTAAAGCGGCGGTGGTTCGTGTGGTGCGTGATCGCGATTAACCCCGGGCATGTAGTTCTTTCCGTCTGGCCCCACCCTAAGGAAACACCCTTTCAGTTAACCATTGATGGCCAAGCGTACCACCCTATGCACAGGTATGTGCAAGGCGTGCGGCTTTGCCCGGCACTCCCCTTGCAAAACTCATCTGGAGGTCGTCTGGCAGGATGGCGCAGGGAAGCATGGCAAGACCGAAAAAAGTGATGACCACCGCAAGCTCATCGTGATCAGCGACGGAACCGGTGAGGTCGGTTGTCTCGTTTCCGAGACGGACGGAGATATCCGGCATGGGTAAATATTTCCGCATCGCTGCGGAAGAGTGGAAGGTGTTTGAGGAGCGGCTGGATACCCCGCATCCGAACTACAAGGCGAGAGAGCAGTAGCACGGTCTCCTTGCTTTCGACGGAGAGGTGAGGTGAAAGAGTGGTGGCCGATCACATTTCGATCAGCGTGAACGGCTTTTCCTCATCTCCGCTCGATCGAGCCTGCCACAGCCCGCGACCTGCACTTCTTCTACGATACAAGCGCTCAGGCCGTACGTCTCTTCCCTTCAGTCTTCTTCAGAAAGCGATCCCGCAAGACGACCACCCGCCGATGCTCTCCCTCGGCGATTTTCTCCTGAGGGTCGAACGCCCGCACTGTGAACGTCACCATGCGTCCGTCAATTGCCACCAGGTCGGCTTCCGCCCGAATTTCGGCTCCAACGGGTGAGGCCGCCAGATGATTGACCTGCATGGCGGTGCCGACGGTCGTTTCTTCGGGGGCCAGGGCTCCTTGGAGTGCCTGTACCGCGGCTTGTTCGAGGAGGGCGACCAGTGCCGGGGTGCCGAACACCGGTACGTCGCCGCTGCCCAAAGCGGCGGCCGTATGTGCAACTCCCACTCGGAGCGTTGCCACCCCTTGCGTTCCGATCGCAATCGCGCGCATGCCTGCCTCCTGATCACGATGTTCGGTCTCGGACAGCGCTTGTAGCACAGGACGAAAAACACGGTCAAGCGTCTACGGGAACCGGAGGTGTCTCGGCGCTCTGGGGATGATATACTCCCAGCGCGAGGAGGGGCGCGTGATTCGGATCGAGTCGGCGGAACTCGAAGTCGTGGCAGGACGCCTCGACCAGTTCCCGGCCAGCGGCCAGCCGGAGGTGGCCTTTGCCGGGCGGTCGAATGTGGGCAAGTCCTCGCTCATCAACCGGCTTGTCGTCCGACGCAAGCTGGCCCACACCAGCTCGACGCCGGGACGCACGCGCACGCTGAATTTTTACCGGCTGAACGGTACCATTCGGTTCGTTGACCTCCCCGGCTACGGATATGCCAAGGTGACCCGAAGCGTCCAGGAATCCTGGTGGGCTCTGGTGGAGAACTATCTCAGCAATCGCGCCCAGCTGCGGGGTGTTGTCCATCTCATCGATGCGCGCCACCCCCCGACCGGCCTCGACCGCGAGTTGCGGGAATTCCTCGCCGATCTCGGGCTCGCAACGGCGCTCGTCTTGACCAAGGCCGACAAGCTCAGCCATGCCGAGCGCAGGGCGGCCCGGGCGGCCGCCGGGGAACTCGGCGTGCTGGCGGACGACGTGCGCTTCTTTTCTGCCACGACCGGCGAAGGCGTCGGCCCGCTCTGGCAGGCGATCGAGGCCCTGCTCCAGCGGCCGCCGCTGCCGGGGAGGGCGCAACATTCGGGGTCCCGTAGCCGTTCTCGCCATCCAGAAAGCGATTGACGCTCCAGGCAGCGCCTGCTACAGTTTCCCTCAACGGCCGGGACTCTCCCGGCCGTCAGTTTCTCAGGGGGGACGAACGGGAATGTCACGGTTCTGGATCATTGGCTGGGTCCTCGCGACGCTCGCGATCGGTCTGACGCCGGGCTGCGCCGAGATGATCACCCAATCCGCACAGAGTTCTGGGGCCGGCGTGCTTGCCCTCACGGCAAAGCCGGACCGCGCGGATTGGCGAGCCTATTATGCCTACTCGCGCAGCATTTGGGCGGAAATCAACGGCGATGTGGACGCCTCCGTGATGTGGGGGCGTGAGGCCGTCCGCTATGACCGCACGTCTGTGTTGCTCCGTATCCACTTGACCTCGATCCTCCTGAAAAAGGGTGATTTCCGGAATACGATTCAGGAAGGGGAGGAGATCCTTGCGCTCTCTCCGGACAATATTCGGGCGCATTTGCTGATCGCCGCCGCCTTTCAGGGGCTGCGTAACGTGAAAGGCGCCGAGCAGCATTACCGCGAGATCATCCGCCTCGACCCGAAGCGGACCGATGCCCACCTGTTCCTCGGAAACCTCTATGCCGACTCCGGGAATTATCCCGAAGCGATTCAGGTGTTCGAATCGCTGATCCAGGTCGATCCCCGCAGCCATCTCGCCTATTATAACCTGGGGCGGATCTACCTCGAACAGAAGGAGATCGACAAGGCGCGCAGCCAGTTCCAGGCCGCGGTCGAGCGGAACCCCGACTTCGACCCGGCATGGATCGGTTGGGCCAGCAGCCTCGAGCTGCAGGGCCGTTTGGAAGAAGCGGCCGAGGTTTATCGCCGCGCGCTGAAAAACGATCCGCAAAACCGCGAGTTTCTGGAACGGCTCGCCCAACTGCAGGTGCAGCGGGGGGACCTCGAGGCGGCGCTTCGACTTTACGAGACCCTGTGGCAAACCGATCCAGGCAACGGGATGATCCTCGTACGGCTCGGACAGATCTATTCCGATATGAAGAACTATCCCAAAGCGGTGGGAATCTTTCAAGAGGTGCTCGAAAAAGAGCCTCGCAACAGCAGCGCCCGGATCTCGCTGGCCGTGACGTACGATGCTTTGAAACAGTACGACGCGGCCCTGGAGGTACTCGAGAAAATTCCTCCGCAAGATCCCCGGTATTTCGACGCCCTGACGCGCCGCGGATATATTCTCGGGCAAATGGATCGCATGGAGCAGGCGCAGGCCAGCTTCGCGGAGGCCGTCCAGCTCAAGCCGCAAGAGGGCAGCCTCGCCTACTACATGGGGCTAATGTATCTACAGCGCAAGGAGTATCCGCAGGCCGTCGCACAGCTCGAAAAAGCCGTGCAGGACGACCAGAACAACGTCCAGTACTTGTATCAGCTCGGTGCGGCGCAAGAGCGCGCCCGGATGCTCGACCGCGCAGAGCGCACCTTCCGCAAGGTCATCGCGCTCGATCCCAAGTATGCCGACGCCTATAACTATCTCGGCTACATGTTTGCCGACGAAGGGATCAAGCTCGAAGAATCCGTCGCGCTGATCACCAAGGCCCTGGAACTCGAGCCCGAAAACGGGGCGTTCATCGACAGCCTGGGCTGGGCGTACTTCAAGCTGGGGCGCACTGACGAGGCGCTGATCGAGCTGCAACGCGCCGTGAAGTACACCCGCCGCGAAGATGCCACGATTCGGGAGCACCTCGGGGACGTGTACTTCCGGAAGAACATGCTCCAGGATGCTTTGCGCGAATGGGAAAAGGCACTGACGCTGGACGACACCAACACCGCCCTGCAGCAAAAGCTTGAGGATCTCCGCAAGCGCGTCTCCCACAACAACCAATGAAGATTTCGGCTCCGCTCTGCTTGGCGGCTTGCCTGCTGGCGGCCGGCTGCGCCGCCTTGCCCGCGTTCAACACCGCTCCCAACCCAGACCAGGTCCGGGCGCAGCTCGCCGGTGACGAAGCCGCGGTCCGCACGCTCCGCGCCTCGGCCCGCGTGGATGCGACCGGAGGCGCCGAAAGCGGGTCGGCGCACCAGGTGATTGCGATCGCCCTGCCCGATCGGGCACGGCTCGAAACGCTCACGCCGATCGGCACGACGGCCTTGATGATCGTCATCCGGGGCGACGAATTGCGCGTCCACTCCCCGGTTCGGAAAGAGTTCGGGATCGGGCCGGCCACGGCCGAGACGCTGGGCCGCTTGGTCCGTGTGCCGATGCCGCCGGCTTTTCTCCTGCGTCTGTTGGCGGGCCTGCCGCCGTTTCCGGTCCGGCCCGAGGACCCGCGTACCCGCATCGCCGTCGAGGGAGCTGCCGTCCGCCTGGATGCCGTCGAGGGGATCTGGTGGGAGCGGCTCTGGACCGGGGCGGGCGATCCCGCGATCGTCCGGGGCGAGCTGGGCCAGGCCTCCGGCGTGCTGCTCCGCTTCGGGTACGACGATCGGCGTGCGGTCGGGGAGACCGTGTTCCCATTCGGGATCTGGGCAGAAGAAGCGGCCACCGGCACGCGCCTCACCTTGACCTACGAGCGGGTGCGGTTGAACCCGCCGGTGGACGACAGTCTCTTCGAGCTACCGCTCCCTTCGGACGGGAGCCGCGTCATCCGCCTGGACGGCGGGCCGGCGTCCGAAGGGCTCGCACCCGCGAGTCGGCCATGACGGCGGTCGTGCTCCGTTCCCCGGCCAAGATCAATCTGTTCCTGGAAGTCGTCGGCCGGCGGCCCGACGGCTACCACGAGATCGTCTCGGTCATGCAGCTGGTGGACCTGTGTGACGAGGTGGCGCTCTCGCCGCGGACGTCCGGCATCCGCGTGGCCGTGCGCGATGCTGCGTTGCCGGACGGGCCTGACAATCTCGCCTATCGCGCGGCGGCGGCGCTGCTCGATGCCGCCGGCTGTCGCGACGGCGTGGACATTCAGCTGGCCAAGCGCATTCCCATCGGGGGGGGGTTGGGCGGCGGCTCGAGCAACGCGGCCGCCGTGCTGGTCGGGGTCAATCGGCTGTTCGCGCTCGGCTGGACGCTCGCGGAGCTGCGCACCTTCTCCGCACGGCTGGGAAGCGACGTCCCATTCTTCCTTGGGGACGCGTTGGCACTGGTGACTGGACGCGGCGAGACGCTCAAGCCCTTGCCCCCCTGGCCGGCCCAGCCCGTGGTGATTGCCAATGCCGGCCGGCCGGTCTCGACCGCCTGGGCCTATGGCGAGGTGAGTTCCAAATTGACAGGCGGGCGGGGTCAGGTTAGACTGCCTGCTTTCACCGGGAAAGACGGCCTCCCCTGGCCACCGGTCTGGGCATTTAACCGCTTCGAAGAAGCCGTCCTGCCGCATCGGCCGGAAATCGGCGCGCTCAGAGCCCTGCTCCTGCAGGGCGGGGGTGCGCCCGTGCTCATGTCCGGGAGCGGGGGGTCTGTCTTTGCCGTGGTGCCCGACGGCGCAGCGGCGGCGCGGATGGCGCAGGCGGCGAGGGATGCCGGCTGGTTTGCGGCCGCGGTCGCCACATTGATCGATAATCCGTTGAGGAACCCCGAAGCCTGACGAGGACAAGGAGCGGCATGGGCGGGGATCTGGTTCTCACTGCGGGGCGGGCGCACCCGGGCCTGTCGCGCGAAATCGCCGCGGCGCTGGGCATGCGGCTGGCGGAGACGGAAGTCACGGAATTCTCCGACGGGGAGATTTTCGTGCAGGTGAACGAGAACGTCCGCGGCGCAGACGTGTTCGTGATCCAGCCGACCTGCCACCCGGTGAACCGGAACATCATGGAGCTGCTGATCATGATCGATGCCCTGAAGCGGGCATCGGCCTTCCGGATCACGGCGGTGATTCCGTACTACGGATACGGCCGCCAGGACCGCAAGGTGCAGCCCCGAGTGCCGATCACGGCCAAATTGGTCGCCGACCTGATCACGGCGGCCGGCGCCCAGCGGGTCTTGACGATGGACCTGCACGCCGGGCAGATCCAGGGATTCTTCAACATCCCGGTGGATCACCTGTTCGCCGCACCCGTCTTGTTGCAGTATTTCGAGCAGCGCGTCGCCCAGGGCGCCTGGCAGGACCTCGTGGTGGTGTCGCCGGATGCCGGCGGCGTGGAGCGCGCGCGGGCGATTGCCAAACGGCTCGGCACCTCGCTGGCCATCATGGACAAGCGGCGCACCGGCCCGAACGAGGCCCGGATCATGCGCGTGATCGGCGACGTGCGGGGCCGCGATGCCATCCTGCTGGATGACATGATTGACACGGCGGGCAGCATCACCCAGGCGGCGCAGGCGCTGCGCCAGGACGGCGCCCGGCGCATCCTGGCGAGCTGCACGCACGCGGTACTCTCCGGCCCCGCGATCGAGCGGCTGGAGCAATCGGACATCGAAGAGGTGGTCGTCACCAACACGGTTCCGATCCGCGACGAATCGGCTTGCAAGAAGCTCGTCGTTCTCTCGGTCGCCCCGCTGCTCGGCGAGGCGATCCGGCGCATTCATACGGAAACATCGGTGAGCTCGCTCTTCGTGTAGCCGCGGGCCGCCGGCAATCGGCCCGCTGGGGGTAGGGAGGCAGGCATGGCAACCGTTGATCTCAAAGGTGAACTGCGCAGCGTGGTGGGCAAGGAGGGCGCCAAGCGGCTCCGGCGCCAGCAGCGGGTCCCGGCCGTGGTGTACGGCCGCGAGCGCGGACCGGTTTCGGTGACCATCAATCCGACGGAACTGCTCAAGGTCCTCGAGTCGGGAGAGAACGTGCTGATCAACCTCTCGCTCGGCGGGGACGGCGGGCAGACCTCGCTGGTGATTTTGAAAGAGCTGCAGCGCGATCCCGCCAAGGGGCGTGTGCTCCATGCGGATTTCCAGGAAGTGTCGGTGGATCGGAAGATTCGGGTCGAGGTGCCGCTGGTCATGACCGGCACGCCGGTCGGGGTCAAGGATAAGGGGGGCATCCTGGAGCACACCTTGCGCCAGCTCCTGGTGGAATGTCTGCCGCTCAGCATCCCGGAACGGATCACGGTTGACGTGAGTGGGCTCGACATCGGCGACGCGCTGCACGTGAGCGATATCACCGTCGCCGAGGGGATCCGGATCCTCGACGAAGGCGCGCGCGTGATGGTGTCGGTGATCGCGCCGGCGGCCGAGGAAGTGGCCGCGCCGACCGAGGAAGAGAAGCCGGTCGAACCCGAGGTGGTCGGCAAGAAAGAGAAGGAAGAGGCCGAAGCCGCCGACACCAAGGACACCAAGGCGAAAGGACCGGAAGCGGCCAAGGCCAAGTAAGTGGAGGCGGACTGGCTGGTGGCCGGCCTGGGCAATCCGGGCCCGGCCTACGCTGGGACGCGCCACAACCTGGGCTTTGCCGTTCTGGACCGACTGGCGGGCCAGCGGTTCCGGCCGGCGGCCCGCGAGGTGGAAGCCGCCTGGTGGCGGGTGGACGGCGCGCCGGTCCTGCTGATCAAGCCGCAGACGTTCATGAACCGGAGCGGCGACGCCGTCGGGGGATGGCTGGAGCAGCTCGGGCTTTCCTCCGAGCGGCTCATCGTGGTGCACGACGACCTCGACCTGCCGGTTGGCCGCGTCCGGATCAGCGCCGAGGCGGGTCCCGGTGGGCATCGCGGCGTGGCGTCGATCCAGGCGCGGCTTGGAACAACGCAGTTCCCGCGCGTGCGCGTCGGGATCGGCCGGCCGGAACCGGGCGAGGCGGCCGAGGAACGGGTGTTACGCGAGTTCAGCGCCGACGAGGTGCCGCGCATCGAGGCCGCGCTGCCCGAGGCGGCTCTGGCCGTCGAGGCGATCATCCGCCAGGGCGTGGCCGCAGCGATGAATCAATACAACCGGCGCGAGCCATCCGGCCCACCGGGCGAGTCAAGCGACGTGTCGAGTGAGAAAGCGAGGTGACGGTGTGCGTTCTTATGAAGTGATTTTCATTTTGGATCCCGCCCTGGCCGACGAGGGCGTCGAGGCGGCAGTCGTGGCCGTGCGCGGCGTCCTCGGGAAGACCGGCGGCGACATCGCCGAGGTGCAGAAATGGGGGAAGAAGCGTCTGGCCTACGATATCAAGAAGCGGCGCGAGGGCCATTACGTGTACCTCCGGCTACAGGCGCCGGCGAAAGCGATCGCCGAGATCGAGCGGCATCTCAAGATTGCCGAGCCGGTGCTCAAGTACATCACCGTGCTCGTCGAGCCCCCCCGCCGCAAGGCGGTCAAGGCGGCCGCTGCGCCCGAGGTCCGAGAGGCGGCGCCGCAGGAGGCTTGAAATGGCCAGCTTCAACAAAGTCATTTTGATGGGGAATCTCACCCGCGACCCCGAGCTGCGCTACACGCCGAGCGGCGCGCCGGTCTGTAACTTCGACCTGGCGATGAACCGCTCCTACACCACGCAAGGCGGCGAGCGGCGCGACGAGGTCTGCTACGTGACGGTGGTCGTGTGGGGAAAGCAGGCGGAAAGCTGCGCCGAATACCTGGCCAAAGGCCGGACAGCCCTGGTGGACGGGCATCTGCAGCAGCGCTCGTGGGAGACGCCGGAGGGGCAGAAGCGCTCGAAGCACGAAGTCGTGGCCGAGCGTGTCCAGTTCCTCGGCCCTCGCAAGGGAGCGGCCGGCCCGGCTGCACCCGAAGACGAGCCCGAGGCGCGCAGCGCCGACTCGGAAGATGTGCCGTTCTGAATGATGCGTGACCACAAGGAGAAAGCGGCGTGTTGAAGAAGCGGCGGACGTATCGTCGGCAGAAGGTCTGCAAGTTCTGTATGGATAAAGTGCTGCAGGTCGATTTCAAGGACGTGAAGCGGCTGCGCGGGTTCGTGAGCGATCGAGGCAAGATCATTCCCCGGCGCATTTCAGGGAACTGTGCGTACCATCAGCGGCAGCTGACGGTGGCCATCAAGCGGGCGCGGAGCATCGCCCTGCTGGCGTTTGCCGCGGAGCTGTCCTAGGCGGGAGTGACCGCACGTGACGGGCAGTCAGGTCGGTCCGCACCGGTTGGCAGGCGCGGCGGAGCTTGCGCTGGCCAGCCTCCTGGCGGTCGGGTTGTTCGCAGCCGGCGGGGCATTTCCGGTGCTGGGGGTGACGCTCAGCCTGCTCGCCCCGGTGCCGCTGGTCCTCCTATCGCTCCGCCATGGGCGGCTCGCCCTATTCCTCGGATTAGCCCTAGCGGCGACCGGACTCCTGGGCTTGCTCTCGGCCCGACAGAGTCTGGTGTTCCTCCTGGAGTTCGGGGCGGCGGCGGTTGCCGTCGAGGAATGCCTGCGCCGCGAGTGGCGCACCGAGGTTACCGTGTTGGTGGTGACCGCGGTGCTGCTCGTGGGCGGGATCGGTGTCTTGATGCTGGCCAGCGGCAGCTGGGCCCACCCGGGCCGGGCCATCGGCGAGCACCTCGATGCCATGCTGGCGGATGCGGAGCAGCTGAGCGCTCAGCTTGGGCTGGTTGACGGTCCGGGCGGACTGCAGCCGGCGCGGCAATTCCGGTCGGCCCTTCTGGCCGCGTTTCCCGGCCTGCTGTTTATTGGAAGCCTGCTCACCGCCGCCGGCTATGTGGTGGTGATTCAGGGCTTGCGGCGCCGTTGGGTGCCCCAGCTCGGTCCGGGGCCGGCCAGCGTCTTTCATTGGGAGCTGCCCGAGGTCCTGGTTTGGGGATTCATCGCCGCGGGGATCTGTTATATCTCGGGCGTGCCGGTCCTCGCGGCAATCGGGCTGAACGGGCTCCTCGTCTTTTTGGCGCTCTATTTCGTACAAGGCTTGTGCATCGCGGCGTTTCTCTTTCGGCGGTTTCAGCTGCCCCGGTTCTTGGCCACGCTCTCGGTCGTCTTATTGGTGTTTCAGCCCTTTTTTGTGTTGCTCGTGGCGGGCCTCGGACTATTCGATGTCTGGTTTGGGTTTCGTCGATTGAGCCTCCCCAAACCTCGCTAGGGTGGGCAGGCCGAATTCGCACAACGGAGTGGATCATGAAAGTCATCCTGATGCAGAAAGTGGAGCGGTTGGGAGAGCCGGGGCAGCAAGTGGATGTCGCCGACGGCTACGCCCGCAATTTTCTCTTGCCCAAGCAGCTCGCCGTCGTGGCCACGCCGGGCCGGGTCCGGTCGTTGGGGCAGCTGACGGCGCAGGCCCGCAACCGTGAGGACCGGGCCAAGCAAGAGGCGACGAGCCTTGCGCAGAAGCTCAACGGCCTCCAGGTCACGCTCCTGCGCAGGGCCGCAGAAGAGACACCGCTCTTAGTGGCTGCTGCCGTTCCGCCCGTTGCGGTCGCGGCTGCCCCCGTTGCGCCTGCCGAGCCGGGCGAAGGCGCCGAGGCCGAAGCGGCAGCTCCGACCCCGGCAGCTCCCGCCGTTCCGGCGGCACCCCGGCTATTCGGATCGGTGACCGCGCAGGACGTGTCCGAGGCGCTGGCGGTGCAGGGGTTGGCGGTGGACAAGAAAAAAATCCTCTTGCCCGAGCCGATCAAGACGCTCGGTGTCCATACGGTCCCACTTCGGCTGCACGCCGATGTGACGGCCGAGGTGACCGTCACCGTCGAACGCGAAGCCTAAGTCACGTCTGCGGCCATGTCCGACGCGGCCATCGCAGCCGAGCGCATCCCTCCACAGAACCTCGAGGCCGAAATTTCGGTGCTCGGGGCCCTGCTGCAGGAATCCAGCGCGCTGCTCAAGGCGATGGAGATCCTGCGCCCCGCCGATTTCTACAAAGAGGCGCATCGCAAGATCTTCGCCGCCTGCGTCGATCTGTTCGAGCACAACGAGCCGGTCGACCTCGTTACGTTAGCCAACGCGCTGATCCAGCGAAAGGTCCTGGACGAGGTGGGCGGAGCCGCGTACCTCGCCTCCCTCGTGGATCAGGTGCCCACGGCTGCCAATGTCGGCCACCACGCCCGGATCGTCAAAGACAAGGCCCTCCTCACCGCCCTGATCCAGAAGGCCACCGCTGTCGTTGGCCGCGCCTACGCGGATACCGAGGACGTGGACGACGTCCTCGACTGGGCGGAGCAGCAGATTTTCGAGATCTCCCAGGCCAAGATCAGCCGCTCGTTCGTCCAGATCAAGAACATCCTGAAGGGCACGTTCCAGCTGATCGAGACCCTCTACGAGCGGAAGAGCCACGTCACCGGCGTTCCCACCGGTTTCACCAAGTTCGATGAGATGACGGCCGGGCTGCAGAAATCCGACCTGATCGTGGTGGCCGGCCGCCCCTCCATGGGGAAGACCAGCTTCTGTTTGAATATCGCGCAGCACGCGGCAGTGCACGAGCACACCCCGGTCGCTATCTTCAGCCTGGAGATGTCCAAAGAGCAGCTCGTCCAGCGCATGCTCTGCTCCGTCGCGAAGGTCGATTCCCATCGGCTGCGGACTGGGTTCCTGTCCGACGCGGATTGGCCGAAGCTCACCCGCGGGGCTGGCGTGCTCTCGGAAGCGCCCATCTACATCGACGACACGCCCGGCATCTCGCTGCTCGAGATGCGGGCCAAGGCGCGGCGCCTGCTGGCGGACTCGGGGCTGGGTCTGGTGATCATTGACTACCTTCAGCTCATCTCGGGTCGCGGGCGGATCGAGAGCCGGCAGCAGGAGATCTCGGAGATCTCCCGGTCGCTCAAGGCCATGGCGAAGGAGTTGAGCGTCCCCGTCGTAGCCCTCTCGCAGCTGTCGCGTGCGGTGGAATCGCGGCAGCCGCCCCGCCCGCAGCTCTCGGATCTCCGCGAATCGGGGGCGATCGAGCAGGATGCCGATGTGGTGACCTTCCTCTACCGGCCCGCGTTCTACAAGGCCCGCAAGGATGAAGAGGTCGACGAGCCCGAGGACAACACCACCGAGGTGATCATCGGCAAGCAGCGCAACGGGCCCACCGGCACGGTGTATTTGGCGTTCTTACGCGAGTACACGCTCTTCGAAGAGCAAGAACGGCAGCGGGACTTCTGAATGGCGCACGCACCTGGGGCAACCGGTCGCCGATGGCAGAGCGCCTTTTGGGTCGTGGTCGGGCTGTTCCTGCTCGGCGTGGGGATGCCTGCGCGCGGCGGCGCCGCCGAGGAGCCGATCGAACCCGTCAACCTCTGGCCGATTTATGACCAGCGGCTGGACCGGGTGGAAGGCGCCGAAACGCACAGCAGTCTCGGACCGGTCTTCACATCAAGTCAGTCCACCGACGGCAATGTTGATGAATTCGGCATTCGCCCGCTCTTCTTTCGGCGCGAAGATCGCGCCGCGAAGAGCCTGGAGTGGGAATTCATGTACCCGGTGATGACCTACCGGCGGACCGAGGCCGACTGGGAATGGCAATTTTTGAAGCTCTTCGATATGCGCGGGGAGGGTTCACCGCAAGCCGAGCGTGAAGAGCGCTCCGTCTTCTTCCCCTTCTATTTTCAAGGGACCAGCACGACGGGGCAGAAGAGTTTGGGGATTTTACCGTTCTACGGCCGTACCCACGACATGCTGTTTTGGGAAGAATTCGACTGGGTGATGTTTCCGCTGTACGCCCGGTCGGTGCGGCTCGGCGTCGAGACGCACTACTTCCCCTATCCGTTCCTCTCCGTCACAAGCAGCGTGAACCCGGACGATCAGGTCTCGGGTTTCCGCTTCGTCCCGCTGTTTGGTCGCGAGACGAAGCACGGCGAGGGTGCCTACGAGAAGACGTTCCTGCTCTGGCCGCTCTTTCTCTACGAACGAACCGGTCTGGACGAGTCCGAGCCCAACTCGGGGCGCGCCCGCCGTTCCCCCGGCGAGGAGACCCTCGCCATCATCCCCTTCTACGTGAAGCGCCGCGCGCCGACGGTGGACAGCACCACCGTGCTCTGGCCGTTTTTCAGTTATGTGCAGGACCGCGAACAGAAATACGAGCAGGTGACTGCCCCCTGGCCACTCGTGAAGTTCGCCTGGGGAGAGGGGCGGCAGACGTTCAATATTCTGCCTTTTTATGGGGACGACCAGAAGGTGCTGCATAACGAGTTCCTGTTCAAGGAGTTGCGTTTCCACGATCGCACGATCCTGTATCCTCTGTATATTCGCAACGAGGAATACGACCGGACGAGCACGCGCATTCGCGATCGGATTCTCTGGTATCTCTACTCGGATTATCGAGAGGAGGGGGCCGACGGCTCGACACGGAGAATCGACTCCTGGCCGTTCTTTTGGTACGATCGGGACCGGGAGGGCGCGGTGCACTTTCAGACGCTGGCGCTGCTCGAGCCCTTGATCCCGCCACGCATCAACGAGTACATGTTGCGAAACTATTACCCGCTCTGGGCCCTGTACACGTACGATCGCAATGCCGCGGGGGAGTACGCGCATTCGTTCCTGTGGAATTTCGTCCGGGTCGAGCAGACGCAGACGGGGCACAGCATCGAGGTGCTCGGGCCGCTGTTGGCCCTACGCCAATCGGGCGACCGCTCGACCGTTTCGCTCTTCGGCGGCCTGATCCAGCTCGAGCACGACGGCATGCTGCGTTCGCTGCGCTTCTTCGATACACCACTCTTGACCTGGGCCGAAGATCCGCAGACGGTTGCCACCACCACTGGTGAATTGGGAGGCGTCCGGTGAATCTCCTGACCACGCGCACGGAACGCCTGCTGCAAGGTTTGGGCGAAGGCGTCGAGCTGCTGCTCCAGTCCGTGTTCTGGTTCCGCTCGGTGCCGCGCAGCCTGGACAAGATCCAAAATCATCTCCTGGAGTTCGGCAACGCGACGCTGCCAATCGCGTCCCTGGCGGCGCTCTTCATCGGGGGTGTGCTGGCGCTGCAGACGGGCTCCCGCCTGGCCGCGTACGGCCTCGAGGGGACGATCGGCGGGATCGTCGGACTCTCGATGATCAAGGAACTCGGGCCCGTCATGACTGCCCTAATCGTCGCAGGGCGGGTGGGCTCGGCCATCGCGGCCGAAATCGGCGCCATGAATGTGTACGAAGAGATTGACGCCCTCAAGACGCTCGATATCAACCCGGTGCGATACCTGGTGATGCCCCGCCTGGTCGCGGCCCTGATCGCCATGCCGGCCCTCTGCATGTACGTCGATGTGGTGGGGCTGGTCGGCGGGGCTGTTGTCTCTGCCGTCAATCCCAAAATTTCGGTCAGCATTCATCAGTTCGTGCTCAATTTCCAAGAGCTCGTGAAGTTTTCGGATGTCATGGACAGCGTCATCAAATCGGTGGTCTTCGGAATTGCGGTCTCGATCACCTGCTGTTACATTGGCTTAAAGACGACCGGCGGGCCGGAAGAGATCGGTCGGGCGGTGACGCGGGCGGTCGTGCTCTCGTTCATGTTCATTTTTGTGCTCAACTACCTCATCACCCGCGCCTTGATGTGAGAATGAGATGAGCGCCCTGCGAAGATTCCTCGGCATCCAGAACGACGAGACGGAAGACGTCGCCGGGGCCGACCGTCCGGAGCCCGGCGTGCAGGTGGAAGTCCAACACCTCTCGAAATCGTTCGGCCCCAAGCCGGTCCTCCGCAACCTCGATTTGACGGTGGAGCGCGGCGAGACCTTCGTCATCTTCGGGCCGTCCGGCTGCGGGAAATCCGTCCTGCTGAAACATATCGCCGGCCTGCTCCAACCGGATTCCGGACGCATCCTGATTGACGGGGAAGAGGTCAGCGACGGAAATGGCCCTGCCCGCCGCTTCCGCATGGCGATGGTCTTCCAGTCGTCGGCGCTTTTCAACTCGCTCTCGGTGGGGGAAAACGTGGGGCTCTGGCTGAAGGAGCACCGCCGGGCCTCGGCCGCCGACATCCGGCGGATCGTCGCTGAAAAGCTGAGCCTGGTCGGTCTCGCGGGCAGCGAAGACACGATGCCCTCGGCGTTGTCCGGCGGGATGAAGAAGCGGGTCTCGATCGCCCGGGCACTGGCCATCGCCCCGAATCTGATTCTCTATGACGAGCCGACCGCGGGATTGGACCCGGTGCTCACCGAACAGATCGGACACGTCATCGCGGATCTGAAGCGACTGCGGATTACGTCCTTGGTGGTTACTCACGATCTCAATCTGGCCGCTGCCGTGGCGGATCGGATGGGGATGATTTCCGAAGGGCAGCTCATCGAGGTCGGCACGCCGGCCCAGGTCTGGGCCACGAAGAATCCCACCGTGCGCGCCTTCCTCAAGACGCAAACCAAGGTTCCGGTCAGTTAGGAGGCAACGCAATGGCAATGTCCCGAGAGGTGCGGGTCGGGCTGTTCCTGGTGGTGGCCTTCCTCATCGTGATCGCGCTGTTCGAGTTGCTGGGGAAGGAAATGCTGTTCAGCCGGACGGTGGAGTACCGGACCTCGTTTCGATCCATTCCCGGTTTGAAGGTCGGCGATCCGGCCCGCCTGGCGGGCGTCGACGTGGGCAGCGTCACCGACATTCACGTGGTGGGCGCGCGCGTCGAGGTGGCCTTTCGCGTTAAGTCCGGCACCCCGGTCAAGACCGATTCGGTTGCCACGATCAAGCTGACGAGCCTGCTCGGGACGAATTTCCTCGACCTCACGTTCGGCTCTCCGGCCGCCCAGCCCGCCGCGCCGGGAGCATTCCTGACAAGTTCAGAGCCGCCGGACCTGAACGTGCTGCTCGCCCGCCTCAACGATGCGGCAGGCGACCTGCAAAGCCTGGTCAAGCAGGTGAACCAGGGCATCGGCTCCAGCCTGGAGCCGATTGCCAGTACGTTCCAGCGCCTGGATCGGATCGCCAAAGAGATCGAGCAGGGGAACGGGACGCTCGGCAAGCTGCTCACCAAGGACGACGTGTACAAGAACTTCGAAGGCATCTCGGCCAACCTGAACAAGATGAGCCAGCAGCTCGCGCGCGGCGAAGGCACCCTCGGCAAGCTGGTCACGGATGACAGCCTGTACAAGGACCTGCGGTCGCTCACGGCAGATCTCCGGAATGCGACGCAGGGTTTTGCGCGCATGAGCAAGGATATCGAATCGGGGCGGGGCACGCTCGGCAAGCTGGTGAAGGACGATTCCCTCTACAACGAGGCGCGCGCCACGTTGACAGACGCGCGCGAGGCCTTGGGCGGCCTCCGGACCATGTCGCGCAAGCTCACCGAAGGCCAGGGAACACTCGGCCGTCTCCTCAATGACGAGACGATCTACGCGGACATGAAGACGTCGATGGCGTCGCTCAGCAACATCATGCGGAAAGTCGAGCGGGGCGAGGGTACGCTCGGCAAGCTGGTGAACGACGACGCGCTCTACTTCACGACCAAGGACAGCATGAAGAAGGTGGGCAAGGCCGCGGACCAGATCCGCGAGCAAGGGCCGCTCACCGTCATCGGCCTCGGGCTGCAGGCGCTCGGCGCCTTCTAGACGTGCCGAAACATAGCCATTACGAGTGCCAGCAGTGCGGGGCGCAAGCCCCGCGCTGGTTGGGGCGCTGCCCCGACTGCGGGGCGTGGGGCAGTCTCATCGAGGTCCGCCCGGCCCCACCGTCTCGTGATGCGCCTCTCATCGATCCCCCATCCGGAGATGCCGTTCTCTTGCGCGAGGTGCCCGGAACAGCCGACCGGCGCCTGGTGACTGGCATCGGCGAATTGGACCGGGTGCTCGGCGGCGGGTTGGTGCCGGGCGGCGTCGTCCTGATCGGGGGCGATCCGGGCGTCGGAAAGTCCACCCTCCTGCTCCAAGCCGCGGCCGCTCTGGCCGTGCGCAGCCATCCTGTCCTTTATGCCAGCGGCGAAGAATCCTTGGCCCAGATTAGCGAGCGCGGGCGGCGGCTCGGGCTCGACCCGCCCGGTCTCTATCTGGCAGCCGAGACCGCCCTCGAAGCGGTACTTGCACAGATCGAACGCATCAAGCCGACCGTGGCGATCGTGGATTCGATCCAGACGGTCTGGAGCCGTGGGCTCGAGGCCGGGGCAGGCAGCCTCAGTCAGGTACGCGAAGTTGCCGGCCGGCTGATCGAAATGGCCAAGCGGACCGAGACCGGCGTCTGGCTGATCGGGCACGTCACCAAAGACGGCAGCCTGGCCGGCCCGCGGGCGCTGGAACACCTGGTGGACACGGTGATCTATTTCGAGGGCGACCGCCAGCAGGCGTACCGGATCCTCCGGGCGACCAAGAACCGGTTCGGACCGACGGACGAGATCGGCGTGTTCGAGATGCGGTCGGGCGGCTTGGTGCCGGTCGAGAATCCGTCGGCTGCTTTCTTGGCGGAGCGACCCCCGCAGGCCACCGGCTGCCTGGTGGTGGCGACGATGGAAGGCACCCGGCCGATCCTCCTCGAACTCCAGGCGCTGGTCAGCCCGACGGGCGCTGCCCTGCCCCGGCGGGTCGCCAATGGGCTGGATAGCCAGCGGGTCGCCATGCTGCTCGCCGTGCTCGAAAAACGCCTGCACCTCCGGCTGGCAACGGCCGACGTCTTCTTGAATGTGGTGGGCGGCCTGGGCATTCGAGAGCCGGCGGCCGATCTGGGAGTGATGGCGGCCGTCCTGTCCAGTGCGCGCGAAATCCCGGTCGAGCCGACCTGGGCCTTTTTCGGAGAGGTCGGCCTGGGGGGCGAGGTCCGGGGCGTCCCTCAGGCCGACAAGCGCCTGGCCGAGCTGGCCCGGCTCGGGTTCACGAAGGCAATCGTGCCCCGGGCGGGACTGGATCACCTGCCGCCCCGGGCGGGCATCGAGACCGTCGGATTGGCCCATGTCGGGGGCCTCGCAGGGCTATTTCGGCAGGGCCGGAGCGGGGAAACGGTTTGACGGACTTGGATGAGTATGGTTTAATTCTCAGGAACTGCCCGTGGTAAACAAGGGGACCAGAATGTTCCAGATTGGCCAGAAGGTCGTCTATCCGACGCACGGCGTAGGGCGAATC
The DNA here is from genome assembly GCA_035505475.1 of Vulcanimicrobiaceae bacterium. GTDB lineage: Bacteria > Methylomirabilota > Methylomirabilia > Methylomirabilales > 2-02-FULL-66-22 > 2-02-FULL-66-22. Next base: position 27,056 of record DATJQT010000384.1, read on the forward strand.
GAGGCCATCGAGCAGAAAGAGGTCTCCGGGGCCCGCCAGTCCTTTTATATCCTGCGCATTCTCGACAACGATATGACCATCATGGTACCCACCGGAAACGCCGAGCGCGTCGGGTTGCGCCAGTTGATCGGCGCCAAGGAAGTGCGCAAGGTGATGGAGATTTTGCGCAAGAAAGAGGTCGAGATTTGCCCGAATTGGAACCGGCGGTTTAAAGACAATCTGGAACGGATCAAGACCGGCTCCCTCTTTGAAGTAGCGACCGTGCTCCGCAAACTCGTCCTTCTGAAGAAGGAACGCAATCTTTCGTTTGGCGAAAAGAAGATGCTGGAGACGGTCCGTCAATTGCTGGTGAGCGAGATCTCCCACGCGGTGGGCATCGAGGAGGGCGATGCCTGCACCATGGTGGACCGAACCATCGCCAAAGCCTGAAACCCCTGCTCCCGGAGACCACAACGTGTTTGACCTGATGATCCGGGTTGCTCTTGTCATCCTCTTCGGCGCCGCCGGTTTCCTGGGTGCCCTCCTGCATCGTGGTGAGCCTTCCGGGCTCATCGGGCTCCTGGTCGGTTTGGCTTTCGGGGCCCTGTTCGTCTATCTCGAGCGGCGGCTTCGCCGCATTCCCGTCCGCACATTACTCCTGGCGCTGGTCGGCCTCCTGGTCGGATTGTTTGTGGGTCGCGTCGTGGCGGGCGCCGTGACCTCGCTCTTGGGCGGCCTGCCGCCGGAATTTCAGCTGCTCGTTGTCGGCCTTTTCCTCTGCGGAGGCGGCTACCTCGGGATCTGGATCGCCGTCGAAAAAGCGGCCGAGTTCAGCGTGGCGGGGTTTGTCCGGATGCTGAAAGAGCAGCCGCGGGCCGAAAGCTACAAGCTGCTCGACACCTCGGTGATCATCGACGGGCGAATCGCCGACATCACCGAGACCGGGTTCATGGAAGGCACACTGGTCATTCCCCAGTTCATTCTCCGCGAACTGCAGCACATCGCGGATTCTTCGGATCCGCTCAAACGGAACCGCGGCCGGCGTGGGCTGGACATCCTGCAGAAGATTCAGAAGAACGTCGATATCCGGGTCGAGATCAGCGACATGGAGTTTCCCGAGATCCGCGAAGTGGATAACAAGCTCGTCGCCATGGCGAAGACGATCCACGCGAAGATCGTGACCAACGATTTCAATTTGAACAAGGTGGCCGAACTACACGGGGTCGGGGTGCTCAACATCAACGAGCTGACCAACGCCCTGCGCCCCGTGGTCCTGCCCGGCGAGGACATCCGGGTGTACATCCTGAAGGAAGGCAAAGAGTACAACCAGGGGATCGCTTACCTTGACGACGGGACCATGGTGGTCGTGGACAACGGACGGCGGCATATCGGACAGACGATGGACGTGTGCGTCACCTCCGTGCTCCAGACGACCGCCGGCCGGATGATTTTCTCGCGCTTAAAGGAAGAGGCGGAAGCCGCCTGATTTCGGTTCGTCCCATTCCCAGCGGGGTCCATCCCTCGGGCCCGAGAGCTGGGATTTTTCTTTTGGAGATGGCATGCGGGTAGCGGCCGTGGTTCCCGCCGCCGGGTGCGGGACCCGGTTCGGGGGCAGCACTCCGAAGCAGTACCTCGCGGTCGCCGGGCTGCCGCTCTTAGCCTGGACGCTGCGTGCGCTCCTCGATTCGACGGTCGTGAACTCGCTCACGGTCGTGGTGGCCCCGGGCGAAGAAGTGCGCTGCGCGGCCGAGGTGCTCGATCCCTGCGGGATCCTGGTTGACCGCGTCGTGCCGGGCGGGGCGGATCGCCAAGCATCCGTGTGTGCCGGTGTCGCGGCGGTGGCTGAGCCGGTGGATCTCATCCTCGTGCATGATGGAGCGCGACCGCTGATCACGCCCGCCTTGATCCGGGCCTGCGTGGAAGCGGCGGCGCAGGATGGAGCTGCGGTGGTGGCTGTCCCCGTCTCGGACACGATCAAGATCGCGGGGGCCGATCGCATGGTGGTCGAGACCCCGCCCCGGGGCCGCCTGTGGGCTGCCCAGACCCCGCAGGTGTTTCGCACCGACTGGCTGCGCGAGGCACACGCCCGGGCGCTGGCCGACGGATTCCGGGGTACGGACGACAGCGTCTTGGTCGAGCGGCTCGGATACCCGGTCCGTCTGGTCCCTGGCGCAGCGGCCAATATCAAGGTGACCACACCGACGGATCTCAGTCAGGCCGAGCACATCTTGCGCGCCCGCCTGGCCGGGAAACCCGCATGAGCGGTATGCCGTTTCGGGTCGGCTGCGGATTCGATGTGCACCGGCTCGTGCCGGGGCGACCCTTGATGCTCGGCGGCATCGAGATCCCCTACGAGAAGGGCCTGGAGGGGGATTCGGATGCCGACGTCCTCACGCATGCGATCCTGGACGCCGTGGTTGGGGCCGCGGGGCTGGGCGACATCGGCGTCCATTTCGGGGTCGGGCGTCCGGAGAATATGGGGATTGCCAGCACGACGCTCCTGGCCAGCATGGTCGCTTTGGTCCGCGCGCATGGCTACCGGCCGGAAGGCGTCGACGCCACGATCATTGCCGAGGCACCCCGGCTCTCGGCGCTGATTCCCGCGATGCGGGAGCGGCTGGCCGGCATCCTGGGACTGCCGGTCCGCCGCGTGAATGTCAAGAGCACGACCGCCAAGCGCCTGGGCGCGCTCGGCGCGGGCGAAGGAATTGTCGCCCTGGCCGTCGCCACCCTGTCTCGCCGAAGCAGCCGCCGACCCGGGCCCCGGCTCCGACGCCGCTCCTCACTCTGCTAGCACGAGGCTCACCCATGGCGCTTCAGGTCTACAACACGCTTACGCAACGGCTCGAGCCGTTCGAGCCACTGGTGGCCGGCAGTGTCCGGATGTACACCTGTGGCGTCACGGTCTACGACCTCTGCCATCTCGGGCATGCCCGGTCGGCGCTGGTGTTCGATGTCATCCGTCGCTACCTCGAGTTCTGCGGCAACCGCGTGACCATGGTCCGCAATTTCACCGATGTGGACGACAAGATCATCAACCGCGCGAAGGAACGCGGCCGCGCCTGGGACGAGGTGGCCCGCGAATACACCGCCGCCTTCAGCGCCGACATGCAGGCTCTGGGCATCCGGCCGGCGGATATCGAGCCGAAGGCCACGGAGCACATCGCGGAGATGCTGGAGATCATCGGGCGGCTGGTGGACCGCGGCCTCGCCTACGCGGTGGACGGAGATGTGTACTTTGCGGTCCGCGCCTTTCCCGGATACGGCAAGCTGAGCCATCGCAGTCCGGACGACCTCCGCTCCGGTGCCCGGATCGAGGTGGACGAGCGCAAGCGGGATCCGCTGGATTTCGCGCTCTGGAAGGCAGCGAAGCCCGGCGAACCGTCCTGGCAGAGTCCCTGGGGACCGGGGCGGCCGGGCTGGCATATCGAATGCTCCGCCATGTCGGTGAAGTACCTGGGCGAGCCCTTTGACATTCACGGCGGCGGCGAAGATCTGGTCTTTCCGCACCACGAGAACGAGATCGCCCAGTCGGAAGGCGCGTCCGGCTCCATGCTCGCCCGCTACTGGCTGCACAACGGCTTCCTCACCGTCGGTGGCGAAAAGATGTCCAAGTCGCTCGGCAACTTCGTGACCATCCGCGATGCGCTGCGCCGCTTCTCGCCCGACGCGCTGAAGCTCTTGCTGCTCTCGACCAATTACCGGGGGCCGATCGATTATACGGACGCCGCGGCTGCGGAGAAGACCAAGGCCGTGGCCGGGCTGCAAGAGTTCCTGCGTGCCGCCGATGCCCTCAAAGCGGAACTCCCCACCGTTCCCGTGGCCGAAACGAATGGCTGGACGGTGCATCCGGCCACCACGGCATTCCGCGCGGCCATGGACGACGATTTCAACACAGCCCGTGCAACCGGGGCGCTCTTCGACCTCGCGCGCGATGGCAACCGACTGCTCCAGGCCGCGCGGCAAAGCGGTGTTGAATCCGATGCGGCGGCGGCGCTCTCCGCGGCGGCGTTGCTCCGGCGATTGGCCGGGGTGCTGGCGCTTGACCTCGGGACCGGAGAGGCGGTGGTCACACGGCTGGCCGACATCAGCGTGAGTCAGTCGGCGGACGAGGCCTTGGCCGATCTGGAGCGTCTGCTGACTGCGCCTCTGCCGGATGCCGCCCGGCTCGGTAACCTCGTCCGGGAATTGATCGCCCACCGGGAAGCCGCCCGGCAGCGCCGCGACTGGGCGGCAGCGGACCGCACCCGACAGGGACTCTCCGCTGTCGGCATCCGCCTCGACGACAGCAAGACACTTTGCCGCGCCATCGCGGATTTTTCGCCCGAGACCGGCCTGCCGCCGCTCCACCTGATCGTACGCAAGACATGACACGCCGGGCCGACGATGAGGAACTCCTGGCCGGCCCCCACGCCGTGTACGAGGCGCTCGCCGCGGGGCGGCGGACCATCCGGCGCATCCTGATCGCGCGACACGAGCAGGGCGGCACCGTCGAGGCCCTGCGAAAGCTTGCGCGGGAGCGGGGCATCGCGCTCGACGAGCGGCCCCGCCAGGAGCTGGATCGGTATCTGCCCGGCGCGGCGCACCAGGGCGTGATCGCTGAAGCCGGCCCGTTCCCGTATCTGGAGCCCGAGGACCTGCTCGAGCGGGCATTGGCAGATGCGGGACACCGGTTCCTGGTTGCACTGGACGGCGTGCAGGACCCGCAGAACCTGGGGGCGATCATCCGGAGCGCGGAAGCTGCCGGCGCAGACGGTCTGATCGTTCCGCGGGACCGCGCTGCCGGGGTGAGCCCGGCCGCCGCGCGGGTCTCGGCCGGGGCGGCGGAACATCTGCCCATTGCCCAGGTCACAAACCTCGCCAATTTCTTGACTGCGGCACGGGACAGCGGTTTTTGGTCGGTCGGGACCGATGCGGCACAGGGGCAGAACCTATTTGACGCCGATCTGACCGGGCCTCTTGTTCTGGTAATCGGTGGGGAGGGGAAAGGGCTCCGGGCGCTGACGCGAGAGCGCTGCGATTCCCTTATCCGGATTCCCATGCACGGCCGGATCGCCTCCTTGAATGCCTCGGCCGCCGCCGCCGTGTGCTTGTTTGAGGTCGCGCGGCAGCGGGGTGTGTCGCGCGGCAGTGAAAATGTCCGTCAAACGGGGCAGTGAAAATGTCCGCCCCGGGTGCACCGCTTTCGGGCACGGAGGTGCCCGGGGGTGGGCAGGCGTTCGCCGCCGTCCCTTGCCCCTGCTCGAGCAGGCCGAGGACGTGCACGCGGCACCCCGCTTCTGGCGTCAGGGGTATCGGGCCCCCTCTTCAAGAGGTGAAAGATGGAGGACAGAATCACTGACCCGTGAGGGGCAGACAGGTTCACTGAGCGTCTCCAGAGCCAATGTACAAAAGGCGCCCGGTTGTCTTGACACGGCCGAGGGCGTGGGCTACCGTACCGCCCGCGGGAGGGAAACGGCGTGGCCTGGTTCAAGCGCGAGCCGCCGGTCGAAGCGAAGCGGATCCCCGAAGGGCTGTGGGTCAAGTGCGAGGACTGCAAGGAGATTCTCTCCAAGCCCGAGCTGGAGCAGAACCTACAC
>DATJQT010000385.1:0-4296 GCA_035505475.1 Vulcanimicrobiaceae bacterium
CCTGCATCGTCAGAGGTAATTCCCCGCTGGAAACTCCCGATTCGCTCCAAAAAGTTCGTGGTTTCGTCGGCGCCGGGCAGCCAGCTCGGATCGGATGCAAAAAGAAAAGGGTTCCGTCATTCCCCCGCCGGGGAGAGGGGCTGGCGTTCCGGAGTTGCCGTGATTGACCAAGGTGCCCTGCGCTTCGGCGGCATCTGCCGCATCCGCGACTTCGGCTGGGTCTCGCTGCCACCGGCATTTCCCGGCCGCGGCTTTTGACCTTGACCCCAAAATCGTGGGGCGGGTTGTGTTGGCTCGGCGGGCCGGGCTCTCTTGCAAGGATTCCCTTCTCCGGCCGCCGCGAAGAAACCACCCTGAACCGATCATCGATGCGCCTGGTCAGATTTCTGGGTCGGCCTGAGTCTCGCTCCCCCGGAGCGTTCTGTTGGGTGATCGCCGCCACCATCGGATTGCTCTTCTGCCTCTTGCAGGCCGGCGCTATGGCGAGCTTGCTGGCGAACCACGCCGCTTTCCGCTGGGTCGCTCCGGCCGCGATGCTCGGCGCGCTGGTCGCCGGTTATCTTCTGGCCGGCTGGGAGGGATTCACCGGGAGGAGTCGTTTTCAGCCGCTCATCTGGAGCGTTGCCATTCTGGTCGTGGCCGCGGGCTTGGCGGCATTTTATTACGATCTGTCGTGGGACGGCGAATGGTATCACCAGACCGCGATCCTCGGCATCGCTCGGGGCTGGGATCCCCTGACGCAACCGCTGCGGTCATTCGCGGCGCCCCTGGAAACCTGGGTGCGGCACTATCCGAAAGGACCCTGGTATGCCGCGGCCGCGATCTTCAGCGCCACCGGACGGATTGAACTGGGCAAGGCGATCGACGGGCTGGCGTTCGCCGCCCTGTTTTGTGCCGTGCTCGGAGCAGCGCTTGATCTGGGGCTGAGTCGCAGCCGGGCTTGCGCTTTGGCGTTCCTCGTCGCCCTCAATCCGGTGGTGGTGTGTGAGCTCACGAGCTATTTGGTGGATGGGATCATGTTCGCCTTTCTCGCCGTCGCCACCGCGGCCGTCTGGACGTGCCTCGCCGCCCGGCCGCGGCCGGCGGTTTTGCTCGCCGGGATTTCGGCGTCCGTCGCCTGCATCAACGCGAAGTTCACCGGGCTCGTCTTCCTTGGTTTTGTGGCCGCCGCCGCCGCCATCTGGTGCTTCTTCCACCACCGGGGGCATTTTCGCCGCTTCATCGTCACCTCGGCGCTCGTGTTTTTGGTGGGCGCCGGCGTCTGGGGCTACAATCCCTACGTCACCAACACGATTTTTCGGGGGCAGCCATTTTATCCGGTGTTCGGCGCCGCGCGCTATCATGATCGGGATCCCCAACTGGCCAACGAGCATGGCGAAACTCCCAAGAACATGGTCGGGAAGAGTCGCTTCATCAGGTTCGGCTACGCCATCTTCGGCCGTCCGGGCAATCAACCGTACCGCCAGGGGCGCAACGCCTCGCTGATGTGGCCGTTTGGAGCGCGCATGGAGGATTTGTACGCCTACACCTTCCAGGACCCGCGCATTGCCGCGTTGGGACCGTATTTCAGCGGGTGTCTTTTGATCTCCCTGGCCCTGGGCATTGGGCTGGCCGCGACGGACCGGCGGCGATGGACGCTGGGATTGATTTGCGGTACGATCGTTGGCTCGCTGCTCATCAGTCCTGCTCTCTGGTGGCCGCGTTATGGCCCGCAACTCTGGCTGCTTCCCATCGTGCCGCTGATGTTTGCCTTCGGCGGCGGGAAGGGGCGTGGCCCGGCGCTGGCGGCCTGGGTCCTGGCCGGCTTGCTGACTGCCAATGCCGGCATCGTGGGCTGGGTGCGATTCCACTGGGAGACCGAAGCCAGCCGGCGCTTGCGTGGGCAGCTCGCGGAAATGAAGGATTCCGGCTCTACCTACGATGTCAGCACCGGCTATTTCACCGCCTCGGCCGACGAGAGGCTCGCGGAAGCCGGGGTGAGGTTTCAGGATGTCGGGAACCAACGGCATCCGGATTGGACGGAGCTAACCAGCGTCGTGGAAGGCTATCCGCTGGCCACCCGCTATCACCCGTCAATTTCTGACCATCCTTGACCTGGGGGCAGGCTGGTCTGGGGACGTCGCGTCAGGTCGTGAGCGAGGTTCACGTGGTGACGGACCTTGTGCCACCCATGGGGGAAGCCGGCCGGACAGGTCAGGGGCCGACCACTCTGCAACGCTGAATACCCAAATCCGGGCATTCTGGCCCGGCGGGCTGCAGCGCTTCTGGTTCCGCCGGCCGGTCAAATCCACACCAGAGGAGCAATGCGTCTTGATACGCATTTTCGTGTTACGCTTCGTCGCGGGCAGCCAGTCGACGACGGCATCGCCTGACTTGGCTTTCGTTCCCAGCAGGCCACCGCACGTGCGGCCGATTGACTGAGCCTAAGCCTTGGCCGCGACAACCGCCAGCCGGTCGAGGCTCTGCGACCAGCCGTCGTGCATGCCCAGCTTCACCATCGCTTCGCGGATCGCGGCCGAGGCAAAGCGCGTGCGGATGGTGAGCTTGGTTTGGCCGCCGGCATCCTCGAAGGTCACCGTCTGCAGGAGCTCGCCGGCGGGGTTGTCGCCGGGCTGGTAGCCTGGATCGATCATCCGGTGCCAGTCCGCAGGATGGTCGGAGCAGTCCATCGTCATCACCAGGCGTGCGGGTTTCACCACCTCGCGGAAGACGCCCCGGACCGGATATTCGACGCCGTCGGCCAGGCGCATGACGATGCGGAAAAGGCCGCCAGGGCGCACGTCCAGCTCGCAGACCGGATTGGTCACGGCGCTCGGCCCCCACCACCGTGCCAGCAGTTTCGGCTCGGTCCACGCCCGCCAGACGAGCTCGCGCGCCGCGGCGAAGGTGCGCTCGATGCGAAATTCGAGCCCCGGCCCGTCTGCCGCCAAAAGCTCCGCCAGGCGGCCGAGCGTCTGCTTGCCGCCCTCGATCGCGCCATAGTCGCGCACGATGCGGTCACGGTCTTCCTTCGACGGATAAACCTGGTGGATGGTGAGCCGGGTCTTGTTGCCCTCCACGACCTCGAAGGTCCACGTGCACACGAACGTCGCGCCGCGGTCGCCGGGCCGCCCGCCGCCGTGCGAGTAGACGATGCGCTCGGGTTTCACCACCTCCTTGAACACGCTCTTGTTCGGATAGTCGGTGCCGTCGGGCCCGTGCATGACGTGCTCCCAGACGCCGCCGACCCGGACATCCATCCGCTTGTTCGTGGTGGTGAAGCCGTTGGGGCCCCACCAGCGCACGACCTGCTCGGGGTCGGTCCAGGCCTCCCAGACGAGCTCGCGCGGGGCGTCGAGCACGCGGGAGATGACGATTTCACGGTCCGCGGCGTCCGCGGGGGATTCATTTCTTGGCGGCATGGTTCTGGTCCTCTTTTTGCAGTTGTTGGAGATGGGCCTCGAGGCGGTCGAGGCTCTGTTCCCAAAAGCGGCGATAGCCCTCGAGCCAGGCGACGGCGTCCTTCAGCGGCCGGGGTCGGAGCCGGCAGGGGCGCGACTGGGCGTCGCGCCCGCGGGCGATGAGCCCGGAGCGTTCGAGCACCTTGAGGTGCTTGGAGATCGCGGGCAGGCTCATGTCGAAGGGCGCGGCCAGCTCGGTGACCGAGGCCTGGCCCCGGGTGAGGCGGCCGAGGATGGCGCGCCGGGTCGGGTCGGCGAGGGCGGAAAAGGTGGTGCTGAGGCGGTCGTACATGGGAGTTAAACCGAATGGTTATTTAACCTTCAGGTTACGGAAGGCGGGACCGGCGCCGTGTCAAACGGCGGAAAGATTATTTCGCTGGGCGCATCGGGCCACGTGGCCGTTCGATCTCGTCGCCCAACTCGTGCGAGTTGGGACCATCTCGGGCGAGTGGAGATTCATCTCGAGCCTCACGGCTTGGGCTACGGTGGACGGCATGAAGCCCGCCCCACCGATGCCAACCTTTGGGACAGTCAGACGATTCCCGCCGAGCGCGCGCTTGCGCGGGCGGTCGTTTTGCGGACGATGGCGACACGATGAATCCCGTCCGCCCCCTGCCCTGCTTCATCGCCGTCGCGCTGGCCCTCGGCACGCTGGCGCCCGCCCCGGCCGCCGACGCCCCCTACGTTCCGCCCGCCTCGCCGCGCGCCGTCTACAACTTCAACGCCGACTGGAAGTTCATCCGCCAGGACGCGCCCGGCGCGGACCAAGCCGGCTTCGACGACTCGGCCTGGGCCACCGTCAGCCTTCCGCACACCTGGAACGACGTCGACACCTACCGCGCCTACGCCAGCCACA
>DATJQT010000386.1:0-6637 GCA_035505475.1 Vulcanimicrobiaceae bacterium
TCTGTCTTTCCGCAAGCGGTGATGAGCAGAAGCAGGAGTGGAGTCCAATAAAGAGGGTGTACGCAATAGGTGCGCATCAGGCCGACACCTCCGGTCTTTAGTCGAGGTGCAATTTGCAGATACGGTCGTCAATTTTCGAGCTGAATTCGTGCAGCGCGACTCGCGATATACGGCACAGCGCATCGCTTTCTTCAGCGGTCAATTCGACACCAATCCTGACGATTTCTTTTGCAGGATTTGCAAAGAAAACCTCAGCAAAATCCTCATCGGTCACCAGCTTCCCCAATATCCGTTCGACTCCTCGCTGACTCATGGACAGCCGTTTATGCATCATGTGGGCCGCTGGTTATTGTCATGCAATTTATTGATTTTTATTGATAAATGGTTGATTGAGAAGACGGGTGTAGATATATGGACAAGAAATATGATCATAAATCTACAACATGTACAAATTTATTCAATCGGTAGGAAAGCCATATCGCTTGAGGCGGGTGTAAAGCTGTGACCGGGTCAGGCCTAACTTGGTAGCGGCTTTCGACTTGTTTCCCTTCGATTCTTCAAGTGCGCTCGCGACGAGTTTTCGCTCCAACTCAGGCAGGGAGGCACCAACGGTCTCAACTGGATGCGACGATGAGCCAACCGGAACGGCGGTGATTCCGAGATGAGCGGCGGTCAGCAGGCCGGCTTCCGAGACGATGAGCCCGCGCTCGACAGCATTCTGTAATTCCCGGATGTTGCCGGGCCACGAGTGGCCCAAGAGCGCCTGCCGCGCATCGCGGCTGAGCCCCAGGTCAGCCTTCGCCATGCGTGCCCCGATCGTCCGAACGAAATGGTCGGCCAAGAGCAGCACATCCTCTCCCCGGTCCCGGAGCGGCGGAAGCAGGATCGTGAACACATTCAAACGATAATACAGGTCGTCCCGGAAGCGGCCGGCGGCGACGGCCTGCGTGAGATCCCGATTCGTCGCCGCGATCAGCCGCACGTCGGCCCGCAGCGTCGCCGTTCCGCCTACCCGCTGGAATTCGCGCTCCTGCAGCACCCGTAAGAGCTTCGCCTGCACGGCAGGCGACAGTTCGCTGACCTCATCGAGGAAGAGCGTGCCCCCGGCAGCCAGTTCGAACCGGCCGGCCTTCATGCGGTCGGCGCCCGTGAACGCGCCTTTCTCGTGGCCGAACAGTTCAGATTCGAGCAGCGTCTCGGGCAGCGCCGCACAGTTGATCGCGACGAACGGGCCGTCGGCGCGCTGACTGGCATGATGGATGGCGCGCGCGACCAATTCTTTCCCCGTGCCACTTTCTCCCGTGAGCAGCACGGTCGTCTCGGTTGGGGCGGCCTTGGCGGCCCGATTCAGGGCCTCGCGCAGGACCGGCGACCGTCCGAGGATATGCTCGAAGCCGTAGCGCTCGCCCAGCGCATCGCGCAGCGATTCCAAACGCTCCTCGAGGCGGTGCGCGCGGGTTTCGATCTCGTCGAGGCGACGCTGATCCTCGGCAAGGCGTTGATGCTGGATGGCGAGCACGACCTGTCCCGCCACGACCTCTGCCACCTCGACGTCGAGCCGATCGAACCAGTGCGGGCGCCGCTTCCCGAAATACAGCCCGCCCCCCACCCGGTCGCCGAAGTGGAGGGGAGCGATTAGACAGGAGCGCCCGCCATCCGTGACGATGAGCCGGTCACCGGGGCGGGTGACATCGAGTTCAGCCGGTGCATCGTGAATCAGCACGGTCTCTCCGGCCTCGACCCGTGCGGCGAACGAGAAATCGTCGAGAGGTATCCGCGGCGGTGTAACCGTGCCGCGCGGGGCGTCATCAATCTCAGCCAGCATCTCGAGGTCGCGCCCGCTGGGATGCAGGAGCGCCACGCCGACGATCTCGAAATCCAACAGAGGCCGGAGGGCATCCGCAAGGCGCCGGAACACATCCCGCACGTCCAGGCTGCCGCCCAGGACCCGGGTGAGCCCCTCGAGCGCGGCCAGACGCTTCCGACGGCGGCGCTCCCGCTGCAGCAGCGCCGCGCTGTGGACGAAGGGGCCGATGAGCAGCGACAGTTCCCGGAGCCGCAGAAGATGCTCGTCCGTGAAGGCGGCCGGCTGGAGACTGGTTGCGGCCAACGCGCCGATCGTGCGACCGCCGGATTCCAGAGGCACAAAAGCGCCCGAGCGAATCCCGGCGGCAATCAGCCGCGCTTCGAACGGATTGGGAGAGCCGAAGCGCGGGTCAGTGGTGAAATCATTCACGCGCATGGACTCGCCGGCAAAGACGGCCGCAATCACCCAGTCGGGGACGAGGTAGCGAGCCTCGGGGGCGAAGGTCGTCGTGTAGTACTCCCGATGCAGGCGCAGCCGGTCGGTCGCGTGCTCGGCAAACACCGTGAACGTCCGCCCGGTTTCATCCAGCAAATCCACCACGAGTCGGTCATGGGGAACGAGTCGCTGCAAGGCTGTGGAGAAGGCATCCAGGAATCGTCCCGGGTCGAACGGTTCGTGCAGGGAGCGGCCGATGGCTGCCAGGGCGGCCAAAAAGTCTGGCGCAGCGGGTGCCGAGGGTTGAAAGGCGAGCGGGAGCTGTCCGGTCAGTTCGGGCGACACCGCGTGTCCTCGTTACCGCACGTGCTGACCGCCTTCGACCAGCACCTTGCCGTTCTTCACGACGGTGTCCACCAGGTTCACCCCGAAATGGTAACAGAGGTGCTCGTGGTTGGGGGCATCGAGGACGAGCAGATCGGCCTGCTTCCCGACCTCGAGGCTGCCGACGCCGGTCTGCTCGCCGAGGGCCCAGGCGGCGTTGATGGTCCCCGCTGCGATCGCCTCTGCCGGCAGCATGCGCATTTGCGTGCAGGCGAGATTCAGGATCAGGGGCATCGATTCCGTCATGCACGATCCCGGGTTGAAATCGGTGGCGAGCGCGATCGGCACCCCGGCCGCGATCATGTCCCGCGCGCGCGCGTAGCGTTGCATGTGGAGGAAGTACGCGGTACCCGGCAGCAGCACGGCAATCACGCCGGCGTCGGCCATGGCCCGGATGCCGTCGTCATTGGCGTACAGCAGATGATCCGCAGTCCGGGCCCGCAGGCGCGCGGCCATCGCCGCGCCGCCGAGATCGGTCAACTCGTCGGCATGCACGCGCAGTTCCATATCGGCCGCGCGGGCCGCCTCGAAGATGCGCGCCGTCTGCTCGACCGAGAATACGCCGGTTTCACAGAAGACGTCGCAGAATCGCGCCAGCTTCTTTTCGGCCACGGCCGGGATCATCTGCTCGATAACCAGCGACACATACCCATCGGGGTGGCTGCGGAACTCTGGTGGGATCTCGTGGGCGCCCATGAAGGTGGGTACCACCGACATCGGGTCGTCCTGGTTCAGCTCGTTGATCACCTCGAGCATCTTGATCTCGGATTCGAGATCCAGGCCGTACCCGCTCTTCGCCTCGACGGTGGTGGTGCCCAGTGCAAGCATGCGGTGGAGCGTCCGCCGGGCCGCAAAGGCTAGGTCAGCTTTGCTCGCCTGGCGCGTGGCGGCCACCGTGGCGTTGATCCCGCCGCCCGCGGCGGCAATTTCCATGTACGTCTTGCCTTCGATCCTCATCGCGAACTCGTTTTCGCGACTGCCCGCGAACACGAGATGGGTGTGCGGATCCACCAAGCCCGGCAGCACGGTCTTCCCGTACGCTTCCACCAGCTTGCAGAAGGGGATCGGGCGGACGGCGGCGCGCCGCTCGTCGGTCGAGCCGACCCAGACGATCTTGCCGCGCCGGGCGGCCAGGGCGCCGTTTCGGATGATCCCGAGTTCGCGCAGCTCCGGACCGCGGCGCGGATGGCCGGACGCACCAGCAAGCGTCAGCAGCTCGGCCGCACCTTCCACGATCAGATCGGCGTGTATCATGGCACCCTCCCGGGTAGGCTTTCAGGTCAGGCGATCTTGAGCTCGACCCGGCTGTTTTTCGCTTTGTCCGTCTTCTCAGGCGTCAGGCTCTTGGGCTCGATGATGAACACGCGTTCGGGATCCACGGCGCCCCCTTGCAGGATCGCGTCCCGCACCGCGCCGGCGCGGCGTGCCGCGAGTTGCCGGAGCTCGTTGTCGCCCACCTCGATATGCGTGAGCATCAGCTTTTCCATTTCCGGAACCGGGAGCGATTTGACGAGCCCGATGAAGTTGCGCGGCTTCGGGAATGTCTCTGCCCGGTAGGCTTCGGTTAAATACTGCTCGTACTCGGATGGCTCGACGATCACATCATCCACCGGTACCGCGGCGGCTCCCTTCTTAACCATGGTATTCAGCTTTTGGGCCTTGACCTTGCGCTGGAGCAAATACTGTTTCAAGCCTTCCCGGTCCGTGTCCGGATCCACGTAACCGGCGACCTCCAGTTTGAGTGACGGCTTTTCGGCAAGTCCTTTGCGCAGCGCCTCGAGCGTTTTTGCGGCCTTGTCATCCAGTACGGCAAGGCCGGGCTGGAATTCCACGTACTGCGTGCCCCCTTCAGCGCCGGAAAACGCCGCGCCCAGGAGCGCGAACGGCGAGGTGACCGCTTTGGTGATCAAGTTGCCGACAATCTGCCAGACAACGCCCCAAATGCTGAACTTTGGATCGTCAAGGCTGCCCGTCACCGGCAGATCCAGGTGAATTTCGCCATTGCGGTCTTTCAGGAGCGCGACCGCCAGCTTGACGGGCAAGCCCGTGGCCGTCGGGCTCTCGACCTTTTCCCCAAAGGTGAACTGATCGATGAAGACCTTGTTCTCTGCCTGCAACTTCCGGTTATCGATGTGGTAATCGATGTCGAACGAAAGCTTTCCCTTCTCAATCGAGTACCCGACGTATTTACCCGCATACGGGGACGTCGGGCTGAGATCCATCCCGGTGAAACGGGCCCGGATATCGGCATAGAGGTCCTTGCCGAGCGGATTGACTTTGCCGGTGATTTCGAGTGGCGCGGAGTTGTTGAATCGCCCACGCAGTTCCAGATCGGCCCGACTGTTTTCCGCGCTGGACAAGCCACTCACGCGTCCGCCGATGTTGTCGAGATCGGCCGTGAAGGTGGGCTTCACCGACTCATCGCCAAAGGCGATGCGGCCTCCTTGCAGCGTCACTTCATCGATGCGGATATCAGGGAGCGCGGCGGCCGATGCTGTCGGAGCAGGCTGAGGTTGGGCAGAGACCTGGACCGGCGCCACGGGAGCGGCCGGGGCGGCGTCCGCTGGCTGCAGAATCTGTTTCAGATTCAGCGTCCCATCTGGCTGCAGCACGACCTGGGCGAAGAAATCCGCCAAGGCCACCTTGGTGGCCCGGAAGGCGATCGGATTGTAACTAGCCGCAACCCCATTGAGTGCCAGCGATTGCCAGGTGAGGACCTCGCTGGACGTGGCCTTCTCGAGCACGGCCAGTTTTGCGACGAGGATGTCCCCGGTGTAGGCGGCCTGGAGGCCGGGCTCTTTCGTGCTGAGCGTGAGGTGCCCAGTCGTGGAGACGCGCCCGTCGGTGAGCGTCACGCGCACGCGGTCGGTGACGTAGGGCTGGAATGGCCGGATATCCAGATCTTTCGCGGCGACCTGCACGTCCACCAACACCGGCGCAACGTCCAGTTTGCCGTCCACGGCGACCGTTCCATCTTTTATGCGGAATGTGACCGAGGTCGTGCTGGGGACGCTATTGACAGCCGTCGAAATCTTTTCCGCTTTGAAGGCCAGGTCGTCAATCGTAAACGCGACCGGCTCCGTGGGTCCGTTGTCCCGGACATTGATCTGGTAGCGAGAGACGCCGATCGCTGCGGCGAACACCACCCATGGCCGGGCAGCAGCGGCGGGAGCAGCGGCAAGCGTTTCGGCGGCAGCCGTCGTTCGCGGGAGCAGTCTGGCGAGGTTGATTTCGCCGTCGCGCGCCCGTTCCACCTGCACGATGCCGCCATCCGTGCTGAATTCCCCGACGGTAATTTCCTGCTTCGTCAGATCGGCCGCCGTATTTTTCACCGCGAGGAGTGGGATCTTGAGGAACTCGCTCTTGGTGTCGCGGGTGATCAAACTGAGCGATTTCAGCGTGGCGGTCATGCCGGACACTTTGATGTCCAAGTTGTCCTTGGCTTGTGTCACGCGATACCGTGTGGTCGCGCTGAGCATGCCTTCCTGGATATCGAATACGACTCGGTTCTGGTAGTACGGCGCATACTGCTTGAGGACCAGGTCGGTAATTTCCGCACGCCCGTCTGCCTGGATCGGATCCAGGCCGACGGTGGACTCCGTGGACACGCGGGTCTTCTTGTCGAGCATGAGCGACACACTCAACTTGCCGGTCGTGTTCTTTGCGGTCGAGAGGTTTTCGCCCTGAATACGGATCTGGTCGGCGTTGACCGTTGTGGGCGCTGCAGCCGCTCGGTCCTCAACTGTGACTGCATAGCGGTCCACTGCCAGTCGTTTGAGGGTGATCGTCCATGGGGCGGTTGCTTCCGCCGGAGGTCCGGCCGGCGCGGAATCAGGCGCCGGCGCCATGATGGATTGGAGGTCCACTGCCCCGTTGGGCAGCCGCATCGTGGAAACCATACCCTTGCTGCTCGAGAAGCTGCCCACTACGATCTGATGCTTGTTGAGATCCGCCGACGTGTCTGCGACGGTCAGGACCGGGATCCGCAGAAACTCGGTCTTCGTGCCGGGC
>DATJQT010000387.1:0-12380 GCA_035505475.1 Vulcanimicrobiaceae bacterium
TGGTGTGCGTACGCGCTCAGACTCTTGGCGTATGCACCTGCCGCTTGGATCTTCTCACGATCAATGCCCGTCTCGATGCCCATACGGTGCAGCATCTCCACCAGGGTTTCCGTGGCGATATTGCCGCGCGCTCCCGGCGCATACGGGCAGCCACCCAATCCGCCGGCCGCGCCGTCGAACACCTCGACGCCCGCCTGCAGAGAGGCCAAGACGTTGGCAAATTCGATGCCGTCCGCCTGATGGAAATGGGCAGCCAGGGAGGCCCGTTGCAGGCGGGACTTGACCAGTCTCCCCACTTTGAATGCACTGCCCGGATGCGCCATCCCCGTCGTGTCTCCCAGGGAAATCTCGTACGAGCCGCAGGCTTCGAGTGTCGCGGCGATGTCGGCAACCTTCTCCGGCGGGACCTCGCCTTCAAAGGGACAACCATACGCGGTTCCGATGTACGAGCGTACCCGCACACCCCGGCTGGCGGCGACTCGGTTGATCTCTGCCACCGCCTCCAGCGATGCGGCCACGCTCATGTTGATGTTCTTGGCGTTGTGGCTCTCGCTGGCACTCATGATCGTCACCACTTCGGTGAGTCCGGCCTGGATCGCCCGCTCTAAGCCTTTGGCATTCGGGATGAGCGCGTTGTAGAGCACCCCCGGCCGGCGTTCCACCCGGGCGATGACGTCGGCCGCGTCGGCCAGCTGGGGCACCCATTTGGGGTGCACGAAGCTGGTCACCTCGATGCGCTGGCATCCCGCCTCCGTGAGCATGTCGGTCAGCTTGACCTTGTTTTCGGTGGCGATGAAGTTCGGCTCGTTCTGCAGCCCATCGCGCGGACCGACCTCGAAAATCTGCACCCGTTTGGGGAAACGCATCCCATCCATGTCTCCTCCAGAACTGCAGGAACCCACGGTCTCCGTGGGGCCTGCGGGCAGGAACCTTCGTCCGATGGTATAGCAACTCAGGGCACCGCGGCAAGCGGTCGCATCGGTGTGCGTTCCGAGCGGACAATTCGTATGGTCGTTGCAGACGATCGCCAGGTGGCCCGGCAATCAGTGGCGCACTTGCTGGCGGTGGAGGACGACAAGGAAGTGGTGGGCGAGGCCGCCGATGGGGCAGAGGCGATTGCGCTCGCCGAGGCGCTGCGCCCCGACGAGATAATCATAGACGTGAGCATGCCGTGCATGGACGGCATCGAGGCCATCCGCCGGATCCGGACCGCGCATCCGGACACCCGGATGATCGGCCTGTCCGTGTTCGAACGGAGCGGAGCGATGCACGCGCGCATGCAAAAGGCCGGCGCCGTCGCGTTCCTGAGCAAAGACGGGCCGCTTGAATGCCTGCTGACGGCCGTGCGCGTGTCTTGAGCACGAGCATCGAACGGCGAAGGCGATTACCAATCGTCGCACGCCTCGTCCTTGAACCGTTCATTCGCATCGACGCCGGTTTCAGTTTGCGACTTGAAAATGCCACGAGCGCCGAGATTTCCTTCGGCGCTCGTGGCAATGTCCTTCCTTGTTGGTACCGTCCGGCGTGACTCTAACACGCCGCCTCCCTTCGGGTCGGATTACTGACTCACCACCTGTCGATGCCCGGCCCAGGCAGCAAGCCGAGCGGAGGCATCCATGGTGCACCCGCGCCCCGTTTCGTGGGGCCGCAGTAGATAGGCGGTGCATCCGGCCACGACCGTCACGACGGGATCGGAACCCGGGATCATCAGCTGCCTTCGTTTTAGGGCCAACATCAGATGGAGAAAATCTTGCGGGAGTATCGTTACGTCGCGCTGTGCCAAGGAGGTCCTCCGTTGTCCCAAGAGATGGGGGACTGGGGATTTCAGGGTTTCTACCTCCGTGCTGTCTCAGCGCCGGGCCCGTCGTCTGCCAGGACTGCTCGTTCCGCACGGGAACGGCTACGTTAGTTATCACATGATACGGATATCGGAGTAAATATGTTTCATTTTTGGTGGAAGATGAGAAAGGGGAATAACTCGCAGGAATAATGCGCCACAAACTTGTAAGTGCTTGATTTACTAAATTGAAACTGTGGCGGAATCAGCGGCAGAGTGCAGCTCCATGGTCTCACCCTCGAAACGGAAAAAGCACAGCGCCTCAACGCGAATGGTCAGCGCTGTGGGATGGTACAAACACCCCGATTAGCACTGAACACGCTCGCTAATGATCGAGGTTGGGGGTCCGTGTGGAATGGTGGGGTTCTTAGTGCCGTTCCCGCTCGGTGCAGCCCGGCTTCATATCGGTCACCGCGTTGACGATCAGCTCCGCCAGGCCGCCGCACAGGATGCGGTCTTTCGCCCAGAGGCCGCAGGAGGCAAGCATATCCCGGATCTGCACGGCGCGCAGACGTATTTGGGGGTCTCCGGGCCGATGCAGTCCGCGAATGCGATCAGGATCTGGGCCAGCTTCTTGCGCCCCGAGACGTGGAACCGCCAATCCGGGAAATTGTTACCGCTCATGATTGCGAATCCGCTCCCAACCCCGCAGCAGCAATTGTCCACCCCGCCCTTCACGATCACGCTCACGAACCGGGTTCTTCTAAAAGAAAATGATCGAGGCAGGACAAGGCCTCGGGCAGGCTCTTGCGTCCGAAGCCGATTCGGAAATGATTGTCTGTATCGCCGTAAACCGTGCCGGGCAATAGCAGCACGCCGACCCCCCGGACGAGATCTTCACAGAATATTTCGATCGTCCCAGCGCGCAGCGCCGGAAAAGCGATCGGGCCGGCCGGCGGCCGCGACCAGACGAACCGATCCTGATGGCGGCCAAAAAAACCGTCCAAAATCTCGAGGTTCTTCAGGATGATTTCCCGATTTCGCTCGATGAGGCGCCCGCGGTGGCGGAGGGCCAGCTCGGCTAGGAATTCGCTCGGGGCGCTGTTGCAGATAGTTGTGTAATCCTTCAGCGCGGCCATGCGTGCCAACAGCTCCGTGTCTCGGCTGGCGACCCAGCCGATCCGCAGTCCCGGCAAGCCGTATGCTTTCGAGGTGACGCCCAGCGAGACTGCCCCCGGGTCGAGATCGCAGGCGGCGGGCAGGAGGTCCGCCTCGGCATGCTCGAGCCCGCGATACACTTCGTCGGAGAACAGGATCAGGCGATTGGTTGCCGCGATGTGGCTGACCTCGAGAAAATCTCGGCGGGGCATCAAGAATCCGGTCGGGTTGTGTGGCGTATTGAGCACAATGGCGCGCGTATTCGGTCGCAGGCTCTTGACCAGATCGTTCAGGTCCAGGGACCAGCCGTTCTGCTCGTCGGCTCTCCAGAGTGTCACATCGCATCCCAGATTTCGCGGTAGCTCCAGCAGGGATTGGTAGCATGGCCAGTGCACGATCACATGGTCGCCAGCGCGCAGCGCTGCATGCATGAACACGAAGATCGCCTCTTCGGCGCCGCTATGGACGAGCACTTGGTCCGGGGCGATCGTGTCGTAGATGCGGCAGATTTCCTGGCGGAGGCTGGCCGCGCCCTGCGACTCCGTATAGCCAAGCCAGACGCGCTGAAACGCGTCGGCCGCGCCCGGCTCGAGTGCGAGCAGGTCGCCGACGCTCATGGACTCGCAGTCCGAGCAACAGAGCAGATGCGGCGCCGTGAACTCATAGCGGGCGAAATAGCGTTCGAGCTGAAACGGCGGTAGCGGCATGCAGGTCCTCGCTTCTCGCTCTCACCCCCCCGGGGGGGACAGAAGCCTAAAGGGCGGCTGAGGGTGGAGAGTTGCGCAGACGACGTTTGCATCCGCCTTATGGATACGCCGGTGCTGTTCTGCATGTCAAGACCGAGGATGCGAATACCGCGAATCCGATTGCCAAGCCAGGCGACTCGGCATATGGTCGGGCTTCGCTGGCGAGAATGGAAGGTTTCGTTCGTGCTGAGCCTGCCCAGAGCCCGTCGGAGGGCCTGTCGAAGGGCAAACCCCAAATATGCCGCCATCTTTGCACACCACCCAGGAAGCCGATGTGAATACCAAGGAAACGCATTCATACCTTTCCGGTTGGCTCTTGTGGCTGTGCCTGAGCCGTCTGGCGCTCTCGATGATCTTTACGGCGTACGCCGCGGTGCTCCCCCTGGTGCGCGAGACTTGGGGGCTCTCCGCCGCCAAGGCAGCCACGGTGCAGAGCGCGTGGCATTTCGGATACCTGGTTTCGCTGTTCGGGGCCGGATTGCTGGCGGACCGTTTTGGAGCGCGGCGTACGTACCTGTTCGCGAGCGTGTTTGCCACGGTGGCCGCCTTCGCCTTTGCGCTCGGCAGCCATGGGTATTTGTCGGCACTCTTGCTCTATGGCCTGGCAGGATTGTGCTCGGGCGGGTCCTACACGCCAGGCCTGGCCGTCATCGCCGAACACGCGCCTCCCAATGCACGCGGGCGCGCGATGGGCTGGTTCCTGGGTGCCTCTTCGATCGGTTACGCGGCCGAACTGGCTGGCGTGGGACTCTTGAGCGCCTTCATCGGTTGGCGAGCCGGGCTGCTGCTCGGGGCGTGCGCCGCGGCCGTGGGGGCACTCTGGGGCTGGACCGCACTGCGAGGGATCAGTGATGCGGTACGGCCGGTCGGGCACCCCAGCAGAATATGGCGCGGGCTGCTTGACACGGTGCGCGATTCAACCGCGATGGCCTGCAACTGGTCTTACACTTTTCATTGCTGGGAGCTGTTCGTGATCTGGGCCTGGCTGCCCAGCTATCTCGCTGCCTCGGGGGGCGCTGCAGGCGGGTTTGGCAAGAGCTGGGGTATTGCCCTGGCCGGCTTTGCGCATTTCCTCGGCGCCGCCGGGAGCATCGGCGGCGGGACCGCCTCGGATCGCTGGGGCCGGAGTCGCGTGATTCTGGTCTTGTCATGCGCCAGTTTGGCAGGGTCGTTTCTGTTCGGGTGGATCAGCGCGTGGCCGTTTCTCGCGCTCGCGCTGTTAGGGGCGGTGTACAATCTGTGCGCGATCGCGGACTCCTCGATCTTTTCCACGGCCTTAGCGGAAAGCGTGCCGCCGGACCGGCTCGGCGCGGCGTACTCGGTCCGGTCCGTGATGGGATTTGGGACCGGTATCATCAGCCCCGTAGTTTTTGGAGCGGCGCTGGATTTTGGCCGGGCGCAGTTCGGGACGGCATCCACACTGGCCTGGGGGCTGGCCTGGAGTACCGCCGGAGTGGGCGGGCTGCTCGGCCCCTTGATGATCCTGCGTTTTGCGCGGCTCGCGCGCCAACGTCAGAGCCGCGTTGGCTTCAACCCTCATCGCTGAAGGGAGACGGGTATGCCATCCGACGATCGGGTTCTTTTGACCGTGCTGCTGCACCACGACCAGTCCAAGCCGCTCGACGAGATCATGGCGCATCTGCAATCCACCGGGTTCTACCGCGACTTCCCGCCGGCCGGCGTCGAACTGGTCTCGTGGGTCGTGGCGATGTCCTACGGGTTCATCATCACACTGCGGGTCGAGCCGAGCGCGCTGCGACCGTTGAACCGTTTCATGGAGCAGAAGGCGTGGGGCGCGTTCCGGTACCAGGTGTTTCCCTCGTACGATTTCGTTCCGATCGCGGCGCAGCTCAAAAAGGACCACGCTTAAAGGGCGATCGCGCTTCGCATTTCGGCCGAGGCTGCTTAAAGAGTCCCAGACGACCCATCTTCGATAGGTGCCCCGGCGCGGCGTACTTGGTACGTATGTCGCAGAGCCACGGGATCGTTGCAACGCCGCAGATGGACCTTCTTCAGCAGCCGCTTACGCGGCGCGCCGTGTCACGCACGACGAGTGACAGGCGGCTTCCGCACACCTTTCACTGTAAACGAGTAAGCGGTTCGTGCCAGCCGCGGTTAGTAATCCAGCGGGTTCGATCGCACTGGCGGCGCCCTCCGCGTTTTTTCTTGTTCCCGCACACCAGCCTTTGATACAAGAACACGGCGTAGGTCTGCCATTTCTCCGGAGCGTACGAGGGAACGAACGATATGGAACGAAGTCTAGTCGCCCTGCTGTGTACGGCGCATTTCATCACCGATGTGAACCAGGGAGCGCTCCCAGCGCTCTTGCCCTTCTTGATTTCGGAATACCACCTGTCCTATGAGGCCGCCGGACTGATCATCTTCTCGGCCACTGTGGTCTCGACGATCGTGCAACCGGTGTTCGGCCATCTCGCCGACCGGATCTCTTCTCCCTGGCTGATGCCCGCCGGCGTCTTCTTGGCAGGGCTCGGGATGGCGGCGACGGGCTGGGTGCCCGGGTACAACTGGATCCTGCTCTCTGTCATGATCAGCGGGGTCGGTGTGGCGGCGTTCCATCCACAGGGCGCTCAGATGGTGGCGCGGGCGTCGGGCGACCGACAGGGATCGGCGATGAGCATCTTCGGTGTCGGCGGAACGGTCGGGTTCGCGGTCGGGCCGCTCATGGTGACGGCTGCGCTCTTGAGCTGGGGCCTGAAAGGGTCTGCGATTCTGGCCGTTCCAGTAACCGTGATGGCTGCCGTGCTGGCCTGGCGCCTCTTCGTACGCGCGACCGTCGGAAGCCAGGCATCCAGTAACTCCAAGATGTCCGAACAAATTCCTGACGCCTGGGGCCCGTTTTCCCGGCTCACGGGCGCCGTGATTTGCCGAGCGGTCCTGTTCTTTGGGTTCAACACCTTCGTGCCGCTGTACTGGATCAACGTGTTGCACGGGTCGAAGACGTCAGGCGCGCTGGCGCTCTCGGTCTTCTCGCTGTCGAGCATTGGCGGAAACCTGGTGGGCGGGCGGCTGTCGGACCGCTGGGGGCACACGCGGGTCGCCGTAGCCGGATTTTGCGCCATGATTCCGCTCGTGCCGCTGCTCATGATGGCGCAGACGCGGGCGGTCGGTCTGATTCTCTTGGCCCTGATCGGATTCTGCATGTCCGCGACGTACAGTCCGCTCATCGTCCTCGGACAGCAATATTTGCCGAATCACACGGGATTGTCTGCGGGGGTCACGCTGGGGGTCGCGATCACGATCGGCGGGGTTGCCGCGCCGGTGCTGGGCCGGGTGGCCGATGACTACGGTCTCTGGGCAGCGTTTGCGGCCTTGTCCTGCACGCCAGTCCTTGCTGCTGCGCTGGCATTCACGCTCCCTCGCCCGCGGGGGATGGCGGCCCACATTGCCTAATTGTCCTTCTCGCCGTGTGTCACTCGGGAGCTTCGCAGAGCTTTCCGCTTGACATCTCTTTTCCGAGGGGCGGATACTTCCGCATCTTTCTTGAGCGCGGTATTGAAATTCGGGAGTGCGTCCGCGGGGGCGGGATGCCTCAAGTGCCGTGCTTGCCTTTCAAGAGCCTTCTCTCGCACGCTTCGTGGCGGGGGCCGTATCTTCCATCATCTCCCTCGTGTGGATCGGCCCACCGCCCGCGCCTCATCTGCAAACGCCGACTAAAGAAAGTCCATCACCGCTCTAGCACTCATCCATCTGCCAGCCAAGGGAGACGGACATCCGTGTAAACACCACACAAAGGGGGAAATTATGGCAGAGCCGGAACGGGCGACCTACAAGGCGTTTTCAGAGATCAGGGAGACGCTTTCCCCCGCCGAAGAGAAGTTTGAGCGTTTCCGCAATACCGTCGGGCTATTCCTGGGACCCCTCGTTGCAATAATCCTCTACCTCATTCCCATGCCCACATTGAGCGCGAAGGCGCATTTATTGGCCGCGATCATCGGGTGGGTGGTGACCTGGTGGATCACAGAGCCGATCCCGATCCCGATCACCGCGTTGATTGGACCCATGCTCTGCATCCCGTTTGACATCGCCTCTGCCCGTAACGTGTTTGCGCCATTTGCCGATCCGATCATTTACCTGTTTCTGGGCAGCTTCATTCTTGCCGAAGGCATGGCGGCTCACGGCCTGGACAAACGGTTCGCCTATGGCATCATGTCCATGCGCTGGGTCGGCAACAGCTCCGCTCGCATTCTCTTGGCCTACGGCGCCATCACCGCCGTCATCTCGGCCTGGATCAGCAACACCGCGACGACGGCCATGATGTTTCCCATCGGCCTCGGCATCATTTTGGCGATGGCCGATATGATGGAGAAGCAGACCGGCAAGAAAGTGGATCCGTACCGACTGCAATTCGCCACCGGCATGATGCTGATGGCGGCCTACGCGTCGTCCACGGGGGGCATCGGGACGCCGGTAGGTACCCCCCCCAACTTGATCGCCATAGGCATGATCGAGAAGTTGGTCAAGGTGAAGATCCCCTTCTTCCAGTGGATGCTATTTGCGGTGCCTATCATGGTTGTCATGTACGCTGTTCTGTTCTTCATAATGCATTACATCCACAGACCGGAAGTGGCGCAGATCGAGGGGAGTGCCGAATACGTGCAGCAGCAGCAGCAGGGACTTGGGCCCTGGCGGCGGGGCGAGAAGAATGCCTTGTTGGCTTTCGCCATTACGGTCGTGCTCTGGGTGATTCCGGGGTTCTTGGCTGTCCTCTACGGCACGGAGGCCCCGATCTCGAAAGCGTACAGCAATTTAATGCCAGAATCGGTCGCGGCCCTCATTGGTGCCGGGCTGCTGTTCGCGATGCCGGTGGACTGGCCCAAACGCGAATTCACCATCACCTGGAAACAAGCGACGAAGATCGACTGGGGTACCCTGCTCCTGTTCGGCGGCGGTCTCAGTCTCGGGAATTTGATGTTTGAAACGAAGCTCGCAGCAGCCGTGGGGAAAGGTATCCTCGATCTCAGCGGCGCGACCTCGCTGTGGGGGATCACATTCATCGCGATTCTTATCGCCGTGGTGATTACGGAGGTTACGTCCAATACCGCCGCGGCAAACATGGTCATTCCGGTTGTCATCTCGCTCAGCATAGCGGCCGGGGTAAGTCCGATCCCGCCGGCAGTCGGCGCGGCCTTGGGGGCAAGTTTGGCATTCATGCTCCCCGTGTCTACCCCGCCAAACGCAATCGTCTATGGCTCTGGGATGGTTCCGATTACGAAGATGATCTCGACCGGTATCTATTTTGACGTAGCGAGCGTCGTCGTGGTCTGGCTTGGCCTGCGATTACTGCTGCCGCTGCTCGGGCTCGGATAAGAACGTCCGTGACCGGCGGGGTATTGTGATCGCGCGGAGGCGGATGAGGTCCAGAAAATCGAGTGGTTTTATCTGATCGGGCAAGGTGTCCGACGCTTCTGAGTTCGCCCCTCGGGAGTGCCCGATGAGGCGAACTCAGCACGCCAGTATCCTACGCCGGTTCGGGTGTGAAGAGGCCCAAGCCCACGGTCTCGTCCATCCGGCGGACTAGCTTGACCCCGGCCACCTCGGCGACCACGGCGTCGAGCGTCGCCAGGACTGGGTTCTCACCGGCCACGACGTGGCCGCCGTACACCTTGCCGTTCCGGTCAGAGAACGTCCCGTGGACATGCAGCAGGGTTTCTCCGGATTCTGACTGGAACACCACGCCCTGCAAATTCACGATCTCCACCGGGCCAGGAATCACCTCTGGGTCGGTGTAACCGGCGCCCATCTTTGTTTCGGGCTTCGGGGTGAGCACCTGGTAGGTCATCTTGCGCAGGCTACCGATGCCGGCCAAGACGATTCCGTGCTTGATACCGTTCGCCTCGCACGCCTGCTTCAGCCCGGTCAGCACGTCGGTGCCCGTGCACAACCGGACCGGCACGGTCTTCCCGAATTGCCCGCATGCCTGGAATAGCCCGTTGGTACTCATTGCCGATGGCCTCCTATTGGTTTTTGCGTGAAGACGCTGCAGTTCGGAACATTCGGCACACGATATCACAGGCGACAGGCGTGGCGCCAGCCTGCGCTGCCCGGCTCGTGATTGAAAGGATTCGGCCAGGCCGGTATTCCGGACCTCCGAGTTGGGCAGTTTCCCCCGCGTTCATCTACCCCGAACAGCCGCACCATTCTGAGAGTTCTTCCGGTCCGGACCAACCGAAAAAGTCGGAGTATGACCATGGCCGGGCTCTTTAAAGCGGCGCGTTCTTATCCACGCGCGCTTGCGCCTATCGCGCTCGTGCTTGCATTAGGCGGATGCCCGCGCGAGGAGAGTCGCACGCCCGCCTCCACCCCCGCGCCGGCCATCCCGGTCAGCGTAAGCCCCGTCGTGACCAACGTTCGCGCTGAGCTTGTCGAAGCGCAAACATTCCGCCGGTTGTTTCCCGGACAAATAGAATTTACCGCCGGAGCAGATCCATCAGCCCGCGGCGCACCAGGCTGACCCCGAAGGCCGCGAGGAGGAGGTTGGCGACCTTCGCGATGACGTCGGCGCCGGCCTGCCCGAACGCCCGACCCAGCACGGTTGCATACCGCAACACCAGATAGGCGACCAGCATGTTGGCCGCGAACGCGATCAAGACGATCAGTAGACCATGGTTCCCAACGAGTAGGGCAAGCGTTGCCAAAGCCGCGGGGCCGACGATGAGGGGCGTCCCGAGCGGGACGGCCCCGATCCGGCCGATCGGCCCCGGCGCGGCTTTGCCCGGAGGCGCAAGCAGGTCATGGAGGGAAAGAATGACGAGCAGGATGCCGCCCGCGATCTGAAAATCCGACACCGAGATTCCGAGCACGCGAAACACCGCATCGCCGACCAGGAGAAACCCCAGACCGACTAGCGTCGCGGTCAGGACGGACTGCTGCGGCAGTGTGGACCGCTCTTCGGCGGGCAGGCCAGCGGTCAGGTGGAGGTACAGTGGAATGACCCCAAGGATGTCCACCGCCACGAAGAGCGCCACAAAAGCCAGCAGGCAGTCGCGCAGCATGATGGTCCGCTAGCGCATCGGTGAGTAGGCGGTCGGTCGTAAGATCTGAGCGGTCAGCCGTCGCACGAGCGGCCCCTGCTTCTCCGTCTCAGCGAACTGGGCGAGACGCTGCGGGTCGGCGAGAAACGCCCCCCATTTTTCCTCGCGGTCGGCCAAACTGTCGTCCGCCAAAATGTAAATGAGTTGATCGGAGGCGCCCCCCAGCTCGTTAGTCCAGAAACCCACCACCTGAATCCCGTGTTTCTTGAAATACCCGAGCGTGATCTCGGCAAAACGCCGGTGCAGGTCGGGCAGTCGGCGCGGCATGGCCGAGTAGGTCCGGAGCTCGTACTACATGACGTGTCCTCCTGTGCGGAAGAAAAAATGGCACACACATGGCGACCCGAGGCGCCCTCTCACCCTCTCCTTCTGCCGGTGTTTGCCTGGTCGCCTTCAGGGGCTATTATCGCCGTACCGCGGGGGCGCGCAAGCTAGAATTTGCGCACTGGCCTCTTCCGTCCACTCTGCTCTCTTCTGAATCTGCCGTCCATGACGGCCGGCCTGGAGCGACCTCATGGAACCCCGGCACCGGCAGTTTTCGACCTGGTACTGCGTTGCAGCTTTTCTGGCGCTGCTGCTGTTCCAGGACTTTCTGATCGGCGCCCGAACCGAGACCCTCACCGATGACGAGTTCAAGCCGCTCGTGGGGGCGCACAAGATCACCCAGGCGACGATCGGGGAGCAAGGCATCACCGGCCTGCTCACCTCCCAAGGGCTGGAGGGGCTCCTCCCCAAAGACCAGGTGGATCAGCTCAAGCGCTTCGACACCAAGGCGGCCCGCTTCGGGGTCGTCCGGGTCCCCGATCCCCAGCTGGTGCCCCAGCTCGAGGCCGCCCAGGTGAAGTTCTCGGGGGAACTGCAGCACACCTGGCTTAGGTCGCTGCTCTCTTGGATCGTCCCGGCGCTGGTCTTCGTCGGGATCTGGATGTTCTTCATGAAGCGGATGGGGCAGGCCAGCGGGCTCGTCGCCCTGGGCCAGAGCAAGGCCACGGTGTACATGGAGAAGCAGACCGGCGTCAGCTGCGACGACGGGGCCGGGATCGACGAGGCCCGTGGCGAGTTGATGGAGATCGTCGATTTCCTCAAGCAACCGGCGCGGTCCCGCCGCCTGGGGGGCAAGATCCCCAAAGGGGTTCTCCTGGTCGGCGCGCCCGGCACGGGCAAGACGTTGCTCGCGAAGGCGGGGGCGGGGGAGGCCGGGGTCCCGTTCTTCCGCATGAGCGGCGCGGGCTTCGTGGAGATGTTCGTGGGCCTGGGCGCCGCGCGGGTGCGCGACCTGTTTGCCCAGGCCCAGCCGAAGGCCCCCTGCATCATCTTCATTGACGAGCTGGATGCGCTGGGCCAGGCGCGCGGTCTGAACCCGCTGGGCGGCCACGACGAGCGCGAGCAGACCCTCAACCAATTGCTGGTCGAGAGGGACGGCTTCGACTCGCAAGCGGGGGTCATCATCATGGCGGCCCCCAACCGGCCCGAGATCCTCGATCCGGCCCTGCTCCGCCCCGGCCGCTTCGATCGGCAGGTGGCGCTGGATCGGCCGGACCTGGTCGGCCGCGAGAAGATCCTGCGCGTCCACACCCAGCCGGTGACGCTCGGTCCCGCCGTGGACCTCGCGGCCGTTGCGGCGCGCCCGCCCGGCTTCGTCGGCGC
>DATJQT010000388.1:0-4174 GCA_035505475.1 Vulcanimicrobiaceae bacterium
TGCGCAGTAAAACATCCCGTCTCCTCGCCCGTGGGTTCCCAGCCGAACGCTTTGGTGATGAGCCGGCGGCGCAGCGCGGTTGCGACAAGCGGCAGCGCTCAAGCCGGTCGGCTCCATCGCCTTGATAAGCTCACGCATGGCTGAGCCGCTGCCGCGAGAGCGCAAATGTCACCACTGCGACGGTAGTTACCTCGATCGCCAGATTCATAAGGTGGTACGCCGTCGGCTCTCGATCGACGAGAATTCCCAGAACCCGAGCGATCCCGGCACCGCCGACCGACAATGCCACCATCAGCAAACCTGCGAAAGTCAACGTCGGCCGGCGAACGCACCAGATTTGAAAGCAGCCGAGCCCGACCAGTAGGCCTCCGTGGAAGGCACGGATCTCGGTCAGGGCGCTGGGTGCCATGGAGAGGCCGGCCTGCTCGGCGAGCGATGCGGGTGCGACGACACAGGCGACACCAGCAAGAAGGCAAAGGACACCGTTGAGCGCGAGGACGACGCGGTCAAGAGACATGGCCACTCCCTCGAGCCAATCCGATCGGCGCCGATAAGGCCCAGTTGCGTGGAGTGAACAAGTCCTCTCCCTTGCCTAACGGCATGGCGATGAGCCGCGCGTTCTCTTCGCGTCGGTCTCGATCGCCTTGTTGAACTAAGCCGCTGCGCGGCAGCTGGGATCTGTTGAGTCACCGGCGCAGTGTGCTTCTTCGCGGTCCGTTTCGTCAAGGCGTGACGCGCGGCCGCAGTTGCACCACGCTGCCACCTCCCACCCGCCTGCGATGGGCGCAGGCCGGTCACCACACAGGAGGTGTCGCATGGGACAACTGCGTGATCGCATGGAAGGAGATCTGCTCATCAAAGGCGTGGCCGAGGTGACGCGTGCCGAGTATTTGCGCTGCGCCACTCAATTGGCTGCTCACTACCGCCGTTCGCCCGCCGAACTCGGGGCCGACGATGTGCGTGCCTATCTGGTGCACCTCGTCGACACCCTTCACTACAGCCCCGCGAACCTCAAGATGCATGTGGCGGCCCTGAAGTTCCTCTACACCATCACGCTCAATCGACCCGACGTGGTCGAGCGCATCCCCTACCCGAAGGTGCCGCGTGTCCTCCTCGACATCCCGAGTCCCGGCGAGGTCGCGAAGGTCCTCGGGGCCTTGCGCTCGCCGAAGTATCGCATGCTGCTGTGCTGTGCCTACGGCTCCGGGCTGCGTGTCTCGGAAGCCTGCAACCTGTGCATCGGTGACCTCGACTCCCAACGCATGGTCATCCATGTCCGCGCCGGCAAGGGCGGCCGTGACCGCTACGCCATGCTCAGCCCTGTCCTGCTCGCCTCCCTGCGCCAGTACTACCGGGCCGAGCAGCCCGCCAAACCCTATCTGTTCCCCGGCGCTATTGCCGGCCAGCCGGTGCGGCCTGAAGGGGTGCAGACCGCGTTGCGCATCGCGCTCACCCACAGCGGCGTCTCCAAACGCATCACGCCGCACACGCTGCGCCACGCCTTCGCGACCCACAGCTTGGAAGCCGGGACCGATCTGCGTGTCATCCAAGTCCTGCTCGGCCACGCCACCATCCGCACCACCACGCGCTACGTGCATGTCAGCACCCGCTTGATTGCGGCAACCCGCTCCCCGCTCGACGCCATCGCCGCGCAGATCGGCGACACCAAAATCCCGGCCGAGCCCAGCTAAACCACGCTCGCCGTGCACGCGCACCCACAACCTGGTGCGCCGCCGCCCTTCGAGATCAACGCGATCCTGCGCCAACACGGCCGAGCCTTTCGAAGCCACAACACGCTCTCGGCCGAGCAGCTGCGCGTCCTCGACGATCTCGACCGCTGCCGCACCCCGGCCCTCGGGAGCCACCTCTACCGCTGCCAGCAGTGTGCGGCCGAGGTCGTGCTGCACGACTCCTGCCTCAATCGCCACTGCCCCAGCTGCCAGGGCCCGGCACAGATCCGCTGGGTAGAGCAACGCAAACAGCGCCTGCTCGCCACCCACTACTTCCATCTTGTCTTCACTCTCCCGGCTCAGCTCCGCCCCCTTGCCCAACGCTGTCCGCGCCAGCTCTTTAATCTGTTGTTCGCCGCCGCCGCCCACACGCTGCTCGATCTGGCCCGGGACCCCAACCGTCTGGGGGCCACCCTCGGTTTTAGTCTGGTCTTGCACACCTGGAAACGTGATCTGAACTTCCATCCGCATGTGCACGGCATCGTCAGCGGCGGCGGATTCGATGCGCACGCCAATCGTTGGGTGGCGGCGGCTCCGCACTATCTGTTCCCAGGCAAAGTCCTCTCGGCGCTGTTTCGGGGCAAGTTTCTCTCTGGCCTGATCGATCTCTATCAAACCGGCACGCTTGCGGATGCCGGCCTCGATCAGCCCGCGTTTCGCCAACTGATCACCACGCTGCGCACGCTCGACTGGCTGGTGTACGCCAAGCAACCCTTCGGCGGCCCCGAGCAGATCGTGCGCTATCTCGGCCTCTACACCCACCGTGTCGCGATCTCCAATGCGCGCCTGCTCGACGTGCGTGATGATCTCATCACCTTCCGCACCCGCGGCGCGGGCACCTGCTCCATTGCACCCCACGAATTCATCCGCCGCTTCCTCCTGCACGTCCTGCCGGATCGTTTCGTGAAGATCCGACACTACGGACTGCTCGCCCCGGCCAACGTCAACACCCAGCTCAAACGCGCCCAGCACCTGCTCGCCGCCCAACTGCCCGCGACCGACACCACCGACGCTTCGCCATCGCACCACCCCACAGCCGACCCGCAGCCGTCAACCGACGATTCCCGCCCGCGCTGCCCATACTGCGGCGCCCGCGCCTTGATTCGCCTCGCCGCCACCGCTCGTCGACCGCGTCGCGCCCGACCCGGCGGACCACCACCGGACACCTGAGGACACCGATGTCCGTGGCCTCACATCGATCCTTCACAATGCTCGCCACGCGCGGCCGCGCGCGCGTGTACCCGCTCGCTGTCCTTGCAACGCCAGGCGTGCCCTTGTGTGGCTACCGTCGCTTCGGCTCGCAACTGCAATCGCCGACATCGGTCTTCCTCGATACCGATTGCCGCCTCAGCGCCGGCCCCTGCCGCCGCTCCGCCCCGCTCACCAACGCCGCGCCCGGCCAATTTCTCCAAAAGCAAACCGTGCCAAGTACCAACGCCGCTGCCACCGCGGCTTAGTTCAACCGCGCTTTGGAGAGGCGCTCGCCTTGGGCTTCCCTACTCGACGCTGGCGCCGCCTCTGGCTCGGCCTCTCCAAACCGCTAAGAGTTGGGCAGGATCTCAGCCGTTGTACTCGTCATCTGGGCCGCACCGGTGAGCCCGATCGATTGCCGGGCGTTGTCCCATTTCGCGCGGGCTGCTGCCGAGTCCACGGAACCGGCTCCGTTGGAGCACGGGTATTGCGGCGTAGCCACGGTAACGGATCGGCGGAGTAGGCACGGTAGTCCGCGGTCACTTCTTCCCCTTTGTGAATTCGCCGCGTCGTCACAAATCTTAGGTCGCTATCACATCGGGTGTTCGGTGTATCCGAATGATTCAGGTACCACGACACAGTTAGAAGATTGAAGCTCCGTGGACAGATGTACTCCCCTCCGCACAGAACGCCAAAGTCCTCGTACAGCCTTCGGAGTTCCGGCCGCAACCGTCTAACCGCCTTTGCCGGAACCCGGATCACGGGCTCGTCGTCCTCCCCGAATACCGCTGCGCCTTTTGGTATGTCCCGTACGGCGAAGACTCCCACGCCGTGAATCACCGACGGCGCTAGACGGACGTACACGTCCTCGTGAGGCATAGAAGAGCGCCTCTCTCTCGGCCGCCTTTTCGTTTCCTGGTTTGCATGGCTCGCCCTCATTAGGTGTTCTCGCATCTCAAGCGGAATCGTCCCCAACACTCGAGGCTTTCACTTCGTGCTGCGACGAGCCCGCTTTTTGAACACTTTCTTCGAATCGACATGCTGGGACAACTCCAGATTCTTGACCCTCTCTCTGAGGGCTTCATAGACCGATGAACAGGTCTCCTCGCTGTCAGCCATGGCAAGTTGACCCCGTGCCCACTCGATCAAGTCCTGCATTTCGATCCTTCCCCGTTCCCGAATGTCTTCGACGTCCTCAAAGCGAAACTGAGCGTTCAAGGTGGCCGCGAGGGCGCCTAGGGCCGGCACAATGA
>DATJQT010000389.1:0-5182 GCA_035505475.1 Vulcanimicrobiaceae bacterium
ACCCTGACGCCTCGACTGCTCCAGGATTTTACGGCGATGTGCCATTTTCACCAGACCTCACCGGATTCCCACTTCACGCAGAAGCGTATTTGCTCCGTCGCCGTTCCCAATGGAAGAATCACACTGACGGATTTGAAGCTCATTACCACGAAGAACGGAACCAGACAAGAGCGCATGCTGGCCTCCGAAGAGGAGCGACGTGCAGTTCTAGAGCAGTCCTTCGGAATTGTTCTATGATTTCGTTTCACTTGGATCGGTAGTCGCCGTTGCTGATCTTGATCGACCGCCTGTACCCGGCGAGAGGTCAGATGGCGAGACGGGCGTGACACAGCCAAGTGCCATCCTTGGTCGGATCAGTCAACGCTGGGCGACCAGGATCTATTGATCGCACGACGGTCGGGACGCCGGGCCCAAATCAGCGGTCAGCAGGGTTGTTCACGCCAGCCGGCCTGGCGTGTTTTGCAGCACCCCGGGTGGCCACCTTAGGCCGTCTCGGCGGCGGCAATTCGTTCCCATCGAAACCCCGCCTGCCACCTCTCGACCACGCCCACCGAGCCTGGCAAGTGGTACCCCGCCAGCAAGCAACGGTCGGCGGCCGCGCGGTCGAGCAGCAGCTTCCGCGTGCTCACCGTTTCTTCGCGCGCCAGGTCGAACACGCAGACCCACTCGGGATGTTCGAACTGCGCCGGATGGACTATGGCATCGCCTACGCAGAGCAGTTGCCGCCTTCTCGAAGATATCAGCACGGCGGCATGCCCGGGCGTGTGCCCTGGCGCGGGAAAGACCAGTATTCCCGCCGCGATTTCCGTTGGCACTTCGAGCAGACGCATGCGGTCCCTGGCGGGCTCCAGGTGATCGCGAACACCCGCTGCGACCGCGGCCTCCAGCGGGCCCAAGCCATACATCCGTCCGGCTTCCAGTTTCGCCCGGGTTTCGGCCGCCGTCCAGAACTCGTACTCCCGCCGCATTATCACCACGGACGCATTCGGGAATTGAGACATTCCCCCGCTGTGGTCCGGATGCCCATGGGACAGGATGATCAGGTGGATGTCGTCGGGCGAGAAGCCCGTCGAAGCGAGGCTCTCGAGCAGCTTTCCGGTGTCGGGACCGAGCGCGCCGGCGCCGGTGTCGATCAGGACACGCACCGGTCCGGTATCGACAAGCAAGGCGATGTAGGGTGCGGACAGATGCTCGGGGGGCTGGGCTTCGGGCGGAAGGATGGTCCATCCGGGGTAGATCAGCTCGCCGTCATTGAGGGACCAGCAGTTGTAGTCACCGATTCGGAAGCTCCCGGCGTCTCTCATGTGTTCCTCCCCGCCGCGGCGGCATAATCCTGCACGGTCGTGAGCCTCCGCGGCAACAAGGTCAGTGTTTCGTTCATTTCCATCGGGCAGCCATGGGCGTATCCCAGCATCAGCGCGGCGAAGCTGCGGCCCATCGGGTCCATGGCTTCCGCGTATTGTTTCTCCAGCGCCGCCTGGGGAACGTGCTCAACCGCGAACGGACTTTCCGTAACCTGCTCAAACAACCGCACCACTTCAAGCGGCGATAAGGCCTGGGGTCCGGCCACGAGGAGCGCTCGGTTGCGGACGACCGGGTTGCCGTGCGCATCCGCGGCGAATCCGGCCACGTCCCGGTAAGACACCCAAGCGATGGGCTGATTGCCGTCGCCGTAGATCGTCGCACGACGGTTCGCGTAATCGAAGCCGAGCGCGGGGCTGAGCCAGACCTCCATGAAGAAGTTAGCAAGCAGGATCGTGTACTCCATCCCGCTTCCTTCGAGCGCGGCGGCCACCTCTTGCTTGGCGCTGAATAGCGGGCACTCGTGTGGCTGGCGCGGCGGAACCGACACGTAGATGAACCGCGTGACGCCGGAATGTTTTGCCGCTTCGACGAGGTTCAACTGCCCCAGCCGGTCCACCGTTTCGATGGAGTCGCCCTGCTGGCGGGAGATCGTGGACGACGCCGTGGAGACCACCGTCTCGACTCCCTCGCAGGCCCGGGCGAGCGATGCGGGATCCTTCAGGTCCGCCATCGCAGTCGCGGCGCCCATCGATCGAAGCGCCGCGACTTTATCCGGCGCCGAACCGGTGCGCGCAATGGCTCGAACGGTCTGGCCCGCCGCGCGCAACCGGCCGCAGATTTCGCTTCCGAGGAGCCCAGTGGCTCCGGCTACCAGGATCATATCTGCCTCCTGTTACAGCTTGCGCCCGAAACCGGTTTGAGACAAGCGGGTGCGATTTGCCGACGGAAGTCGGAAACCTGTCCCACGGACCGCCGAACACGCGGACATTTCCGTACTATTGCCCTTGGCCGTTGGCGACGCAGGTGCCGCTCTCGACGTCTCCGATACCAGTCTCGAAGCAGGTCATCCCGTGGGGGATCAGTGTTCTGAAGTTGAACGGCCTTCCATTCATCGTGAAGGTGCTGGACGAAGTCAGGGTCAGCGAGAAGGTGACCGTGCCCGACACCCCTTCATCGGCGCTCTGGAAGAGCCCCGCGCTGCGGACGAACTTTGCCACGGGTTCCCCCCAGGTGCTCCGGTTGGCGGGGTCGCGCCAGTCGCGGAGATCGGGCCGGTTGCTGTAATAGATGGTGGCCTCTCCAGGGACAAACATCCCGAGGAAGTTGAAGGCCCCATTGGGGGGCAGCACGGTCATGGTCCAGTCCGACACGAAGATCAGGTAGGCATGCTCTTTGTCGGCGACGGGTGCGCCGAACAAGGGTCCCGCGAAGAGGGACTTGATGTCGAAGTCTCCGATGATCGGCCAGTACGCGATGCAGACACCCGTGGTTTCCGAGGTCATGACAGTCACGCCGGTGAATGCCATAGCCATTTGGGAAGCGCCCGCGGGATCGGCCGCCCGAGTGGAGGCGAACGACCCCATCAGCAGGATTCCCATCAGCACAAACGTCGAGGTTTTCATGGATCTCTCCTTATCTGGGCGGCGAGTAGCGCCTTTTCGGCTGCGCTTTCGAGCGCGGTTCTCATTTCCACCCGCTACAGAGCATGAACCGCGCGCCGCCGCCGGGAAAGGTGGCCGCTAGTGACCGGGACGTGACCGTTCACGTGAACGAGGTGTCGGTGAGCAGGCCCCGGGCGCGGAGAGGCTCGAACAGAGGCTCCACGTGAACCCACACCATCCAGCCCGCGTGCAGCGCGAAGGCCGTCTTGAGCGCGGCAAGCGCGCCGTCGAAATCGCCCAGCGCCGTAGCCACCACGGCGCGCTCGTGCCCGGTGGGCGCCCGCCGTTGTTCCAGCGCCAGCAACTCCTCCAGGATCTGTCGCGCCGCGGCCTCGTTTCCGTTCGATGCATGAGCGTACCCGAGGGTGCCCAGCAGGAACGGCAGAAATGAGCCGTCCTCCACTAACTCGCGCGCCTTCAGACAGGCCTTCACGGCGTCCGAGTATTTGCCTTGAGCGCAGTAGATGCGGCCGAGCAATGCGTGGCTGCGGTAGAAGCCCGGATGGAGGGCGATGGTCCGCCGGGCCTGTTCGGCCGCTTCGTCGAAACGGTGGTCGCGGTAAAGCACAAAACCGGTGTCGTTTGCTATGGCTGCCGAAAACGGCTCCAGCCGTTCCGCTTCCCGCATTTCGTCGAGCGCCTGCACCATTTTTCGCGAACGGAGGAAGACCAGGGCGGCATGCCAGTGGTGGGCCGTCGCGTAGGCCGGATCCAGTTCCAGCGCCTTGCGGAACTGCTCTTCGGCGGCCTTGTATCTGCGGTCGTACAGGATCGTGATCGCGGCCAGTGCCGACCAGGCGGAGGCCAGGCCGGGATCGATCGCAACCGCCGTCCGGGCCGCTTCCCGCGCTTGGGGCATGCAGTCGTGCGGCCGGGCCAGGCCGTGCATGTTCAGGATCACGTGACACTCCGCGATCCCAGACCAGGCCTTGGCGGCCCGTGGGTCGCAGCCGGTGGCAGCCGAATACAGATCCAACGCGCGGCGGATCCCGGTTTCCGTTCGCTGATTCCAGGCGTAGCGCGCCTGCATGTAAAGCATGGCCCCCTCGGGATCCGTGGCCGAACTGGTCGGCGGGGTTCCAGAGGCGAGCGAGGAGGCGATGGCGCCGGCGATTTCCGCCTCGAGTTCCAGGATGTCTCGCAGCTTGCGGTCGTACCGGCTCGCCCAGACTTCGTAGCCGTCGACGGCGGACAACAACCGGACCGTGATGCGATAGCGATCCGAGTCGCCGCGCACCGCCCCCTCGATCAGCAGGTCCGCGCCGAGCCGCTGCCCGATCTCGCGGACATCCGCCTCGCTGCCTCGGAAGCGAAAGCTCGATGTTCGCGCGACCACTCGCAAGCCCTCGCTGCGGGTGAGCAAGTCGATCAGTTCCTCAGCCAGGCCATCGCAAAAGTACCCGGCCGAACCGTCCGCCGTGAGGTTCAGGAATGGCAGCACGGCTACAGTGCGCACCGCTGCGGCAGACGCCGGCTGCTCAGTGGTGAAAACCGGCTGATAGCTGCCCGGCCGGTAGACGATGCGATGGGTTTCGCTGCTGCCCTCGGCTGCGTAGTAGGCCGCCAGCCTTTCCCGCAGTCTCCGCGCCTGCGCTCGGACGATGGTGTCCTGATGCGGATCGAACGACGCCGGACGGCCCAGTCCCTCGACGCCAACCGTGTACTCTTTAAGAGTCTCCCCTCGCCCGGCCAGAGCCGCTTCCACCGTATACCGAAGGAGCCGGCGAAGCGATTCCGACGCGCGGAAGAGCGGGCTTGCCAGGATACGTTCGAGGTGCTCACGCACGACTTCCGCCGTTGGCGCGCCGTCCAGCATGATCGTAACTGTACCACCGCCGTGCTAACGCTTCAACGCGTAGCAGACAACAGAGTCTTTAACTCGAGATTCTTCTCTTCATGCTCCTCGAGAGCCCTTCGCGGCGTAATGATCCCGTGCCGAGCGCCTGGGGACTGTCGCGTCTGGCGGCGGGCAACTTGTTCGGCGTCGACGCCTATGGTGCCTGACCCGAGAGGTTTGGCAAGATTGAGCCGCATTACCCGCGGGAAACTCCGTACCGTTTACGAATCCACATGAGCGAGAAGTCGCCATCCCGCGGATTGGGGCGCCCCCACCACGCCGGCCGAGCCAAAGGAGAGCATCGGGCGTTTCGCAACAAGTTGACGCGATGCGGTCTATTACCGTCACCGAGCGGGCCAGTCGGAACAGATTGTGGTGT
>DATJQT010000390.1:0-1029 GCA_035505475.1 Vulcanimicrobiaceae bacterium
GTGCTTGCCCCAAACCTTGGTCATGTCGTCCTGCCACTGGAAGTCGCCGTTGTAGTTGGCCTGATAACGGGCGCGCTGGGTGTCCATATCGATGGGCGAATCGAGAAAGCTGCTGACGCCGCTGCCGATGAGGAGCGCCACGGGGCCGGCGGGAGTGCCGGAGCCCGGAGTGTTGAGCAGACCGGCAGCCGCGGTGGGCGACGTCGCCTGGTTGGCATTGTTATCGCGCACGTAACCGAATCGCGCGATGTTCAGCCAGGCGGGTGTGATCTGCCAGTTGAGCGACGCGTTCATCACCGTGCCGCGCTGCGGGGTGACGACGAAAGATTGAGGCTGCCCGTTGACGATGCCGACATCTCCGGAACCGGTGGTGATCTGCCGGAAGTAGGTGTAGCTGGCGGCCGCCTGGACGCGGTCGGTGAAGCTGTGATTCAGGCGGACGACGCCGTAATCGCTCTGCACCGGGACGCCGAGGTTGAAGAAGTAGCCACTGGTGTTCAACCCATCGCCGACGCCGGAGAGGTTCGGCTGCGGCATTTTGGCCCACTGCGCTTTCACGGCCGGGCTGAGGCCGAGGCCGCGCGGGTCGCACGCGCTGTTACCATTGGGGCCGCAAATCGAGGTGGTGGACAGGTTGAATTGCTGGACATTGCCGGAGGCGTCCTTGAACTGGAGGATGCCGGCCTTCAGGGTGTCGGTGGGAACGGTGCGCGTCACCTGGGCGACGTTGGCGAACCGGCGGCCTTCGTAATTGGCGAAAAAGAACGTCCTGTTCTTCTTGATCGGTCCGCCGATACGGCCGCCGAAGCGATTGTCGCGGATGGGGGCTTTGAGCTGGCCCGCGCGATTGTTGTCCCAGGTATTCGAGTTCAGCTCCGAGTTTTGCAGGTACTCGTAGATCGCGCCGTGAAAGCTGTTGCTTCCGGTGCGCCCGACGAGGGTCACCTGAGCGCCGGACGCGCGCACCAGCGATGAATTGGGCGTGAGCACGGTCACGCGGAACTCCTCCACGCTATCGGCAGGGGTGGG
>DATJQT010000391.1:0-3024 GCA_035505475.1 Vulcanimicrobiaceae bacterium
GCATTGTCAATGATCATGGTCCTCGCCGCGCTCATCGGCGCCGGCACTGTGCCGCCACTCGTCGGCCTCCTCGCCGATCACTTCTCGTTTTCGTTTGCTTTCGGCGCAGCCGGATTTGCGACACTCGCCTCGTTGTTCCTGTTGGGATTCATTCGCTTTCGCTCACGTACCGACAATCCGCGGGAATAGAGACGGGACTCGTTGAAAATTCACGGCGTGACGGGGTCCATCAAATACTCACCCGCTTCATCATGGCCGGGGGATACCTCTCGCCCGCGACAGTCCCTGCGAACGTGCGTGCGAGCTGCTGGACCTCATCCGCGGTGAGAGCCACGTCAACCGCCCGGGCGTTCTCTTCGAGGTAGGTGCGCCGCTGCATCCCCGGGATCGGGACAATCCCTGCCGGATGTGCCAGCACCCAGGCGAGCGCGAGCTGCGCGGGCGTGCAGCCTTTGCGGGCCGCCAACTCTTCCATACCCTGGAGCAGCGCGAGATTCCGTGCCAGATTGTCCGGCTGGTACCGGGGCATGTTGCGCCGATGATCCGTCGTCCCCATCGCCTCCGCCGTGCGAATTTTCCCACCGAAGAAACCGCGACCGAGCGGACTGTACGCCACGTACCCGATCCCCAGGGTCTGGCAGGTCAGCAGAATCTCCGCATCCGCGTCCCGGCTCCAGAGAGAGTATTCGGTCTGGAGCGCCGCGATCGGATGCACCGCATGCGCGCGCCGGATCGTGGCGGGCGCCGCTTCCGACAATCCGAGGTGGCGTGCCTTCCCTTGCTGGACCAGCCGCGCCATTGCCCCGACCGTCTCTTCGATCGGAACGGTGGGGTCCACCCGGTGCTGGTAGTAGAGATCCACGTATTCCACGCGAAGCCGCTTCAAGCTCGCCTCGCACGCCGTCATCACGTATTCGGGGCGGCCGTTCACCTCGCTCGTGCCATCGGCCCGGCGAATGTTGCCGAACTTCGTGGCCAGCACGACCTGCTGGCGCCGCCCGGCGATCGCACGCCCAACCAGCTCTTCGTTATGCCCGCGGCCGTACATGTCCGAGGTATCCAGGAAATCGATCCCCAACTCGAAGGCACGATGGATCGTGGCGATCGCTTCATCTTCCGTCGCCTCGCCGTACGTTGGGCTCATGCCCATGCAGCCGAGCCCTATCGCAGAGACCGTAAGGCCGCTTCTTCCTAATTCACGCCGTTGCATCGCTCCACCGCCTTCTTTCGCAGTTGACTGCATTGCTTGCTTGAATATCAGGCGAAATCCGTTCCCCACATTAATTACACTGCACGACAACCTGCACCAGCTCGTTCCCCGGGTTCAACAGTTCCTGAAACGCTCCGTCAATTTCTTCAAGGCCAACCACCCTTGAAATGAGCGGCTTCATCTGCACTTCTCCCCGGGACACCAGGTCTCGCGCGATAAGCCACTCACTGTTTAGATGCGCATACACGCTTTTCAGCTCTACTTCACGGCCGACCCATTCCACCGGCCGACAGTCCACCGGCTCCCAGGCCAGCGAGACGACGATCACCTGTCCGCCCATCTTGACCAGCTCGAGCGCTTGCTGCAGCGTGGGCGTGGCCCCGGCACACTCGAAGGCAACGTCCGCCCCGATGCCGGTGCGGGCGACGATCTCCTTTACGAGGTCAACGCCGCGCGGATCGAACACGCCATGGGCCCCCAGGAGATTGGCGACCTGCCGGCGCGCGGGGTTCGTCTCCGAGACGTACACGCGGGTAGCCCCGGCGAGGCGGACGCACTGCTGCGTGAAAAGCCCGATCGGGCCCGCGCCCACCACCACGGCGGCATCGCCGAGCTTCAGCTTGGACGCGCGCACCGCGTGGATGGCGACGGTGAGCGGCTCGATCAGCGACGCGTCGAGGTCGCTCACGCCCGCCGGTGTCGCCATCACCTTCTCCGCCGGCGTGGCCAGGTACTGCGCGTACGCGCCGGGCTTCATGCCCAGAAAGCCACGCTCCTTCGCACTGTAGCGGGGCGGTGCGATCGGAAGCTCGCGACCCGGATTCGGTATCCCTCCGCAGCGGGTCACGCGGTCTCCGACTTTCCATGCCGTGACGTTCTTGCCGGTCGCGACCACAACGCCGGAGAACTCGTGCCCCATGATCGTGCCCGGACTCATCATGGCATGGGCGTACCGGTGGAGGTCGGAGCCGCAGATCGCGCAGTAGCTCACTTGCAAGACGATCTCGTCGGCCTCCGGGGTCGTATCGGGGACGTCCTGGACCACCAGTCGTTTGTCCTCCGTGAAAACAGCCGCTTTCATTGGGAGCACTCCTGGCTCACGGGTTCACAGCCTCGCAGGCCGATGATTCGCCGGTAAGACCAAGACACCCGGAGGCACATCTCCGGGTGTCTTGATTTCAGGGTCAGTCGCACGGAACTCAATGAAAGTACATCCCGCCGTTGATGCCCGAAACCTCGCCGTTCACGAACGACGCGGCGGGCGAGGCGAGGAACAGGACGACGTTTGCCACTTCCTTCGGATGAGCCTCGCGCCCGAGCGGGATGGTCTTGATGGTGTTCGCGCGGCCTTCCGGCGTGCTGAAGCGCTCGTGGAACTGGGTCGAGATCTGGCCGGGCGCGACAGCATTCACCCGAATGCCTTTGGGCCCGACTTCTTTCGAGAGCGCCCGCGTAAAGCTGACCACCGCCCCCTTGCTCGCCGCGTAGATCGTTGCGCCGGCGCCGCCGCCTGCGAACGCTGCAGCAGACGCCATATTCACGATGCTGCCCGTGCCGCGGGGCACCATGTGCCGCAATGCCGCCCGGCACATCTGGAACGTGCTCGTCATGTTGACGTCCATGATCGTATGATAGAGCGCATCGGACAGCTCGGGCACGGGGCAGCGCTGCACCAGATGGCCGGCATTGTTCACGAGCACGTCGAGTTGGCCAAATTCCTCGATCGTCTGGGCCACCACGCGATCCGCTTCGCGGGATTGGCTGAGATCCGCCTTGAGCGCATGCGCCTTGCCGCCGGACCGTTGGATGGTTTC
>DATJQT010000392.1:0-1782 GCA_035505475.1 Vulcanimicrobiaceae bacterium
GTCTGGATGTGCACGTCGCGCAGGAAGTTGAACGGGAACCAGCGGTTGATGTCGATGCCGTAGAAGCTGGTGCGGTCGTAATAGGAGTGCGCCATGATCGTGCCGGCCAGGATCTGGACCAGGAGCACTGCGGCCACGATCAGGAAGTACTTGCCGACGCGCCTCTGGCTCGGGGTTAGCGACCCGAACTTGGCCAGCACCGGATCCATTGGCGCCACATCGGGATCGTTCAGCCAGTACTCGTAGATGAAGAGCACCACGCCGAACATCAGGAAGGTGAAGCAGAAGCTGA
This sequence comes from Vulcanimicrobiaceae bacterium, assembly GCA_035505475.1. Lineage (GTDB taxonomy): Bacteria > Methylomirabilota > Methylomirabilia > Methylomirabilales > 2-02-FULL-66-22 > 2-02-FULL-66-22. The sequence continues at coordinate 293 of DATJQT010000392.1, forward strand.
TCCAGGTCCAGCGGAAGGTGTTGGTGGTGGGCGCGTTGCCCACCAGCGGCTCAAAAGGCCAGTTCTCCGTCCACGATCCGGTCGTGCCGGGCCGGCGTGCCACGGTGGTGAGCGCGGAGAAAACCAGAAAGTCGGCCGTGTGCAGCGCGTCCTTGGCGGAAAGACTGTAGGCGGGGGTCCATCCCGCCAGCGGGTTGGCGGTGTGAAGCGCTGTCGAAAGCTCGATCTGTTCGGCCGATATCGCGCTCGCCAGCGCGTCGGGGACGACCACGATCCGCCTGGTGAGATCGATCGTCTGCAATTCCCGTTGCATCTCTGATTTCACGGCGGCCTGTTGCATGGCCGGCAGCGACGCGAACGAGTGTGCGCCCTGCTTCTTGGCGAGGGCCTCCTGCGTGAGCGTGCCCAGCCGATTGAGCACCGAGGCCGTGTAGTCCTCGCCGTAGTACGAGCCCATGCCGTAGATGCTGCCGTAGTCCATCAGGTCGGCTTTCTGGAAACCGCCTTTGCCGGCGAAGATGTCGTTGGCTGACATCAGTGTCACGCCGCGCGAAGTCGCGAAACGGTCGGGCTGCGGCGGCGCGAGGGCGTAGGTCACGGCTGTCGCCCAGCCCAGCAGGGCGAAGGAAGCCACGGCCACCGCAAGCAGCACCCATTTGAGCACGTTACTGACCGGATCGTGGATGGCCGGGGCGACGTTGGCGGCGGACATGAGTCTCTCCCTCAAAAGAAGCACATCGTCTGCCTATTTAAGCGGCAGGAATCCACAACGGCAACAACCAACGCCGAATCCGTGCACAAAAAATCGCTTCTCTCTGTCGGCGCACGGACGTGATGCGTGAGTCGCCGAATCGGAACCGGAGCGAAAGGCCTAGGCCGGAAGTTTCCTCAACCGCCTCGCATGCCCGCGGATGATCGCGAGCGTCGAGGCGTCGCAGTCGAACACCGAGTTGCGGCCCTGCGGCTCCTGCGGCGGGTCGCCGACATAGGAGGTGTCGTTCGGGCCCATCATGAAATCGGGATGCTGGGCGCGTCCGGCCCCGCCCCAGGCCCAGAAGTTCGTGCCTGCGAACGGTCCGCCCTGCCCGGCGCTCGCCTCCACCGCGTCGAACACCATGCGATAGAAGCGGTCGCGCCAGGTCGTGGGAACGTCGATGCCGTAGGCGCCGCCGTCGCGCACGAAGCCGAACTCCTCCAGCACCGCCGGTTTGTCGAGCTGTCCGGCGATCTTCAGATGCGTGGCGATGTAATCGCGCGACTTGGCCTCGCAGCCGGCATAGGTCCCTTTCAGGTCGCCCGCATCGACCCAGCTCCAGTTGAGCGGCCACAGGTGGAACGTCACATAGTCGATATTGGCGGGCGAATGGGCGCGCACTACGCACTCCTCGCTTTCGAGGCAGCCTTTGAGGCCTTCGTTGCCGGTGGAGACGAGGTGGTTGGGGTCGTGATGCTTGATGAAGTCGGCGCTTCGGGCGATCCAGGCATAGAAG
>DATJQT010000393.1:0-1775 GCA_035505475.1 Vulcanimicrobiaceae bacterium
AAAGCTGGCGGGTGGCCAGCTGCAGCCGCGTGTTAGACGGCGCTCGATCGGGCGCGACGCGAACGGAGTTGCTTCACAAGATCTTTGAACAGCCTTCGGCTGCGTAGATTGGCGGCGCGTTCTCCGTCACGGCTGCCGATAGGCCGCAACCTCGCCCGGTATTGATTCCTGTGATGATGACCCAGCTCGTGCGATAGCACCTCGGAATAGAACCACACACTGCGGCTTCCAGCTTCGGGCCAGCGAATGTGTAAAACGCCGTCGTCGTGGCGTATCTCGGCAAAGAACCTTCGCATGCTCAGGACGAGACGGCTCCTCGGCGAAACGCCCTTCCAGGACCACTCCATTGGCAGTGAGTACAGAATGATGGTCTTCTCATCGGGAAGATAGAGACCGAAGGGTTTGCCCACCTCTTCACTCTGGCGCGCTCGCAGCTCGATGCGCTTGAGCCCGTAGAGATACTCCACTGGGACGAGACGGAGGAGATTGGCGACGAACCTTCGATCTGCCGGATGAGAATCTCCATCCCGGGGCGTTCGTTGAACTACTCGCGGATAGCGCACTTCCCCTGTGCGAGTACGGCTGATCCGTCGCTCTGCGAGGTGGGCACGCTTTTGGGTGCGAAACGTTCGTGCCAAGTCGCTCCTCTGCGCCGTCTAACGGCTTGCTGCTCACCCCGCGCGGCCCGGCGGCCGCCGCGCCGCGCCCGCCGGCCACGCTACGACCCCAGACGGCGGCGCGCCACGGTTGGAGCGACGACGGGTCGCGCCGGGTGCAGCAGCTTGTTGTGCGGCACGCTTTCAATCCACGACTCCACGCACGGCCCATGCGCGGGCGACGAGGGAAACGGCGCCGTCCGGTTCGACGGGAAGCGCACGCTCGAGGCTCATGGCCAACGCGGCGCGTTGATCTGCGCTGAGACTTGCAACGTAGGAGGGTGCGGGGCCGGTGCCGCCGAGGAATGGAGTCCAGAAGTCTGCGAAGTTCGAAAACCGGGTCGTGATCTCGAGCGGCTCGCACACGACTTGGCCAAGCCCACTGCTGAGGAACAACTTCTCGAGTGCTTCACGCCCGCAGATCGGAAAGCGGACGCCTTCGTCGACATTGCGCGCACTTGGGTCCAATTCCGACGCGCAGTCCCAGAAGCGCCTCAAGAACTCCATCCGACCGGCGTAGTCCCACACGCATGCCGAGACCAGACCGCCTCGGCAGGCAGTGCGCCGCATCTCCTGGAGGCCGGCTTCGGGCTTGGGAACGAAATTCAGCACCAGGGCTGAACTGACGCTGTCGAAGCCGCCCTCGCGGCCTGGAAGGTTGCCGACACCGCCAACGACGAAACGAACCCCCGGATCAACCGGCTGTTGCCGCGCGTGCCGAATGAACGGCTCCGAGGGATCGCATGCCGTCACGGACGCCGGCTTGGCGCGCGAGCAGATCGCTTCGGATAGAGCCCCCGTACCGCATCCAACATCGAGCCAATGGGCGCCCGCTCGGACCGGCAACCAAGACACGAAAAGTGGAGCAAGGAGGCGGCTCCAGCGCCCCATGAACTTCTCGTAGTTCGCACCCGCTGCCCACTGATCCCCGAGCTCGGGCATGGCTTGCGCCCTCTTCGTGCCGCACAACGGATGGCGGCTCAGCTGGCGGGCACAGCAGCTGACGAGCCTGCCAAGCCACCGCCCTTGCCGCCAGACACTACCACGGGTCAAGCCGGCGAAGCTGTGCCCGGTCAGCTGCAGCCGCTTGTTGGACGGCATACGAGCTAGAGAAGCTTC
>DATJQT010000394.1:0-1849 GCA_035505475.1 Vulcanimicrobiaceae bacterium
TGAAGCATCCCCGGTTTTATGCACACCTGGTTACGTGTGACCGGTGTGCTTTCCGGCCTGGAGTCGAGCGTAGTACTCGGCCTCGGCTTCCGCGGGTGGGATGCGGCCCAGGCGGTGCATCAGCCTGGTCGTGTTGTACCAGCTAACCCATGCTGAGGTGATGTTCTCCAGGTCGGCCAGGGTACGGATCGGTCCGGTGCGAAACGGGGAGCCGGCGCGCACGCACTCGGTTTTGTAGAGCCCGATCGTGGTTTCGCACAGCGCGTTGTCCAGGGCATCACCGACGGTACCGATTGATGGGATCAGCCCCTCCAGCATCAACGTCTCACCGTAATGTATTGCAGTGTACTGACTTCCGGCGTCGCTATGATGGATCGTGTCGTTGAACGGATAGCCTTGGCGGGCGCGGAAGACCGCTGCGTGACGCAGGGCGCGCTCCACGAAGCCGGTGTTTTTGGTCATCGAGCACTCCCAGCCCGGGATCAGCCCGGCGTAGGCGTCGACGACGAATGCGGTGTAGCCGAACCCGCCGGTGTCGAGCGCAACATAGGTGAAGTCGGCTACCTCCAGCAGGTTGGGCCCGGCAACGCGCCAGCGCCGGCCCACCAAGTCAGGTGCCCGGGCTGCGGCCGGGTCGCGCTCGGTGGTGCGCGGCGGGCGGCGAGCCCGGATGACGCCCCGCCAGCCGTTGTGGCGCATGATCCGTTCCACCGTGCGCCGCGCCACCGGGATGTGCTGGCGTTGCAGGTGCGCCCACATCTTCAGGCTGCCGTACAGGCTCTCCGGTGGGCGTTTTCCGTCGGCATCAGGCTCGTAGTAGCCGGCCAGGATCTCGGTGATCGTGGTATCCCACAGGGCCCGTTTCGACGGTGCCGATGAGCGGTGCGCCCAGTAGGTGCGCGGGGCGATCGACGCGCCCTGGAGCCCCAGGGCGCGACAGATCGGTACGACCCCGAACCGCTGCTTGTGTTCGTCGATGAATTCGCAGATCAGCGGTGTAGCGGGTCGCACTCCCGCGCGAAGAAAGTCGTGGCGGCCTTGAGGATTTCGATAGTCTGCTCCAGTTCGCGGTTCTTCTTACGCAGCTCCCGCAGCTCCCGGCTCTCCTGGCTGGAGACCCCCGCTACTTCACCGGCGTCGATCTCGGCTTGGCGCACCCACTTGCGTAGCGTCTCGGTGTTCATCCCCAGTCGGCCGGCGATCGCCTTCATCGCCGCCCACTCTGAGTCGTAATCATCACGGTGTTCGCGGACCAACCGCACCGCCCTGGCCTTGGTGTTCTCGTCGTACTTGCTCGGCATCGCGCCATCCTTCCCAACAAAGGAAGTGCGCATAAAACCGGGGACGGTTCATTCATCGACCTGGACCCCGAGACGGGGTTGAAAGTGGGCGGGCCGGGGTGGAAGCCACAGTTGGTTCAGAAAGAGTACGGCAGCCAAACGGTGATTTGTTTGTCGTCAAAAGCTTGGCTGGACTCGCCCGAATGCCAAACCGAATTTCGCAGCGCAGAGGTGTGGGACAAACAGATCATCATCGCGCGCCTGGAAGATGCGGGAGACAAAGACTTTACTTCCCAGGAGCAGCGCTGCGACCTGTTCGTGGAGGGCCTACCTGAAGAAGCGATCGAAGAAATTTCGGTACCCGCTGACCCGCCGGCGGTGCCGGGTGGGCCGCCTGTGCAGTTCAGCAAAGCGGCCCTGACGCAGATTCGGCGTGCCATCGACGGAACGGGCATCGGTCCGGAGCACTTCGGCTGGCCGCCCAACGACGATCCGAAGCGGGCGCCCTATCGCGGATGGGAACCGTTTGAGGACATCGACGCCGGCGTGTTCTTCGGCCGTGATGCGGC
>DATJQT010000395.1:0-8452 GCA_035505475.1 Vulcanimicrobiaceae bacterium
TTGCGCCCACGTGACAGCATCAAAATCTTCCCTTCCGGCGCGAGTGCGAGCGCCGGCTGCAAGGCCACGCCACGCGCTGTGGTATCCCCAAACAGGCGCCAATGCATCCCGCCATCCTCGCTGCGAAGGACGAGCGGTGCCCAGGTAGTCTCGTCGTAGATTGGCAGCAGGATGGCCCCACCAGGCGTGCTCAGCGGCCGGTTGCGGGTCATGAGACCCTTCCGGTTGTGGAGGAGGCGCGGGCGGCTCCACGTGCGGCCGTCGTCGGCGGAGTCGGAGGCCACGATTCGCGCACTCGTCCACTGCTCGCTAGCCAGGATCACATAGGCGAGGTGCAGCCCGAGGCGGTCTCGCCACAGGGCAGGGTTGCCGACCGGCGTGAGCGGGAGGTCGACAATAATGCGGGGCGGTGACCAGGATTCCGCGCTCGAACCTTCCGAGGCAACTATGACGGTATCCGGAGAGGTCTCGTACGAGCACGCATACCACACCGCCAAGAGGCGGCCCTCAGCCAGACCGGCCAGGGTTATGCCGTGACACGTAGGCGGGTCGAACGGGGCGCGAAGGATTGGCGTGGGTGAGGAGATCTGAAACGTCATCGAATTCTCCCGGTCATGGTTGGGAGCGACGGCAAGCCTGCCGATAATGGGGCGGCGCCTCCGCGCAGGGGCGATCGCGTTATCCCTTGATCCCGGTCGACGTGATCCCGCGGACGAACCAGCGCTGGAGGGCCAGAAAGACCACCACCGCAGGCGCGGTGGCCATAGCCGCCGCGGCGGTGGGCATCCCGTAGGTCGGTGCGGAGCCGCTGGCGCCGCTGCTGGCGCCCATGAATTGCGCGATGCCGATCGGAAGTGTGCGGGTGGCATCGTTGCTGACCGCAATCAGCGGCCAGAGAAAGTTATTCCACGAGGACATGAACGTGATGATGGCGACCGTGGCGAGCACCGGCCGGGCGAGGGGGACCATGATGAACCACCAGAGCTGAAACTGATTGGTGCCGTCGATCCGCGCGGCGTCCTCGAGTTCGACCGGGACGGACACGAAGAACTGACGCAGGAGGAACACGCCGGTGACATTCGCCACCGTGGGCAAGATCAGCGCCCAATAGCTGTTGAGCATGTCCACTCCGACGAACCCGATGAACAGCGGAATGACCGTCACCTGGAGCGGCACCATGAGCATGGAGAGGATGAGCAGGTACAGCGCATTCCGGCCCGGAAAGCGCAACCGCGCGAGCGCGTACCCGGCGGCCGCGTCGACGGGCAGGACCAGCATCGTGGCGGCGGTGGCGACCACGACACTGTTGACCGCCCACCGCCCGAACGCGAATCGGCGGAAGACGCTCGCAAAGTTTTCTCCGGTGAGATGCCGCGGGATGAATTCCGGCGGATACCGCATGATGTCGCCTTCCGGCTTCACGCTGGTGATGAGCAACCAGAAAACCGGAAGCAGGAAGACGATCCCCACGACGATCATGAAAAGGGCGGCTCCATGCTGCCAACATCGGCGGCGGAGCGACGGCTTCACGATGCCGCCTGCTGACGGACGACCCGCAGCTGGATGATGCCGAACACGGCGAGCAGCACGAACACGAAATAGGCCACGGCCGAGCCGTAGCCGAGATTGTAAGACTGGAAGGCCTGGTAATAGAGGTACTGCACGAGCGTGAGCGTCGCCGTGCCCGGTCCGCCCCCTGTCATGACGTAGATTTGGTCGAAGACCTGCACCGCGTTGATGGTGGTGAGCATCAGCACGACGAACGTGGTCGGGGTGAGGATCGGCAACGTCACGTGGCGGAGCACGGCCAAGGAGCCAGCCCCGTCGATCATCGCCGCCTCTTCCAGCTCGCGCGGGACTTCCTGCAAGCCGGCGAGGTAGATGATCATGTTGAACCCGACGGTCCACCAGATGGTAACGCCCGCCACGGCCGGCATCGCCAACGAGAAATCGGTGAGCCAGCGGTACGGCCCCAGCCCCACCAGCATCAGCCCATAATTGACGAGCCCGAAGTTGGAGTCGAGCATCCAGTTCCAGATCACCCCCACCACTGCGGCCATGACGACGTACGGAAGGAACACGGAGGTGCGCGTGAAGATCCGCGGGGCGAGCGGCACATTGACGAGCAGCGCCAATCCGAGGCTGAGCGCGACCATCGCCGGGACGGTGAGCAGCACGAAGAAGAGCGTGTTGAGGAGCGCGGTGTGAAAGAGCGGGTCGCGGAGCATCGCGCGGTAGTTCGCCAGTCCGACCCAGGTGGGCGATCCTACGATGCTCCACCGGGTCAGGCTGATGACAAATCCCGCGATCACCGGGCCGAGGCGAAACAGAATGAAGGCGGTCAGAAAGGGTGCCAGAAACACCCAGGGGGCCGCTGCGCCGTACCAGCGCGATGAACCACCACGCTGTCGGGTCCGCCGTGTCGAGGACGCCGCCGTCTCGGTCACTCGATGCCTTCTGTCAGGACCGCAGGATCGCTCGCGATCCTCAGGCTCTCTGGCGAGCTGCGCCGCTAGGGCGTCGCCAGAATCTGGTTAGCTCCATCGATCAACTGCTTCAGCGCCTGCGCGACCGGCTCACCCTTCAAGATGACGTTCTGGGCGGCGACGACGATGGGGCTCGGTCCGGCAGCGGAGAAGACCTGGTTCGTCTTCGGGATGTCGGGCAGGGCCACGACAAACGGCAGCGAGTCTATGAACGCCGTCCGGCCCGGCAGCGCCTTGAATTCCTGGGCCTGGCGTGCCGACAGCTTCGCCGGGATGTTCCCGGAGGTGCCCCAGCCGGCGGAGTTGTTGAGCAGCCAGGTGGTGAACTTGATCGCCGCTTGCCGCTTCGCCGGGTCGTTCTTGACCGGCAGGGTGAGAATATGGCCGCTCCCCCAAGCGGCGGCTTTCCCAAATACGTTCGGGAACGTGGTGGTGGACCAGGCGAACGGAGCGGACTGCACCGCCGGCAACTGCCACGGGCCGTCCACGGCCATGGCTACGCGGCCCGTCACCCAATCCTGGAAGGCGTTGGTCTGTCCGGTCGGGACCACCTTGTGTTTATAAACCAAGTCCTGGATCCATTGCCACGCGCGCTCCGCCTTCCCGGTGTCCACGGCCACCTTGGTTCCCGCCGGATCGAGGAACGAAGTGCCCTGCTGGGCCAGAAGCGCGTAAAAGTAATAGAAGGCGTGGTGATTCGAGTTGATCCCGAACCCCCACTGCTTGACCTTGGTCGCATCGAAGCCGCTGTCGCCCGGATGCTTACCGTTCTGATCGATGGTCAGCTTTGTCGCGGCGGAGACCAGCTCGGCCCCGGTCGTGGGGAGCTTGCTGGGGTCGAGGCCCGCCGCTTTGAACATGTCGAGATTGACGAAGACCCCGTGCATGGCCAAGTCGAGCGGGAAGGCGTACTGGGTACCGTTCCAGAACGTGCCGTTCCAGGCGGTCTGGGCGAACTGGTCGGCTTTGAGCCCGGCGGCCGCGACATCGTTTGCGACGGGCTGAAGGAGGTTCTTGCTGGCGAACGTGGCAATGTCCTGCCAGTGCATCGCCAGGACGTCCGGCACGTCCCCGCTGCGAAACGAGGTGAGAAAGCGATCGAAGAGCGGGGTCCACTGGACGGTGAACAGGTTAACCTTCACACCGGGATTCTGGCCCTGGTACTGGTTCACCAAGTTCTCCATGACTCCTCGATCCGGCCCGGTCCAGCCGCCCCAGAAATCGATCGTCACCGGGGCCTGCGCCCAGGCCGAACCCGCTGACAACGCTACCAGGAGCACTGCCGCCATGACGGCCATCCGGATAATCGCCCTGTTCTTCATGGCTCTCCTCTTTGGCTCGATTCCGCGAGCCGTCAAAAATTTCGCGAGCACACAGGAGCATTGGGGGCCGTCTTCTCGTGACGACCGTACGCAGATTTCTTTGGCACGATGTGTGTGAATAACGGCAATTTTGAACGTAAAGGCCCATCACCGTCAAGGAGAATACCCCAACGACATTTGCGGCCGCTAATGACGAGTCGACTGCCATACACGATGGTCGGGCGCGAATTGCTTCCTATAAGACACTGACGGAATCAGAGAACTACCACCTTGAGCAGTTGGCCGCGTAACGCATGCACGAGAATAATTGCGGAGGCAAGAGGCCCGCCTCTCTATCATCCATTCCGGTCTGTTTCAGAATAGCTTGTACTATCAGGTGCTTAGCGCATTCCGTTTTCAGCCTGTTCCAGTCCATGTTGGGCCAATTCTGCTGCTCCTGCTTACTGGATCCTTACTGAGTTTCCGGCGGATGCCTCGATCAAATATCGGACAGTCCCTCACGCGAGAGAGGCGTCGGCAGCCCGGCGTGCCATGATCTGCTGGCCTGCCGCGTGGCAGCATGGCCCAGATATTATTTTCGGGAACGACACCCCGCATTGGCGCACTCCGTCAGGGCGGCGGACGACCATCTATACCACCGGGCATCCTCGGTGCGCACGTCCAGGATGAGATTACGTCGAACTTGAATCGAAGGTAGGCACCGGCGTGTCGGCATTGATGATTCGGGTCGTTCACCAATGGCGCGGCCGCTGTCCGAGTCTTCCGAGGTTATCCTGTTATGCGACACCATCGGAGCGCGTCGGCGACGATGGCTTGGGGAGGCGAAATCGTCCGCGCACCAGGCCGCTTTGCCGCGCCGGGGCGGACCGCGCGCTCGGTGCTCGCCGCCACCTCCCAGAACCCCGCGGTAAAGTCCGAGCCCACGACGGTGAGCCGGCCGTCCAAAGTGAGCCGGCCGCGGCGGAGGGCGGCCGGTATTTCCCGCGCGAGTTCTTCGCTCAGCGCGAGGATGGCGTCAATCCCCGCCGCGACCGCGGGCGTCTCGTCCCAGCGCAGCTGCAGAAACAGTTGGAGTGGCGCCTGGAGAATGTAGACGTGCAGGGTCAAAGGGCGGGCGTCGGCCGGGCGCGCGATGAGCGCAAAATCCGGCAGCGCTCCCGCGATCGCCTTCCGCACGTAATACAGCAGATCCGCAGGCGGCGCCTTGAACGTCCGCGTGCTGAACACCCACTCGGCCCGCTCCTTCAGCTGCCGACAGAGGGCCTCGGGGACGGGCGGCATCCGGATGCCCGCTTCCGCCAACAACCGCATCAGTCGGTCGTAATCACCGCCGCCTCCCCTCATGGTTGCCTCCGATCCGACCCGACGGCCCCGCTGTTTCAAATCAGTTCCGGCTCAGATCCCGCAACCGCAAGGCGACGGAAGGCCTCACTGAATCGTCTGGCATGGGTTTTCGGGAACGACAATATGGTTAAAGTAACATCTCTTAGCAGCAACGGGGGCGGCGGCGCGGGCCTCCGAGCATCCTGAGATCTCGGCGCGAAAGGTGAAAGGTATCCCTACCCTGCTTTCGGGCCCGCCTTTCGTCTGGGCTTTACGGGACGGTCTTCCTCAGCCGACGCTGCGGGCACCCAACCGCCGTGGAAGCGGAGGTTGAGGGTGTAGGCGTCGAACGCCTCGGGATCGAAGGAGCCGCCGCACCATTCCAGCATCTCTTCGTGCTCGGGGTGCTTGGGGTTCCGGATCTTTTCCAGAAACTCTTCGTACCCCCAGGCGCCGCCCACGTCATCCGGCGGGCATGCTCGCTTTCCCGCGAGGACCCACGGGTACTTCATGCCGGGCTCTCGCGCGAGGACCTTCTCGACCACGATATCGTGCTGCCAGTCGTCCCCGAAATCATAGGTGTAGAGCAGCCGATCCTTCGGCGCCTCCAGAACCTGACCAAGGCGTGTGCGCTTTTCACTCACGATTTCACCGGCATCCCAGTCTGCGGGGTTTGGAGGTCCGTACCGAACGTCACCAGCCTGAAACTCATGCAGGTGGCTGTTGGTCCAGCCCATGACGAATTGCAGGATATGGTGCAGCCGCTCCAGCGTGAAGTTGCTCGGCACCAGAATCCGCCGCCAGATCGGCGGGCGCACGTTACGCAGAGTGACTTTGAGCTGAAATACCGACTGATATTCTTGAGCCATCGCGCTCTCCTCACACTACGGTGCTGGAACAGGACGCTTTCACAGGTGACTCCCGTGGTCACGTGTGATTGGCTATTTTCTCCGCCATCTTTACCACTATCCCGAAGGCCCGGTCCAGGTCAAACTGCTGGAAATTTCGGTCGCGGAGGACAGGTCTCAGTTGGGGCCAAGTTGCTGTCGAAGCGCGGCAAAGCGTTCTGCCGAGACGTTCACAGGGTCGTTGCCGGACACCGCAAGCTTCCTGCGCACCAACGCGGGTAATTTGGGAAGGACAGGCAATTGACAAAACCTTCAAGTCGATGCTGGACGACGGCTTTATCAAGGGACTCCGGGAGAAATACCACTTCTGAATTGGCCACAATCCGCGCGTTTCCGCTATGCCCAGAATTGATTGAATTCGAACGAGAGTTGTCGATGGTGCTTGATAGCCAGGAACAGCAATCGACGGCTACGCTTCATATAGAGAACAATATATTCATCCACGATAAATTCGCGGAGCTCGTCTCCCGGCCGAAGGAGCTGTTGGATTTGCTTTACGCGGGTTTCGGTCTCGATGGACTGGATGGGGCGCTGAAGTAGGGCGCGCCCAGACATTGGAAACCGGCAAATCGTCGGGACGATGTCATCGAAAAGCCGATCGAGCAATTGCTCAAAGGCCGACCGTCCTTCCACACCGAGAAAATCGCGGAGGGACTCTAGATTGTTCGAAAAGTTTTCCGTGAAAACCGGGACCAGATCGCTAGCGACCATGACGCGAGCGGAGCTTCCGTAGACTCACGGTTCGTTCAGCTTTGACATCCTCGAGACCGCGGACCGCTTCGTCCAGCAACGTGAGATGGATCCGTTCCCGCTCCAAGCGGTGGAAATATTCGAGGCGCTCGACCCCGATGAGCACGGCGCAGCTCTCGCCATTCCGCGTGATGAGCTTTTCAGTGCCTCCCCGCGACACCTCTTCGCACAGTTCGGGCAAGCGGGCACGGGCTTTCGTGAGTGGAATGACATCCTTCGGGGTGATGGACATGGCTTTCTCCTTAAATTCGATCCTAAATCATGTACAGAATAATGTCAATTATGAGCGGACCACCCTTCGGCCCCCCCAATCGAGCCCCCGTGCTCTCGACGGCGCTCACGGGCGCGGGCTGGGGGTAAAGCGGGCGCGGGCCCGCGTCCGCTCCAGATCCGGCAACCAGCCAGCCAAGAGCCCGATCGCCGGCAGGAACGCGCACACGTGATACACGAACCCGATGCTGGTCCCGTCGGCCAGCCGGCCCAGGACGGCGGCGCCGACCCCGGCGATGCCGAAGGCGAACCCGAAGAAAAGGCCGGCCATCAAGCCCACCTTGCCCGGGATCAGCTCCTGCGCATAGACGAGAATCGCCGAGAAGGCGGACGCCAGCACCAGGCCAATGACGACGGTGAGCGGGCCCGTCCACCGCAAGGAGGCATACGGCAGGAGGAGCGTAAACGGGAGCACGCCGAGGATCGACCCCCAGATCACATACTTACGCCCGATGCGGTCCCCGACCGGACCGCCGATCAGGGTCCCGACGGCGACCGCGCCCAGGAACACGAACAGATGGAGCTGCGCGGTGGCGACCGAGACCTGGAACCGGCTGATCAAGTAAAAGGTGTAGTAACTGGTCAGGCTGGCCAGGTAGACGTACTTCGAGAAGATGAGCGCGAGCAGCACGGCGATGATCCGTCCGACGTGCGGAGGGGCGGCCGACCCCGGGGGCCCGGGCCGGCGCCCCGGGCGGGCCGGATGGGTTACCTGCCGCTTGGACCAGGCACCGATCCGGGTGAGGAGGCCGATGGCCAGGAGTGCGGCGAGCGAGAACCACGCCAGGCTGGCCTGCCCGCGCGGCAGGACGAGGAGCGCGGCCAGGACGGGCCCGAGTGCCTGCCCCGCATTGCCGCCGACCTGGAACAAGGATTGGGCCCGGCCGAACTGCCCGCCCGACGCGCGGCGGGCCACCCGCGCGGATTCCGGGTGGAACACGGAGGAGCCCACGCCGACCAAGGCGGCGGCGACCAGCAGGACCGCGTAGCGGGGCGCCCACGCGAGCAGGAGCAGACCGACGAGCGTGGCGGTCATGCCGACGGGCAGCGAGTAGGGTATGGGGCGGCGGTCGGCCGCGAGCCCGACGAGGGGCTGGAGCAAGGAGGCGGTCACCTGGACGGTGAAGGTGATCAGCCCCACCTGGCCGAAGGTCAGGTGAAAGGAGGCCTTGAGGAGCGGATAGATCGCCGGGATCAGGGACTGCACCATGTCGTTGAGGAAATGGCACGCGCTGATGGCGGCCAGGACCAAGAAGACGGGCCGGGAGGCGCTCCCGACGGCGAAGGCGGGCCCATGGCGGCTTTCGCCGCCGGGACCCTCCCCTCTTCCTGCATCGGATCGGCTCTCCGGAGTGTGGTCGCTCATCGGCATGTTCTCTTGCGCGGCGGCTCA
>DATJQT010000396.1:0-1126 GCA_035505475.1 Vulcanimicrobiaceae bacterium
TTCCGGCCCGGGCGTGGCCCGCATGACGCGCTGGATGCGCTCGCGGTCGGGATCTCCGAGAGGAAGGTGAACTGGATACTCGACGCTGATGTCAGCGACTTCTTCTCCAGGCTTGATCACTCCTGGATGGAGAGGTTCCTCGGGCATCGCATTGCGGACAAGCGAGTCCTGCGGCTCGTCCGGAAGTGGATGACCGCGGGGGTCATCGAGGATGGGAACTGGTCCGAGACGCTCGAGGGGTCACCGCAGGGGGCATCGGCTTCGCCGTTGCTCGCGAACGTGTACCTTCACTATGTCTTCGACCTGTGGGCCGATTGGTGGAGACGCCGCTACGCACACGGTGACGTGATCATCGTGAGGTTCGCGGACGACTTCGTGGCCGGGTTCCAGTACCTCGGTGATGCAAAGCGGTTCCTCAGGGATCTTCGAGAGCGGTTTGCGAAGTTCAGCCTGGAGCTGCATCCGGACAAGACCCGCCTTATCGAGTTCGGCCGCTTTGCGGCGAAGAACCGGCAAGAACGCGGTCTGGCGAAACCGGAGACGTTCGATTTCCTGGGCTTCACCCACGTGTGCGGGAAGACCAGGGACGGGCGCTTCTGGCTCCGGCGCATCACCATCAAAAAGAGGATGAGGGCGAAGCTGAAGCAGGTGAAAGCCGAGCTCCGGCGGCGCCGTCACTGGTCCATCCCCGAGCAGGGGCGCTGGCTGGCCAGCGTGTTGAGGGGGCACCTCAACTACTACGCCGTGCCCGGCAACATCGATGCGGTGTCGGCCTTTCGGGGCCAGGTGAGATGGCTATGGCGGCAGTCGCTGCGGCGCCGGAGCCAGCGTCATCGCATGACCTGGGCCCGGTACGGCCGGATCGCTGCTCGGTGGCTGCCCCCTGCCCGCATCGTGCATCCCTACCCCAGCGTGCGCCTCGCCGCCAGGACCCAAGGCAGGAGCCCGGTGCGCTAATTCCGCACGCCGGGATCTGTCCGGGGGGCCGCCCGCAAGGGCGGTCCCTACCGGGATTGCTGGCCGCGTTCGACGCGCTGATGCGCGAGCGCGCCGCCACCGACGGCGGGCTGCCGGCCGGCACCAGCGCGGTGTCGGCCACCCTGCTGCGCACCTGCGAGTTCGTGGA
>DATJQT010000397.1:0-15235 GCA_035505475.1 Vulcanimicrobiaceae bacterium
GTCCAGCAGCGTCGCTACCAACATCCCGATGCTGACGATGCCGTTGACGTTGAAGAAGGCGAGGTCGAGTTTCGCGAGGCCGTGGCGGTGGATGAGAAGGTGTTCCGTCCCGAGGAGCGCCGCCGCTAGCATTAGACCGACCGTATAGACCCACCCGAGCCCCACCAGCGGAACGAGCGTGGCGAGGCAGACGATCATAACGGCGTGAAACGCGGCCGACACCCAGCGGCCGACCCCCATCCCCCAGCGCGCCGGAATCGAAAACAACCCGGCCTGCCGGTCGAACTCGATATCGGCAAACGCATACAGGATGTCGAATCCTGCCACCCAGAAGAGGACGGCCACGCAGAGGAGTAGCGGTGCGAGCGCGAACCCGCCGGTCACGGCGATCCAGGCGCCGACCGGTGCGATCCCCAGCGAGAGCCCGAGCACGAGGTGGGAGAGCACGGTGAACCGCTTCGTGTAGGAATACCCGACCAGGACGAAGAGCGCGACCGGGGCGAGCGCGAAGCAGAGCGGATTCAATTGCCACGCAGCGACCAGGAACACGAGAAACGACAGGACCACGAACGCCGCCGCTTCGACCGACGATATCCGCCCCCGCGGCAGCGCCCGGTCCCGCGTCCGCGGGTTTGCGGCATCCAGCGCCCGGTCGGCGATCCGGTTCATGCCCATCGCCCCGCTGCGGGCGCCCACCATCGCGACCAGAATCCAGCCGAGCGTGCGGCCGCTGGGCAGACCACTTGCTGCCAAGACCGCGCTCATCAACGCAAACGGCAGCGCGAACACGGTGTGTGAGAACCGAATCATTTCCAGGCACGTCCGCAGCTTCGAAAACATGCGTAGGCGTTCACCCGTCCGTATGGAGCGAGAGCGACATTCAACAGCGCCAGCAGTGAAGACGCAAACCGGGGCGCGTGCGCGTCTGCCCCTCTGCTTCGTTACTCCCGTGCTCCCCTGCGCTTTTGTTCTATCGTGTTCCCACGTGAATCGCCACGATCCCACCGGTCAGCAGCCGATAGGAGACATCGTGGAAACCGGCCTCCCGCATCCAGGCCGAGAGGCCTGCGGGCTCGGGAAATTCCGCGACCGACGCCGGTAGGTAATCGTACGCCGAGCGGTTGCCGGAGATCAGCCCCCCGATCGCTGGCAGGACCCGGTGGAAATAACACAGGTACACGGCTCGGAACAGACGACCCGGCGGCGTCGTAAATTCCAGAATGACGGCACGGCCGCCCGGCCGGAGCACGCGGTGCATCTCCGCCAAGCCGCCGCGTCGGTCCGCCACATTGCGGAGCCCAAAGGCCACGGTCGCGGCGTCGAATGTCGCGTCGGCAAACGGCAGCGCCTCCGCGGGCGCGACCGCCAGACCGATCCGGCGGCCCCATCCGGCGCGGAGCACTTTCGCGGTGCCCAGGCGCAGCATGGGGACGCTCACGTCTACGCCGGTGATGCGCGCCGCGGGATCCCGACGCGCCGCCTCGAGCGCCACGTCGCCTGTCCCGGTGCAGACGTCCAGCAGACGTCCGCCTGCCGGTAACGCCGCCGCCCGGACGGCCGCGCGGCGCCACGCGCGATCCCTGCCCGCGCTCAACAGCCGGTTCAGCAAATCGTAACGCGGCGCGATCGCCGAAAACATCCGCTCGACCGCCGTGCGCCGGCGGGAAATTTCGGCCGGGGGAAGCGCACTCACGCCCACGCTCCGGCCAGGGACAGCGGGACGCCCATACCGCGGGGCCGGGGTGTTTCAAGGATCATTGCGGGGTGAGGCGGAGGTCGAAGGTACTCGGATTGCTGCTGACGACGAGCTTGAGGGGCGTGCCCGGCGCGACGGACGCATCGTCGCGGAGGTCGTTGAGAGTGGCGATTTCGAAGCGGCGGCCTTCGTCCTGAAACTCCGCCTTGGCTATGCTCGCCAGCGTGTCCCCCGGCTTCACGACGTAGACACGGAGCCGGCGCTGATCTTTGGGTTGGCCATAGCGGAGCCCGTCCAGGTGCATGCGATATTCGGCGGTCTTCACCTCGAGCGGTCCGCTCTCGGCGATCAGCAGGCTGGCCATGGTGTCGGCCTTCGCGATGCGAATCGGGGTATCCGGATGGGTGGCATCGAAACCGTGATAGAGGCGCTGGCCGGTCATGATCTCGGTCCGCCGCATGAGCCGGAACAAGTTCACGGTTCGGCGCGGATCGTACCCCGCGCGTCGCGCGTTGCGCAGGCCCACTTCGTCGGCCTCGGTTTCGTATTCGCGCCCGTACCCCAGGAGCATGTAATTCGTCATGTGGCCGGCGATCATGGCGACGGCGGTGACCGCTTGGCCCCCTCCGCCGGCCGCCGCCGCGGCGCCGATGCCGGCCAGCGTGGCGAGCTGCGATCCCAACGCCTTGGTCATCAGCTTCGCGCCATGGCGCGAGTTGACGTGCGTCGCCTCGTGTCCGAGCACACCGGCCAACTGGGCCTCGTCGTTCATCAGGGCGAGGATGCCCCGTGTGATGTACACGAACCCGCCCGGCAAGGCCATAGCGTTGACGCTGGGATGATCAAGGACTTTAAACTGGAAGGAGAACCGGCTATCGACCCCGATGACGCGCTGGCCGACCTCGGCGATGTAGTTCTGCAGGTCGGGGTTCTCGTAATAGCCGAACTCTTTGAGGATTTCGGGGTCGGCCTCCCGGCCGATGCTCACGTCGGCCGACTCGTCAATGATCGTAAAGGCCCGCGATGCGCGGGGCAGCGCACCCATGGCCAATGCGGCCTGGCCGAGCACACCCAAAAACCGGCGGCGAGTCCATCCCCCCTCACACAGCGCGCACCACATGGATCCCTCTACTTCCGGAGTCGAGCCTCCACGGCTTTGATGTTCTGCTTGGCCTTTTCCGCCCACTCGCCCTGTGGGCTGTATTTAATGTACAGCCGGTACTCGGCGAGCGCCTTCTTGTAAAGCGCCTGATCGTCCGTGCCGAGCTTGGCTTTGGTGTGGTACGAGAGGGCGAGGTTGTAATGGGCCTCCGCGTAATCCGGCTTGGTTTTGACAGCCTTTTCGTATTCGGCGATCGCCAAATCGAGGGATTCAAAGACGCGCTCGTGGTACATGACCCCGAGCTCGTAATAGGCTTGGGCCTGCATGCCGCGGTCGGGCGGTTTGACGCCGTCGGTGGACGGAGCGGCCGGCACCTTGGGTGCGCTCGCGCCCGGAATCGGCGCCTGCGCATATGCTGCAGTTGCGAGGAGCAGGATTCCTCCCGCCAGGAGACACTTCCAGTCCGCCACAGTCGCCCTCCGTCGGTAAGCGCAACGCCGCAGGCTGATTTGACGAATGAGTATAGCGAACTCTAGTGTCCCCTTCCAGGGGAATCTCCCCCGATCGGCTCCTTGGCGGCCGGGTGGCGCCCGTACAATGTCGCCAGATCCCGCATCCGCGAGATGTGCCAGTCATTCACCATTTCCCAGCGGAACCGCCAGGCCCAGTTTCCGTCCGGCCGCCCCGGCACGTTCATACGGGCCTCGCTGCCCAAGACGAGCACATCCTGCAGCGGAACCACCACCGTCTCCGCGACCGATTCCATTACTGCACGGATGAAATCGTACGCGATGTCCTCGCCGGAGCGAGCCAAGTATCGCTGGACGTGCGACCGTTCGCTGGGACTCGCGGACTGAAACCAACCCACCGTCGTATTGTTGTCGTGCGTGCCGGAATAGGCCACGCAGTCGGGCGCGTAGTTATGCGGAAGGTAGGGATTGTCTGCGTCTCCGCCGAACGCGAATTGGAGAACCTTCATGCCGAGCAACTTGAACTCGTTGCGGAGTGCCTCGACCTCTGTGGTGACAAGCCCCAGATCCTCGGCCACGACCGGGAGCTGCCCGCCGAGCGCGCGCTCGAAGGCGTGGAGAATCTTGGCCCCGGGGCCCGGTCGCCAGCGGCCCCGCTCGGCCGTCTTTTGCCCGGCCTTGATCTCCCAGTAATTCACGAACCCGATGAAGTGATCGATGCGCACGATGTCCACCAGGGCCAGGGTGCGGCGGATACGTTCGACCCACCACGAGAACCCCTCTGCCTCCATGGCCTTCCAGCGGTAGAGCGGATTCCCCCAGAGTTGCCCTGTCTTGCTGAACGCGTCAGGTGGCACGCCGGCCACGACGGTCGGCTCGCCCTGTTTATCGAGGAAGAAGAGTTCCGGGTGGGCCCAGACGTCGGCGGAATCGTCAGCCACGAAGATGGGCACGTCCCCGAATAGCCGAACGCCGTGCGCGTGCGCATACGCCGTCAGCGCCTGCCACTGCCGGAAAAAGAAGAACTGGATGATCTGCCACATGCGGACCGCCTCGGCAAGGTCTCGGCGTGCACGGGCCAGCGCGGCCGGCTCCCGGCGCACCAGGTCGGCGGGCCAACGCGTCCACTTGACGCCTCCCTGCGCATCCTTCAGCGCCATGAAGAGCGCAAAATCGTCCAGCCAGCTTGCGTGCGCGTGGCAGAACGCCTCGAACTCGGTACGCTGCGCCGAGGCTGCGAAGCGGTCCGCTGCACGGGCGAAGAGTCTGCGCTTGTAGGCCATCACCTCGCTGAACGAGACCCGGTCGACCGGAAAACGCGGCTGGTCACGCAGATCGGAGGGAGTGAGCAGCCCCTCGGCGAGAAGCCGGTCCGGGCTGATCAGGATTGGGTTCCCCGCGAACGTCGAGAAGCACTGGTACGGAGAGTCGCCATAGGCCGTCGGCCCCAGCGGGAGGACCTGCCACAACTGCTGGCGCATGGCCGCGAGCAGATCTACGAAGCGGTACGCGTCGTCCCCGAGATCGCCAACCCCGTACCCGCCAGGCAGCGAGGTGGGGTGGAGCAGGATGCCGCTGCAGCGGGGCAGTCGCACGAAAGCCTCCTTCCCGGCGCTCGCCGATGGACGGGGCGCCGAGGCTTGGACCAGATGCGCGGTTACGGCGGTATATCGTTTTGCCGCGGTGAAGTCAATCTGAGGCGGTCGGCCGCGTCACCTGGATCTCTGGCACCCGGCGCCATTCTTCGATCAGCTCGATGAGGGCCAGGACCAGCGCGACGAACACCGGCCCCAAAAAGAGGCCCACTGCGCCGAACGTACTGACGCCACCAATCAGGCCGATGAACACCGGGAGGGTGGTGAGGCTCGACCGTCCTGAAATGAAGAGCGGCCGCAACAGGTTGTCCGTCACGGCCACGACGACCGCGCCCCAAAGCAGGAGCAGTCCTGCCAACCCCCAACGCCCCAGCACGGCGAGGGTGATCGCCATCGGCACCCAAATCACGGCGGTGCCCACCGGGAGCAGCGCCGCGGCGGTGGCGAAAACGCCGAAAACGATCGGCGAGGGAATACCCACCACCACGAACCCGAGCGTCACGAGCGCCCCCTGGACGACTGCGGTCACCAATGTGCCGAGGACGACTGCCCGGGTCACCACGGCGAGATGCTCGACCAGCCGCTGCTTCCGCTCCTCGGCCATCGGAATCAACGCCAACACCCGCTCGACCAACCGTTCCCCATCGCGAAACAGGAAGAAGAGGAGAAACACGGTCAAGGCCAGATCAACCAGCACCCCGACGGCACCACTGAAGACCGAGCCGCTGCCCGCCACCACCAGCTGGAGCGCGGCACGGCTGCCCTCCATGGCCCAGGATTGGACCTGATCCCACCCGACCGGCAAATAGTCGGTGAGGAAATTGAGGATACGCTGGATCGCTGGGGTCCGAATCAGGTCCGCCGCATCGCCGAGGTGCACGCCCTGCACAACCTTCATGGCTCGGAGCAGGTCGCTGGCCTGCGTGCCGACCAGAACAGTCAAGATGGCGACCGGCACGAGGATGCCCAGGACACTTGCGACGGTCAGCAGCAAGGCGGCCGTCCCCTTCCGCTCCCGCAACATAGCGCGCAGGCGCATATTGATGGGAAACAGTAGAAAAGCGAGCAACCCCGCCCAGAGCAGCGGCACGAAGAAGGGCGCCAGAAGCCGGTACGTAAAGAACGCCATCAGGCCGAAGGCGCCGAGCACAAAGCTCCGATAGTAGAACGTGCCCGAATCGGTCATGCCGTCCCCGGCGCATGCGGCGCCGATGCTCTCGCCATTGCCATTTGGTGGGCGAACTTTCCGAGCGCCCGGCCGCGCGACACCATCAGCTTTGGCATAACGGCTTCCAAGTTCTCGGTCGATACGCGCGGGACACTATCCGAGCGGCTCGGCCCAGCGGTCGAATTCGGCAGTGCGGAGCCGCTCGCCGCCCTGGCGCGTGACGATCTGCAGGCGATCCAAACACCCCGGCAGCGTCACCGAGCCGACCAGCACGCCCACAACGGACGACTCGGCCGGGGACGACGCCCTTCCCTCGGGCATAAAGAGATAGTATCGCGTAGCAGGACTTCGGCCGCCACCCAAATTCAGGCAGCCTCCCGCCCAGAGCAGGATGGAGATACCGTGGACTGTGTGGTGGCTGCACATCACTTTCCCGCCTGTTTGCCTCGGATAATTGCGTTCGGATGTCGGAAACGCGTCGCCCCCGTGCTGGCGCATCCGTCACTTGTGAGCAGAGCCAGCGCGAGCCCGGGGGAAGCGAGCCGGTGACTGAGCGCGGCCCGCGCGCGAAGGTGATGAATCCGCTGCACGGGATTCTCCCTTATATCAGCCTGCCGATTACCACGCATCGTGGGACCCTGTTTGCCGCGCCTGGAGCTGGCGGCGCGTGCGAGCCCCGACTCTGTGGCGCACACAAAGCGCACAGCATGCCGCATACCAAGGTTTGAGAACACGTAGCCAGGGCCTAAATAGTGGCCAAGCTTCCGGAGGGCTGGCTCGGAAACGTGCGAAACCGATGAAAGCCGTACATGGTATTAGGGTGTGCTCTGGGGGACCGAGACGTGGAAGGTAACCCAGGGGGCCGGGACGGCAGGCCGCGGATCGGCCAGCCGCCCCGGCCGGTTACCGTTCGGACACTTTTTTCACGATGTCGATCAGCGGGGTCGCTTGCGGATTCGTCACGGCATGCTGAAGCAGGATCTCTTGCGTCGTGGCCGGCTTGCCATAGTACCAGCCATTCAAGGCATCGCGCGTAGCGACCACGGCGCCGTCAACCGAAATGCCGCCGTAGAGACCCGCCGACCGCGAAAAAATCAAAATGTCCCCGCTGAAGTTCGCCGTGGCGGCGGCGGCACCGGCCCCCACCGGGCCGAGCGCCACACCGACGTCAGCCCCGAGCTTCGCACTGGTCGAGAGCAGGGCGGAGACCCCCCGATCCGTCATCGCCATGAGTACGACTTCGGACGCCTCGCCACCGGCCTGCAATCCGAAGCTGACCTGGCCCAAGGTATAGAACGCCGGCCCGTTCCAGCGACGGTTCACTTCATCATAGGCCACAAACACGCCGGTCCCGCCCGATACCCCGAAGACGAAGGCGGCGCGAAGCACCTGGGGAAAGATCAGGATGCCTTTCGCCCGGCGGGCCAGCGACGTCATATTTGGGCCGAGCTCCTTATCGGCACTGAACGACTCGAATGTCATGCGGGCGCGTTCGACCAGTTGCTCCGCATCCATCTTGTCGTCGGCGGCCGCCGGAACGTACGTCCCGAGGGTCACCACGGCGACACAGGCCAGCGCCAGCCAGGCTCCGAAGCACCGCTGCACTCTCATGTTCCCCCCAACGTGAGCCCGCCCGGAAGCGGGAGGTTGAACGCTCGCGATATTTGTCGTCTGTTCAACAGAGAGTAGCGAAGATCGCGAGCCTTGTCTAGACCTCCGGCGCAGAGTTTTTCGAGACCGCGTTGGCGTCCTCGCGAGAGCCGTCTGCCAGGGGTTGATCCCTTCGGTGCTCCGGCGATCTAGCAGGCTGCTGAAAAAGGCCGGACCCATCCTTCGGACGGGTGCCCCCGGCGTTGCGGCCACCCATCGGAATGGGTACCCGGCGAAAGCGGGTCGCCTGGGCCTTTTTGAGCCGCCTGGCGAAAAGTGGGTTTTTCAGTACCCTGCTAAGAGCCACGCAGAAAGCCGTTGGCCGGTGTGGGCAATCCTGTTATTCTGAACGGATACGACCCCGAACAGACCAGGCTGGGCATGCGCATGGGTGACATGGGACCACCCAAGCGGTACGCGATTTGGGAATGGCCCGCCGCAGAGCGGCCGCGCGAGCGCCTCCTTGCCGACGGTGCGCGGCGCCTCACGACCGCCGAACTGCTGGGCATCATCCTCGTCACCGGTGCGCGCGGGCGCAGCGCGATCGAATTGGCGCGCGATCTTTTGCGCGATTTCGGCGGTCTCGCCGGTTTGGAATCCACAGAGCCCCGCCTCCTCCAGGCGGCGGCCGGCTTGGGGCCGGCCAAGCTGGCACAGATCAAGGCCGCCCTCGAGCTCGGACGCCGGCTGCTCGCCGAAATCGAGCAGGGCGCTCATGCGCGGGTGGCGAGTTCCCAGGATGTCGTCGCCATGTGCGCCCCGCGCTTGCGGGGGGTTCAGCAAGAACGCTGCGAAGTCCTGTACCTGAACGGCGGCAACGACGTCGTCGCGCTGGAAACCTTGAGTGAAGGATCGCTCACCGAGAGCCCGGTAGACGTGCGCAAGCTGGTAGAGCACGCTAACCGCCATCATGCGGCGGCGTTTATCCTGGTCCACAATCACCCGTCGGGCCACGTACAGCCCAGCGCCGGCGATCGATCGCTCACCGAGGAATTGCTGCGGGCCGGCGACTTGCTCCGCATTCTGCTACTCGATCACGTGATCATCGGCCGGCGCGAGCACTATAGCTTTGCCGACCACGGCTTGATCGCCGAATACCGCCGCCGGGCGGGGCGCTCGGCTTGAGGGATACCTGAAATATGACCCCGGCCGGACACCCCGGGAACGCGTTGCTCCCCGTCGCGCGGGGCGAGCAGCCCGCCGACCTCGTGCTGCGGCACGGTACGCTGGCCAACGTGTACACCGGCGAACTTTTGCCCGATTGGGGCGTTGCCGTGCAGGGCAGCCGCATCGCCTACGTCGGGCCGGAGGCCGAGGCGTCCATCGGCCCGGCCACCGAGGTGATCGACTGTGGGGGCCAGATCATCGCCCCCGGGTTCATCGACGCGCACACGCACCTGGACTGCATCCTGCGCCTCGACCGCTACCTGGCGAGGGCGATCCCGACCGGCATGACGGCGATCATCACCGAGACGGCCGAGATCTGTAACGTCGGGGGTCCGCAGGCAGTGGCCGCGTTTCTGGCGACTTTTTCCCGCCTGCCCATCAGCCTGTGGGCGACGGCGCCCACCATCAGTTTTCTGTGTTCAAACCGGGGCGATGGTCGGCCGTTGGTGACCTGGGAAGAGATGGCGCAGCTCCTGGAAGAGCCGGCCGTGGTTGGGCTGGGCGAGATCTACTGGCCGGCACTGCTCGCCGCCGACGGTCCGCTTGCGGCGCTGGTGGCGAAGTCCGAATCGCTCGGCAAGGTGGTGGAAGGACACACGGCGGGTGCGCGCGATCGAAAACTCTCGGCTGTGGTTGCCGCTGGACTCTCGTCCTGCCACGAGCCGATCACGCCGGAAGAGGTCCGGGCCCGCCTCCGTCTCGGGTTGTATACGATGGTTCGGGACGGCTCCGTTCGCCGCGATTTTCCGGCGCTCGAAGGGGCGCTTACCGGCATTCAGCCGCGGCGTCTGATCCTCGCATCGGACACGGTGTGGCCGCACGACCTGGAGGCCCGGGGATACCTGGACGACACCGCACGCCAGGCCGTCAAAATGGGGATCGCACCGCTCGAGGCACTCCGGGCCATCACGCTGACGCCCGCCGAGCATTTCGGATTGGACACGCAGGTGGGCGGCCTCGCGCCCGGCCGGCAGGCAGACATTGTCGTGCTGCCCATCCTCGAGGAGTTCCGGCCATCGCTCGTGATCGCCCGCGGAACGTGCGTGGCGCGGAATGGCGAGACGACGGTGGAGATTCCTGCCCCGGACCTCGAGGCCGTCCTGCCCCGGCCGCGTGTGGCGCGTCCCCTCACGGTAGTTGACGTGGCGATTCAGGCCCCGGTCGAGCGCGCGCAGGGCCAGGTCCGGGCGATTCGGTTTCGTGGAGACATCGTGACCGAGGCGGAGATTCGCACGGTGCCGGTCCGGCAGGGCTGCGTGGCCGCCGACCCCGCCGCCGACCTCGTCAAAGTCATCGCCCTAGACCGTTTCGGGGCCGGACGGATCGCGCACGGCATACTCGCCGGCTTCGGCCTGCGCCGGGGTGGCGTCGCCGCCAGCCTGAGTTTTGATACGGCCAACCTGATCGCCATCGGCGCGAGCGACGCCGATCTGCTCTGCGCCCTTGAGCGCATGCTGACCGTTGGCGGCGGTATGGTCGTGGCCGACGACGGGGCCGTCCGGGCGGAGATGCCCTTGCCGATCGGCGGGATCCTCTCTGCGGCGCCCTTGGCAAAAGTGGCTGCCGGAATTCGCGAGTGCGAAGCGGCCTTGCATGCACTCGGTTGCACGCACGACAAGCCGTTTCTCGCCGTCCAGGTTCTCAGCTTCACGGCTATCCCGGCGCTCCGCATCCGCGAGTGCGGGTTGTGGGACGTGCGCCGGCAGCAGGTGGTTCCATTGTTTGTGGACCAGGGGGAGGCCTGAGTATGCCCAACCGAGACAAACCCGTCGCGCCGGTGCATCCGGCGCACCCCGTGCAAATCGATGAGGCGACCCTGGAGCGATTGAACCGCGGCATTCTGATGCGCACCGGGGCGTATCAGACCGACGATCACATCGTGCTCCGGTCCGGACGTCATACGGCGGAATACGTCGCCAAGACCCTGGTGACCACGGAACCGACCTTCACCGAAGGCCTGGGGGACATTCTGGCGACGCATTTCAGCCGGTCGCCCGTCGACCTCGTCTTGACGACGGGGTACAGCGCCGGACTGCTCGGCCATTGCGTCGCGCGAGCCCACCCGGCACGTCCCCGGTTCATCTATGCCGTCAAGGCCAAGATCGGGTCCGGCCACACAGATGTTGTCCTCGCCCCCGAGTACCGCGCGTTCTTCGCCGAGGGCGGACGGGTTCTGATTATCGAGGACATCCTCACCACCGGCGAGACCGTTCGCGCACTGATCCGACTGGTCGAAAGTATGGGTGGACAGATCGTCGGGATCGGGGCGATCTGGCGTCGCAGCGCGGGCATGAAGTTCAAGTACCCCCTTTTCACCATCGTCAGTCGCGATGTCCCCACCTACGCACCGCCGGAATGTCCGATGTGCGCCCAGGGGATTCCGATCAACCGATCGATCCACGAATCCGCCCCTGAGGAAGGCCTAGAGGCCTAATCTCTCAACGTAAGTGGCTGATATTACAGTTGATGGGACATTTTTCCATGCAAAGAAACATCCGGTCAAACGGTCATCCGATAAAACCCCTGGACAGTAATTCCACCCCTGTCTATACTCGGTTGCCTTAATGTGACGTAAGGAAGTGGACGGGGGGTTAGCTCAGCTGGGAGAGCGCCGCGTTCGCAACGCGGAGGTCGAGGGTTCGAATCCCTTACCCTCCACCAGAGCGATTTGCCGTCTTTTATTCTACTTGCCCCCGTCCATGTCGCGTCTCCGTTCTGGGCGCGCGGCATGGGGTATGTTTCCCTTCCGCCTCGACTCCGGTATCCTATGTCGAACTTAGAGCGGCTCATTGAGGCGCTTCGCGCCCATCTGAACGCCTGGCGCTATACCCGTTCCGAACGGGAGACCGGCGGCATCGTGCGGCTGCTGGTCAAAATCGCGGACCCCGTGCTGCGCCTGCACCGGTTCGGTGAGCATCTGGGCGCGCGAACCGCGGACGAAGCCGCCTGGAGCATCTCCACGCTGTACGACCTGATCTCGGAGGGCGACCTCCAGGCCAAAGGGATTGGTTGGGGGCTCTTGAACCGCGGGAACCTCGTCCGTGTCCTGACACACGACCATCTGGAGGCGATCGCCGATGCGCTGCGTCGCCACAAGCACGCAGCGGCGGAATTGTTCGGCGATGACCCAGCCCACCGGGTCGGCGAGCGCGACCTGAACGCGCCTGCAGAGTCCGTCGGGTACCGCATTTCCCTGGCCCGCCGCGCGCTGGAAGGCTCGATCGAGCGGCTCCTTTTCGATACTGATCCCCGGGTGCTGCGCACCTTGCTCGGCAACCCGCGCCTGACCGAAGCCGATGTGGTCAATCTGGCCGCTTCGAAACGGGCCAGCCCGGAGGCGCTTGAGCTGATTTCGCAAGAGGAGCGGTGGGTGACCCGCTATCCCGTCAAAGTGGCGCTGGCCAGCAATCCCGCCACTCCAGTTCGCGTGGTCGTCAGCTTATTGCCGTATCTGCTCTATCGCGATCTCCGCATGGTGGCAGCGCGCGACACCCGCACCGAAGTGCGGCGCCAGGCGACCGGCCTGCTCTCCTGGCGCCCCGACGCGTAACTCGACTTCGCCCTGCGCGCAAATTCGTCCGGCCGGAGCAACACATGGAAGTCTATTTGAACGAGAACGCCTTCATTGGCCTCTTGGTCTCCACCGTCGAGGTGTATCGGCGTGAATGCTTTGGCATCCTCTTGGGCCATCGCGAGGCCGACCGGATCATGGTTGATTTTGTGGTGCCGTACCAATCCGCCGTCCGCAAGTTTCAGGAAGTGCATATGGACTGGCAGCGCAGTCAGCGTGTGGCCGAAGCCGTGCGGGTGACCTCGCGCTGGGAATTGGTCGGCGATTACCACTCCCACCCAATGTACGGGGAGAAGAAGGCCACAACCAAGCTGTCGCGGACCGACCATGAGGATTTCCGGGACGCCGGGACTTCGATCATCGTCGCCATCAACGACAGCCATCGGCAGCAGCGTTGGGGATACGTGAAGGGCGGGTTGCTGTCCGGCAGCATCAATGGCTATTCGATCCGGATCGCCGCGTACCACAAAAACGAAGAGGCCGTCGTGCGCGTTCCCCTGATCTGCCCGTACGCCCTCGGCTTCATGGCCAAGAGCAAAGGTCCCACCCCGGTCGAAGTGCGGGTGGCGTGAATTCAGTTCAAGGTTCGAAGTGCAAAGTTCGTTGGTCGCGGCCCGGTGCTCGGCGCTCGGCGTTCGCCGCTTATTGTTGGTCGCGGATCGTCGCTCGGAACTCAGCTCTGTGCCTGCACTCGGTGCTCGGCGCTCGGCACTGATTGCTCATCGCGGCTCGTGACTCGCACTCGGCTCTGGGCTCTCGGCTCTCATAAGGAGTCCCCATGCCCTCTCCTCTATTCATCGCGGTCATTGGCGAGAATGATCCTCCCGTTCACCTGGCGGCCTTGGCCGAAGAGGTCGGGGCCGAGGTGGCCTCCGCAGGTGCCGTGCTGGTCTGCGGCGGTATGGGTGGGGCAATGGAGGCCGCCTGCCGTGGGGCACAGCGGGCGGGCGGGGTGACGATCGGCATCTTGCCGGGTACGCAGCATACAGATGCGAACCCATATGTCACGTATCCGATCCCAACCGGGCTGGGCCATGCGCGCAATATTATGGTCGCACGCAGTGCCCACGCGCTGATCGCGATTGGCGGCAAGTACGGCACGCTCTCCGAAATCGCCTTCGCCAAGATCGAAGGCAAGCCCGTGATCGGCCTCGACACCTGGGAACTGACCCGCGAAGGTCAGGCCGAACCCCACATCCAGCGCGCCCAGGACGCCAAAGAAGCCGTCCGGCTGGCCCTCGCCGGTGCGCGCGCCCGGCAGTCCACCGTCTCGTGACCCTTCCCCGCGTTGTCACGCCGGACGCCGCACGCGCCTTTTGGGACGCGCGGTATGCACAGGGACTCGTGTACGGAACCGAGCCCACCTCCGTCGCCCCGATCATCGGCGCGGCGCTCGCGACGGCAGGAGTCAGGACCGTGCTCGACGCGGGCTGCGGTTCAGGCCGCGATGCGCTCTACTATGCGCGCAACGGTTTCACGGTCACGGCGCTCGACATTAGCGAACAGGCGATCAAGCGTGCGGCGGAATGGGGCGCACGCGAGAGGCTGACCGTCACCTGCATCGCTGCCGATCTTCTCGAGGCCGACTTGCCGACCGGCGCGTTCGATGCTGCGGTCGCCATTCACGTGATCCACCTCCAGCCGGAGCCCGTCCGCATGGCCATGGTCAACCGGCTCTGGCATCTCACACGGGACGGCGGCCTCGTGGCATTGACAAACTTTTCGGTCGAAGAGCCCGGCTTCACCGCGTGGCCGGCCTACACCGAACCGAATACCCGCGTGGATCCCAAAGGCAAACTGATCCACTTCTTCGACGAGGCAGACATCCGCACCCTGTTCCCGCCGGACCGCTTCGATCTGATCACCTGCGAGTTGGTGGATCTCGCCGAAGTCCCTGACAGCGGTCCCGTCGTTCACCGCGAATGGCTGACCATCGCGCGGAAAGTCCGTGCGTGCTGAAAGTCAAGCGCTCACCGCAAAGACGCGGAGAGCGCAGAGCAATTTGTGTTTCACAGCTTTAGAACAAATCGAGAGGGGTTCCTCGGCGCGCTCTGCGCTGTGGTGAAACAGGATCCGGCGGTTGCCTGGGAGGACCCGTGCGGCGTGCGGCAGAACGGAACGATTACTGGACACCCGAGCGTGTCCGGTCGTTTGATGATGCCATCCGGGTGAGTAATTTTCCGGAGCGAGTCATGGCCGTCCTTACGCCGCTCTTGGCTCAGTGCCGGACAGTGCTCGATGTCGGTGCCGGGGTCGGCGCACTCACCATCCCCCTGGCCCGCCGCGTGCAGTCGGTGACCGCGCTGGATCCGTCGTCCACGATGCTGGACGCCCTGCGTGAGAACCTGAAGAAAGCGCGTCTTCGGAATGTTACAACCCTCCACGGGAAATGGGATGACCTGCCGCTGCCGTCCCACGACCTCGTCCTTGTCGCCAACGTCGCCCCCGTCTTCGAATGCCTGCACTCCTTTATTCGCGAGGTGGACAGGGTCGCCCACTGCGCCGTCGTCTTGGTCCAGAATGCCGGCCCGGGCACCGAGAAATTCTACTACGGCGAGTTGTATCCCCTCTTGCTGGGCCGCCCCTATCCGCGCCGCCAGGATTATCTGCACAGCCTCGGGATCCTCCACGGCCTCGGCATCTACGCCAGTGTTCAGATCATCGAATACAACTTCGACCAGCCCTTCACGACCATGTCAGAAGCCATGGAATTCTGGACCACCCAGATGCAGCTTTCCACCCTGGAGCAGCGGCGCCGTCTGCGCCGTTTTCTCGCCAGGCGTCTGCAGGCATGCAACGGCGCACTACTCGCCCCG
>DATJQT010000398.1:0-3289 GCA_035505475.1 Vulcanimicrobiaceae bacterium
CGAACCGAACCTCGCTCTGGGCAAGTGGGTGGGCATCAGCACTATCGAGAACCACGCCGTGCAGTTGGTAGAAGCCTGACGAGGGGAGGACGGGCCCAGGACTGCGACCGCATCCGAGGCCCAAGCCGAGAAGGCCGGCTGCCACGATGATGCCAAGAAAGCGCAACGGACCTCCTGTCGCGGCTGCCTAACGAATCGCGCCTCAGCGGCGGGCCGGCCGCGGGACCCGCCGACCATCACAAACCAGCCTAAACCAGGAGCGTTAGGCGGGCGTCACGCGGCCGTGCCCGCCCGCTGCAGGCGCTAGTTAGACGGCAGGCGTGCGGGATTCTCGCCGCCAGGAAGCCGCAACTAGGGCGATCAGTACAAGCTGAGTCAGTAGCGCTCGCAGGACGAGCTTGTTTCCAAGCAGCAAGGGCGCCAGCGCGAACAAGAGCAACCCCGCAACAGCCAGCCAGTATCCGAAAATCCGGCCCGCTCGCACTGCACGACCAGCGCGCCATAGGAGCACTCCCATAGCGAACATCAGAACGAGGCCGGGTACCTGCGGGCGCAACAACACAATGAAGGCGGACGGACCAGCCAGGACTAGCAAGGCGCCGTATAGGATGAGGAGCAGCGATACCACGTCGCGGAGCCCACCGATGCGCATCATCCGAACCTCCGGGGCCTGCCGCCTAACGAATCGCGCCTCAGCGTGCGGGCCGGCCGCGGGCCCCGCCACGAACCACCAACTCAGCCTAACCCGGGAACGTCAGGCGGGCATCACGCGGCCGTGCCCGCCGCTGCAGGCGCTAGTTAGACGGCGGCCCCAGACGGGCGCGGCGGACGCCTATGAGGGCTTCGCGCGACGTCTCTGGGCGATCCACGTGGCGATGAAGCCGAGGCCGACGAGGAACATCGGCAGGCCGAGCACCTGCGCGACGCCGCTCTCGCCCGCCCCGTACTGGGTCGAGAAGGCCGCCATCCACCACCCGAGCGCATACCAGATGATGAAGACGAGGCCGGCCACGAGGGCGCTCTGCCAGGCCGCGACGCAGCCCACCAGGAACAGGAGGAACAGCAGTTGAACGAGCGCGGTCTCGAGGCCGACCGACTCCGGGTGGTTGCCACCGACGATGAGCGAGCGGGTGGCCGGAATCGTGGCGAGCAACGTAAAGGCCAGATACCCGAGGCCATAGATCAAGCAGGTGATCTGCAGGCCCGATGCTCGGAACGGTCGCATACTGAGGACCTTTCGACGCTGTTGGCCGCCGCCTAACGAACTTGCGCCTCAGCGGGCGGGCCGGCCGCGGGCCCGCCATCCACCACCAACTCAGCTTAACCACCGAGCGTTAGGCGGGCGTCACGCGGCCGTGCCCGCCGCTGCAGGCGCTAGTTAGACGGCGCCGCTCTGAGACGCCAAGGGGCCCCGCAGCCAGCACTAGTTGCACCAGACCGCACCTGCCCTAACATCGGCGTTCCTGATTGTCACCGCGGGCTGACGGGCGACAACAGGGAGAGCACGTTCGATGCGCCGCGCGGTGGCGACGCCGCCAGGGATCTCGTCCACGACTAGGCGCCCGTGTTCTCTCTTGAGCGTTGTGATCATGTTGGTGACAACGACTTCGTGTATGTGGTTCTCTGTTCGGAGCCACGGTTCAAACAGAGTCGCCGTCTCCTCGCGTGGCCCGTACACGATCATGTGAAGCACATCGTCTCCGTCCTCGCCGTCGTCTGACAACCTCCCGAACACGTAGCGCACCCGGAATCCGTGCTTGTCGAAGCGTGGGGGTTCGACCCGGAACAACGTGTCGTGCTGGAGGCAGAAGAGGACTTGGCCCAGCCGTGCTGTGCTTACCGCGTGCGTCCCGATTCGGCTCTGCGCCGGGCTTACTGTCGCGGCGATGAGGAGGCCTATGCCGAGCGATCTAGCGGCAACCTGGATACCCATGACTCGTGGCCCTCGGTCGGAGTGGCGCCGCCTAACGAATCGCGCCTCAGCGTGCGGGCCGGCCGCGGGCCCCGCCACGAACCACCAACCACCCTAACCTGCGAGCGTTAGGCGGGCGTCACGCGGCCGTGCCCGCCGCTGCAGGCGCTAGTTAGACGGCAAGTGCAGGCCGGCACCCGCGCCTCGCGGGACAGTTCACGACCCGAACCACGCCTCGAGCTGCTGCCCGACGACCGACAACGTGATCGAGTTTAGGTAGATATCCCCGTGCACCGCTCCGTCCACCCGCTGCACGCGACACGACTTACCCTGCAGGTCTTCACATCCGGCCCGGATCTCAGGAACGTCGCGAGAACCATACAGGATGAGCGCGTGGTCCCGGTCGCACCCGTCCCACGAGGGGAGAGCCGCCAAGGTCTCGGAGTTAATGCCAGGGTGGCTCTCGCGAACAGAGTGGGCACGCATGTCTCTAATGAGCCCCTCCGTCATAGGGCTGTATTGCCGGGCGAGGGCCGGGGACAGCCCCACCTTGAAATCCGCGGAACTCAGAAGACACAGACGGCCGCCGAGGGAGTGACCGATAGCCACGACTGGCCCCGCCACCGTCAGGTTCCGCAGCGCGAACTCGACATCGTCCAGGATCGCGCTGTCGTAGGACCACGGATTCTCGCCGTGGCCGCGCAAGTCAATGGCCGCGGTTGTAAACCCCTGCTCGGCGACTCGCCAAGCTAGACCAAGCATCTCCTCCTTGCACCCGCCGTAGCCGTGTACGATTAGCGCGCGACCGCGAGACGCTTGGGGTGTGAGCAAGACCGTTGGGAGACTTTGTGGATGCGCCTGGGCACGGGATACCGTGACAACCACGATGATGCCTCCTGCACTTGCCGCCTAACGCATCGCGCCTCAGCGGCGGGCAGACCCACCCGCCGGGCGCACAACTCATGCTCTACCTCATCTTCGACTGCCCAGCGCCTCAGCCCCGACTGGCCCGCCGCTGCAGGCGCTGGTTAGGTGGCACCCGCTGGCTCGCGACACTAGAAGAGAAAACCGAGTGTCACGGGAACCAGCCAGGCCGTTTGGGGCCCGTCCTTCAAGCGGACGCACCGGACCTCGCCGAAGAACCCGCGGCCCTCATTGCGCATGCCCAAGCCGATGTCGCCGCCGAGTCCCGCCCCGCCTGAACGACCCAGCCGCGCGTTGGCGAAGTACCCGCCCACACCAGCCGTGACATAGAATGCGCGGGCGGCACCAGCTAGGTGCCACTGGCCGCTGGCGCGGACGGCCCACAGGTCGAACGCTGGCGGACTCCAATCGCTACAGCCTGTGAGGAACCCGCTGCACGTTGCCGTCATACCG
>DATJQT010000399.1:0-1568 GCA_035505475.1 Vulcanimicrobiaceae bacterium
AAGACTAGTGCTTTGTGGGCAGCGACGCCCCGGGCCTCGTCTATGGCGGCTGCCATGGAGATGACGAATAATACCAGGCTTCATTGATTCTGACCGATGCATGCCCAGCTCCGGGTAGCGATTGATCGGATACGGCCGGTCTCGGCCTCGAGCCTGCGCCAAGCCTCGCAGCAGGCCTCGATGATCTCGTCGTAGCCGGTGAAAACGCGGTTCGACAGGTAGGTATGGCGCAGGTATTGCCAGATGTTCTCGGCCGCGTTGAGCTCGGGACTGACGGGCGGTATGGGCAGGAGCGTCAGGTTTTTCGGGATCTCCAGCTTATCGGTCGTGTGCCAGCCGGCCTGGTCCAGCAGCACGATCGCATGCGCGCCTGTCACCACGTTGCGGGCGATCTCGTCGAGATGCTTCTGCATGGCCTCGGTGTTGGCGGCGGGCATCGCCAAGGCGGCGCCGACATCGCGGGCGGGACAGACCGCGCCAAATAGATACGCGCTCTCGTAGCGTTGATCGGCCGGCTGTCTCGGGCGGGTTCCCTTGCCGGCCCACTGGTAGACGAGGCCATTCTTCTGACCGACCCGCATCTCATCCTGGAACCAGAGCTCGACCGCAGTACCGGTTGGCAACGTCTTCACGATCTCTGCCACCTGGCCGGGGAAGTTTTTTTAAAAGTCTCGATCGCTTCCTTGTCCTGCTTGGGATGGCGCGGCCGCGCACTGACATGCGCAAAGCCCAGCGCCTTCAACAGCCGGCCGATCGATACCTCGTCGAGATCGACGCCAAAGCGCGTCTTGATGATGCCTCGCAAGTCCATGCACCGCCAGCGCACGACACCGTCCACCTCGGGATCGGGACCCGTCTCGACGATTGCCCGCACCGCCTCCTTCTGCTCCACGGTGAGCTTCGGTTTGCGCCCAGGCGCCTTGCGGTTGATCAGCCCCTCTGGACCGTTGGCGTTAATAGCGTGCACCCAATCGCGCAACGTTTGGCGATCCATGCCGCCGATACGGGCAGCTTCCGCCCGGCTCTTGCCATCGCAGATCGCCGCCAGCGCCAGCAGTCGTCGCGCCTGATTGGCGTCCCTCGCCTTCGCCGCCAGCTGCCTGAACTCCGCCGAACTCCGATCCCCCTTCAGCTCCACCGCCGCTGCCATCGCTGCCCTCGCCGAACCCGGTGCACGGGACAAGAGGGAATCACCACCAGCCGCAATAGGAAACCCCGCCGATCCCCCGAGTCAGCCTTAACGAAGCTTGGTATAAGGGCCCCAATGTGGAACGCCACGTTGGAGCCGCAGAGAAAAGCGAGAGCCGCCACGATGGAAAGATTTCGCCAATTCCGGCCAGCAACGATCTCACGGGCGACGGCAGTCAGCAGTACGGCCAGAAAGGTGACATCGACGACGGCCGCCGTCCAGCCGCCGATGATTGCCGAAGTGATCACGGCAGCTCGTCCCGCCAGCCACAGCGCGACTAGAAACAGCAGTGGCCCTCCCTGCAACGGCAACCGCCCCGTCCAGTTGGGGACCGCGGTGAGGACGAAGCCGGCGACCGCCGCTGCGGCAAAACCGAACA
>DATJQT010000400.1:0-19539 GCA_035505475.1 Vulcanimicrobiaceae bacterium
CGCCGACCTGAAGCGCGAGGTGCTCTCGCACCTGCGGCACCTCCAGAAGTCCCCGGCGCTCATCCAGTCCTTCTTCCAGGCCCCAACGACCAAGTATGCGGCTGCGGCTTAATGTATACACTATTATGCACAGGTTAATAAAAGAACTCGAGGGTGTCGAGCAGTGGGAACTGCTGCCGCCCGCCTCCCAGCCGGATCCAGACCAGGGGTCCATGTGATGGGCGTGGTGCTCCTCTGGGGCCGCGTCATCCAGCATGAGCACGGGTATCGGGCGGAGTTCGCGCGTCCCCTCCAGCTGTTGACGGTTCCGGCCGGGTGGCGCGACCGCGCCATCGACAGTCTGCTTACAGCCACGGCCCGCCGCTACGCCATCCCGCTCGTCACGCAGGTCGACGGCCTGCAGTGCCGGGCATGAGCGGGACGAACAGCCGGAGGGAAGCCCTTGAGGAGAGCGCGTGATGCATCCGATGCCTGCGGCTGAATCCGCCGTCCAGCTCGTGGTGGGCCCGCTGCGGGGCTACCGGTACTGGCACGCCGAATGGGAAGATGGACAAGCGGTGCTGCGGTCCGTGTACCATGCAACCGTCTGGCCGCCGCAGGGCCCGCTGCACGCCGCCTGCGAGCGGCACCCCTCGCTTCTCGGGATCTGGCTGCGCCGGCTGGCCCTGTCTCCGCCCCCCGAGACGCATCGTGCACCCTGCGGCACCTGCGAATGCGGGATCTACGCCTTGACTCGCTTTGACGCGATCGAGCCTCGCGACTTGCTGCCGGCCGAGACGGGGGAGCGTACCGAGGATATCTTCGTGCTCGGGGTGGTGCTGCTCTGGGGCCGTGTGGTGCAGCACGGGCATGGCTATCGGGCCGAGTATGGCCGGCCAGTGCGGCTCTTGACCACGCCGACCTTGGGGCGTACCGGCGGCATACCTTCCCTGCTCGATGCGGTGGCCACCCGATATGGCATCCCACTCGTCACGCGTATCGAAGAACTGTCCGTGCCATAGTCACTCTCGCCTCTCGGCCAAATGGATTGCCCCTTCAGAGGCGGAGCGCTCCCCACTCCCCGGGCCCTGTGTAGATTTTGCGCGCAGACGGGTTGATTGAGCGTTGGCTCGAAGAATTCGGGCCGCTCTTCCCATGCCCCGACCCCTGCGCTGGCCTCCCTTCCCCAGACCCCTCAGGACCTGTAGGCATGGTCCGAAGATGGGCCTCGCGTGATGCTCGATGGCCCACGCGGCCGCTGGTGCATCCTTGCCGCTCATCGTGGAGCGGACATTCTCCCTCCCAACGGCATGATCCATGCGCACTGGCCTGGGCAGGAAACGGAGAAAGCACTTCGCCGCGTGTCCCCCCGGGGCTCTGGCCGGCGACCGCAGTGATCGTATCTGTCCCAGCCTTCCTGAGGGACAGGTGGCGCGAGGGATCTCGGCAGGCTAGACCGGACGCCGGTCCGGTCCGGCGTCGAAGGATATTCCTCAGGGGAGGCAGCCATGACAGCACAGGACATCATGACCGGCAACGTGATCACGGTGACCCCCGCCTCCAGCGTGCGGCGGGTCGCTCAGCTCTTGGTGCAGCACCGAATCGGGGCGGTGCCCGTGGTGGCATCGGATCGCGGGCTCGTGGGCATCGTCACAGAATCCGATCTCTTGCATCGGGTCGAAACCGGCACCGAGCGCCATCCATCCCGCTGGTTCGCGCTGCTGGCAGACGAAGAAACGGTCGTCCACGATTACGTGAAAACGCACGGGACGCGCGTGGACGATGTCATGTCCCGGGATTTCGTCACGGTGACGCCCGAAACTGGCGTGGAGGAAATCGCCCGGCTCCTTGAGAAGCCGCAGGCACGACGGGTGGTGGTAGTCAGCGGCGGGCGAGTGGTGGGAATCGTCACCCGCGCAGATCCCGTGCGGAAAGTGGCAACCGCCCCGATCTCCCCGCAGCGCACACCGATGGCCGACGACGATGCGATCCGGCAGGCGGTGATTCAAGCACTCCGCGCGGCCGGACTAGCCGCCATCTGTGCGACGATTCAAGAGGTCACCGTGAAGAACGGGGTCGTCGATCTCTGGGGCTGGGCGGAAAGCGATCAGGCAGAACGTGCGGCGTGCAATGCCGCCAACCGGGTCCCGGGTGTCCGGGCGGTCGAAGATCATCTGGTGAGGTTGCCGGCGATGGTGTGGGCTGAGTGATCCGGCCTCCATCACGTCGTCTTACCGGGGTGGACCCGGAGGTGATGAGGTGATCCCACGCAGCGCGGCCAATGGGCCAGGCGCTAGCGCCTTGGATGAGTCATCCTCGCCAAGAACGGGCGAAGCGCAGCCTAGGGCGAACCGCTGGCATTCCCTTTGTGTGCAGGTGACGGGAGTGGGCGCGTTGAATGGCTTCCACGTAGCCGCCATCGGGTGGGTTCTGGTGTTCAATGCGCGCGCCCTCAGCCCGCCCGAGGCCCAAGAGCTTTCCCAGTTGTGGAATGCTCTCTTGCGTGCGCGGGCCGGAGACAGGGCTGCGAGATCTCCGCTTCTCCGCCTGCTGCAATCCCGCTCGATCCCGCTCTCGCCCCAGAGCGTCACGGCGTTCACCGCCCTCGTGACGCGCATGGCGGCGCTCCATCCCGAGCGCTTCGGCTTCGACGCGCTCCGCCGGCGCCGCAATCACTGGGCGGGCCAAGCCTCCCTCAACCTGCTGGTTTGCCTC
The DNA here is from genome assembly GCA_035505475.1 of Vulcanimicrobiaceae bacterium. GTDB lineage: Bacteria > Methylomirabilota > Methylomirabilia > Methylomirabilales > 2-02-FULL-66-22 > 2-02-FULL-66-22. The sequence continues at coordinate 2,695 of DATJQT010000400.1, forward strand.
CTGGCCGCCCATTGGCTCCCGAAGGGGTGGCCCCTCACCGGAGATGTCGTCCTGGCATTCCTGACGACGGCGTGCGGGCTTCTTGTTCCTACCGCGACGCTCTGGCGCGCCACGGGAGCCGTGAGGGGGCTCGGCGTGTACCCCCCAAGGACCATGGCGAGCACGGCACGGGGGGGCGAGCGGTCCCCGACACGAAGGGGCTGAAGCCAACCTCCGCTTCGCCCCAAAGTTTGCTCGAAGGTCGAGGCAACCCTGCTGTCGCCAGGTGAGGCGACGGACCATGGAAGGAACGTGGTAGGCGCACGGTCTCGTATCTCCTGGAAATCTGGGCCGCAACGAGGTGCCGGCTGCACGGTGCTGTCGGGCTGGGCGGTAGTGCAGGGCCCGCACACGGCTCACAAGGGGCGCCCAATCGATCCCAGAATGACCTTTTTGACATCCAGATCACGTTTTAACACGATTCGACTGCCTCTCTGTTTCCCTTCCGGGAAGTCCCTGTAGCGCCCGAGTCCCATGATCCCGCCACGATCTCGCCCCGCCGTGCGGGCCGGGGTGTCTGGCATGCCGTATGCCTTTGCTCTCCCGCAGAGGACGGAGCACTCGGGAAAAAGCGCTGAGGCGCTGGGTGTTGGGCAACCGATTCCTACGGGAAGTGAGGGGGCGTATGACGATCGTCGCGATTTCGCGGGAGCTGGGCAGTGGCGGGAATACCATCGCCGCCGCGGTGGCGAAGGCGTTGCAGTTCATGTTCGTGGACCGGGAGATCTTGCTGCAAGCGGCCCAGGCGTCTGGGGTGCCGGAAGCGCAGATCGCCGATGTCGATGCGCGGCGGCTCAATCTGTGGGAGCGCTTCGACGGAGAGAAGTGGCGCTATCTGACCTTCATCGAGGCGGCCTATTTTCGTTTCGCCGAGCGCGGCAACGTGGTCACGGCGGGCCGCGGGGGCCCCTTCTTCCTCCGGGGGATCGACCACGCGCTCAAGGTCAAGATCATGGCCCCCCTGGACGTGCGCATCCGGCGCGTGATGGTGCAAGACCGGGTAGACGAGCGAACGGCGACGGCCAAGGTCCAGGCCTATCACCGCGCCATCTGTGGGCGGATCGATTACTTGTTCGGGCTCGACTGGACCCAGCCCGACCACTACGACCTGGTGCTCAACACGACGGACGATCGCTGGGGGTTCTACACGGACCTCCTCGTGGCGGCGGCGCGTCACCCCCGCTATCAGCCCACGCCCGAATCACTGCAGGCCCTCCACGATCGCAGCCTGGCGGTGCAGGTCCGGGCCGCCATCGCCTCGGATCCGCTGGTCAAGAATCTCACTCTGGAGGTCACCGCTCACGCCGGGCAGGTCACCTTGATGGGCGTCGTCCTCGACCCAGCCTTGATGGAGGCCGCCCTCAAGATCGCCCGGCGGGTTCCGGGGGTGACCCAGGCGTCCGGAGAGAGAGTGGAGATCGCGCCGATGTATCTGGGGCCGGTGATGTGAGGAAACATACTTGTCTCGCTATCGGAAACCGGCGTCAAGCGCCCGTTCGGGGCGAGGTAGTGAGTGTGATGTACTCCGGCCCGGCGAAGCGTGATCCGATTTGCGGAGACGCTCCAGATTCTTCCAGGACAACCTCCCGAGCGAGCGATGGAGCCCCTCGGGATGGAAAGGAGGCGGAAGCGATGGCCACCATCGCCGAGTACACCGACACTAAGCCGGCGCAGAACCGGTATCCGAGGCGGATCGTCTCGCCCTCCCGCAGCGGGCCGTGCTGCTTTCGGGAGATGGAGGCGATCGGCGGGCCGCGGCAGGAAGGCCAATGGGTCTTCCAGTATCGGCGCTGCCGGACCTGCGGGTACGCTGTCCGCCTGATCGTGCGCCGGTTGCCGGACCGCACCCTCAACGCCGAGGTGCGGAAGGCGTTCCACACCCTATTTCAACACAACATCCCGGTAGGGTAACGCTCCCCGACCCCGCCACCCTCGCCGGTACTGACTGCCCTGCTGGAGAGGACCTACATTGCCAGCTCTGCGCGCGGAAGTGAGCTGTCTCACCGGCTGAAGGGGGAGTCTCATACGTCACGTATTCCGATCACGAATCATGTGATGCATCGCCGTAGCTTCCATCCTGGCGATCCCCCTGGTCCTCCCGGCCACCGCCCGGTCCGCCCAGATCGAGAACAGTCCAAACTAACGTTGGGACAGCAGTGAAATAACCCATAAAGTGGCCACCCGGTCATTTTATGGGTTAAATCTCAACCTCGCCTATTTTTTCGGCCCGGCGACGACGTGTGGAGGAGAGCCCTTCAAAAACTTTTCAATGCTCTCTGCCGCCATCATCAACCCGATCGCATTCGAGTCGGGTGTCATGCCGGCGCAATGCGAGGTGAGGAGGACGTTCGAGAGCGTCGTGAGCGGGTGGCCGGCCGGCAGCGGCTCGGTCTCGAAGACATCCAGCGCGGCGCCGGCAATCTTCTTCTCGCGCAGGCAGTCCACCAGGGCCGCCTCGTCGATCAGCGCGCCCCGCGCGGTGTTGACGACAAAGGCGGTCGGCTTGAGCAGGGCGAGCCGCTCGCGACTCAGGAAGTGGTGCGTGTCGGTCGTTGCCCGCAAATGCAACGATACGATGTCCGAGGTCCGCAAGAGTTCCGGCAGATCAATGTAGTGCATGCCGAGCGCGATCGCGAATTTCTGGTCGGGGTGAAACGACCAGGCGGCCACCTCCATTTTAAGTCCCTTGGCCATCGCCGCGACTTCGCGCCCGATCATGCCCGTCCCGATCAGTCCCAGGCGCTTGCCGCGGATCTGCGGCACGAGATTGCGGGGCCAGCCGCCCTGGCGCATGGCCGCGTCGGCCTGCGCCAATTGCTTCACGATCGCTACCATCAACGCAATCGTGTGTTCGGCCACGGCCAGCGCGTTGGCACCGGGCGTATTCGTGACCGTGATGCCCCGCGCCGCGGCAGCCTTGAGATCCACGTTGTCGGTCCCCGTGCCCCAGATCGCGATCAACTTCAGTTTCGGGCAGTGGGCGAGGACGTCATCCGTGAAGCGGGTCCGGCCGCGGATGTTCACCGCCACTTCCGCGTTCTGCAGGCGCTCCGTCAGGACCGCCGGGTCGGTGGCGTCAGAATCGTAGAGCGTCACCTCTCCGAGCTTGCGCATCCGCTCCAACGCGGGTGTTCCTGCCAGCGCTGGCGGGTTGTCATCGGGAACCACGATCAGCATGGGGCACCCCCGGTTGAGCGCCGGGCGCCAGGCGCCGGGCGCGAGACCAAACTACAGCCGAGCCGTCGAAGAGCCGAGAGCCTGGAGCCGAGAGCCAGGATACAGCACCCGGCGCCGAGCGCCGAGAGAACCACCCAAGCCATGCACCATGAACTCTGAGCGCACAGTGCCATAGGGGTTGCGGGCGCGTCAAGGCTGATCTGGCGGAGCGGATCACACGTTAGACGATGTGCGGGATCTTTCTGAAATCGGGCTGGTCGCCGATGTGGCGCAGGGGGTGACGCCAGAGAATGCGGTCGCCCTCGATGAGCAGGATGCCGGGCATGGTCAAGGGGTCGCCGACGGGCCGGCCCACGCCGTTGCCCCTGAGGGCGGCCCGCAACGCCGCCATCCACACCGATGGGCCGAAAAGCTGCAGCAGGCCGCCGTGAACCAGGCCGAACGCCGCATAGAAGCGCTGGGCGGAATCGGCCACGGCCCGTGCCGTCGGCCAATGCCGTGCGAAGAAACCTTCGCCCTCCTCCACGGATCCTAGGTAAAAGAAGAGGACCTCAGGGTACCCTGATTCCGACTCGACTGCTTGCCGTACGTCCCGCACGGCCTCACGGCAAAACAGTCACCCGAAATGGCGCAGGAAGACCAGCAGGGTCCGCGCAGAGCCCAGTTGCGCTCGGAGCGGCCCCGGCGTGAGGTTCACGCCCTGTACCGGGGCGTCGAGCACTGCTGCGTCAATGCGAGACATCGCAGTTTCCCCCTATTACGCCTTTATCGAGTGCGTGCCGTCGGCGGCCACGGATGTTCTAGCCGGGGGGCTCACGCGCAGTAAGAGCATGGAACACAACGTCACGATCCCCAGCAGGGTGAAGCCCGCACTAAACGAGGCGACCTCGGCCAGGTACCCGATCAGCGAAGGCACGCCTCCCCCGCCCAGGACGACGCCCATTGCGATGGTCAGCGATATAGCGAGATTGCGCATGTGCGGGGGCACCAACTGCGAGACGGCGACAAACGCCGGCGGAAAAAACAGGGAAGCGACGCCCGATTGGAAAAAGATCAGGGTCGGGGTGAGCGCTGGACCGTGGAACAGCCCCAGGGCGATCGTCAGCAGGCCCGTGCTGGCGAGGGTGAGGAGCAAGGTGTGGCGGTAACCGATCCGATCCGTGAGCCAGCCCGATACAAAGATCGCCACCAGGCTCGACACCCGCGAGAGACCGGTGATGGTGTTGGCCGTTTCCCAGGACAACCCAACCCCGCTCACCAGGAACAGGGGCAGCATGCCATACAAGCCGAGACCCGGCCCAATTCCTCCCGTGGCAAACAAACAACCCATGACCCAGACCGAGGAGGTGCGCAAGAGGAACACGATGCTTCGTCCGCGCGGCGGCTCGCCGGCAAAATTGCCGGCCTCTCGGAGGGAGCGTGAGCAGAGCGCCAGGAGGATTGCCACACAGCCCAGGATCGCAAACACGCCGCGCCATCCGACGGCGGCGAAGAGCGCCTCGGCGATGAGCGGCGCGGTCACGAACCCGCCGTTCGGCGCCAGTTCGTGAAAGGCGAGGGCCTTTCCCCAGTGCCCTTCTTGCACGACGTGGGTGATGGTGGCGATGCCCGACGGCAGATACACGCCGGCCGACGTCCCCAACACGACGAGCCACGCGCGGAGTTCGCCGACCGATCCGATGCGCGACAGGCCGAGCAGGGCAATGCCGAGACCGAGCGACGACAGCATAATCGCGCGCCGATGTGTGAAGCGCCAGGACAAGAGCCCGGAGCCGAACAGCCCGGCGGCATATCCCACTTGAATGAAAAAGAACAGTGAGCCCGCCCCAGCGTGCCCCAGGCCAAGGTCGTGCTCGATGATCGGCAGGAAAGGGCCCAGCATCACGCGCGACACAAAATTCAGGAAGAAGATCGCTGTGAGATACGTAATCGGGAGCAGCGGAAAGGGAAGCTGGGCCATGAATGGAAACCCGCGGGATTCGCGCGAATTTGGGAACACCGAGTCAAACGCGGTTCACCTTACGGCGGTTCCCAATATCACGCAACGTCTTTTTGGCGGCGGAGAAGTGCGCGGGCACGGAGTGATCGAAACCACCCCAGCGCGACCGGGCCGCGCTGGGGTGAGCTGGTGCTAAGACGCGTTGATGACGCCTTCCTGTTTCAGCTGCGCGATGCAATCGGAGGGATAGCCCAGGATGTCGCGCAAGATCTGCTCGGAATGCTCGCCGAGGGTCGGCGCGGGCGCATACACCTGCCCGGGCGTTTCGGACAGCTTGAGGGGCGAGGCGCAGACCTGCATCTTGCCCACGACTGGCTGATCGATTTCCACCAGCATCTTCCGGTGGGCGATGTGCGGATCCTCGCAGATCTGTTTGAGGTTATTGATCGGCGAATACGGAATGCCGTTCTTCTCAAAAACGGCGAACCATTCCTGGGCCGTCTTCTTTTCCATCTCGGCCTGCAGGATGGGGATGAGTTCCTTGCGGTGATCGCAGCGCAGCGGATTCGTCTTGAACAGCGGATGGTCGATCAAGTCGCTGCGCCCGAGCAGGTTGCAGAACTGCGTCCAGAGCTTATCGTTCCCAACGGCCGCGATCACCCATTGGTGGTCTTTGGTCTGGAAGCCCTGGAAGGGGGTGATGGATGGATGTGCACCGCCCAGCGGCCCGGGAACCTCGCCCGTGTTGACGTAGCGGGCCACAGCATTCTCGAGCACGCTGAACAGGCTGTCCACCATGGCAATGTCCACGTACTGCCCGCGGCCGGTCCGCTCGCGGTGACGCAGGGCGGCGAGAATCCCGATCGTGGCCTGCATGCCCGCAATGATGTCGCCCACCGACGAGCCCACGCGGCAGGGCGGGCCGCCTTCGGGGCCAGTGATGCTCATGATGCCGCTATAGGCCTGGGCGACCATGTCGTAGGCCGGTCGGCTGCCGTGCTCCGGCAGCGAATCGTGGCCGAAGCCGCAGATGGAGCAGTAGATCAGGCGCGGGTTCATGTCTTGGAGCTGCGGCCAGCCGAATCCCAGTTTCTGCATGGTGTCCGGCCGGAAGTTCTCGAGCACGATGTCGGAGACCCGCATCAGATCGCGCAGGATCTCGCGCCCTTTCGGATTCTTGAGGTCGAGAACCAGGCTCTTCTTGTTGCGGTTGAGACTGATGAAGTAGGCGCTCCGGTTCTTGTCATGCCCGCCGACGAACGGCCCGAACTCTCGCGCGTCATCGCCGATCTTGGGCTCGATGTGGAACACCTCGGCGCCCAAATCGCCGAGGTACATACTACACGTCGGCGCCGCCAACACATGGCTGAGGTCCACAACCCGCACACCTTCTAATGCTCCCGGCATCCCACACCTCCACATTAGGTCGCTGAAAAGGCCCATCTGCAGCGTTGCCGCGCTCGCGCCGCGCTGCGACGCACCCATCAGAATGGGTACCCGGCAAAGTACGCCTTGCGTGTCGCCGGGCACCCATCGAAGATGGGTCGTGCGGCCTTGCATATGGGCCTTTTGAGCAGCCCAGGAAGAGACGGTTTTTCAGGAGCCTGATATTACGCGAGACGGCGGGCGCACTGCAATCACCGGATCGTATTTGTTTGCCGGACAGATCACGGCCTCACGTCCGGTTGACGAGCAGTGCCTCGATGCGGCGCTGGCGATAGTCGAAGATGGCGGCGAGTTGCCGCCCCACAAATAGCCAGTGTGCCACGCGGCCGAACATGCCGAACGGCAGCGCGTATTCGACGCGGTCCTCCACGACGGTCCCGCCGGCCTCGGCCCAGAACCGGTGGCGATGATCCCAGCGCCGGTACGGGCCCACAACCTGGGCATCCCTGAAGCCATGTGGGGGGTCGTATTCGAGGATGCGCGAGCGCCAGCGCACCGGCAATCCGAGCACCCGGATGGTGTAGTCGAGGAATACGCCCTCGGCCATCGTGACGGGTTCGGCGGCGCGCATCTGGAACCCCAGCCAAGGCGGCGTGATGCGGGCGAGATTTTCCGGCCGCTCGAAAAACGCAAAGGTGTCCGCCAAAGGTAGCGGCAACCATTGTCGGCGATAGAGCGAATACGACTGCGCCATCCTCTCCTCTTTGCGACCGAAGGAGGCTACACGTGATTGCGGAGCATCAACTCCTTCGGATGCGGGTCGAGGTAGACCTGGTCCAGCACGTACGGCACGCCGATGCGCTTCAGGTGGTGCTTAAGGAGCGTAAGCGGCACGATCAGTGGCACCAGGCCGCGATGATAGTCCCCGATGACCTGGAGCAGTTCGGTCTTGTCGCCCGCGTCGAGATCGCGCTTCAGATACCCAAGAATGTGCTGGAGCACGTTGACCTGCTTCTTCGGAGTCGCCGGCACGCGGAGCGCCTCCATAAATTGGGCGCCGTACGCGCTTTCCAGTGCTCGCGGCAACTGCGCCTTGGCGTCCGCCACCAGCCGACCCAGGGCGGCGTAGTGCTTGGGGCTGTGCGCCATGAGCAGCAGCTTGTGCGCGGTATGGAACGCGACCAGCCGCCCCCGGGTGAGGCCGCTCTCTACCAGGTCGCGCCAGCGGCGGTATGCGAAGACCCGCTCGACGAAATTCTCGCGGAGCCCCAAATCGTGCAGTCGGCCCTCTTCCTCCACGGGGAGGAGCGGAAACGCCGCCAGCAATGCTCTCGCAAAAATCCCCACGCCATGCTTGGCGGGCATACCGGAAGCCCCGTACACACGCACGCGCTCCATGCCGCAGCTCGGCGACTTGCTCTTGAGAATGTAGCCGCACAGTTCCAGGTCGGCGAGCGCCTTGAGCCGCTTGACGGCCCAGGCCTGCATGGCGTCGGTCTGATCGGCACCGGTCTTCGCAAACACCAGCCGCGGGGCGACGGCGTCGCCGATCAGCCGGAGGGTTTCGCGGGGGGTGCTCAGGCCCATCTCGACTTCGGGGCAGACTGGCACCCACGCGAAAAATTGGCCGAGCGTGGCGGTGATGTAGGGATCGTGCTTGTGGCCGCCGTCGAAGCGGACCTCGTTCCCGAGCAGACAACTGCTAATCCCGACCCGCATGGTGCCGACACCGTCTGCGCCGGACATAGTGAGATCTCCTCATCGTTCTGCGGACATCATTGCTCGCCGACACTGGTTGTAGCAGATTAGCGGCCAAATTTCACAGGCCAGGGATATAATTATGTGGCTTGTTCGACAGACTGCCCGGCAGTATTCCCTTCCGCGATCTTTCCGCTCGAGTCTGCGAAAACCCTGGAACCCGGAAGTGGCTTCCTGATAGTATTCTGCCATTCGCGGATTGGCAAAGCGAGCACCAGGGTGCAGTGTGATGGCAATCCATTCCAGAAAGGGGGAGCCATGAACCTGTCCATGGGGAACAAGAACGTGGTAATCGGACTGATCGTGATCATGCTGTTCCTGTCCATGACGTTTTTTATTGAGCGGACCGCGGCCGTCCACGGATTCCATGACCGCGCCGCGGCGGTCGTCCTCGACACCAAAGGCAACAGCCCCGACCTGTTGAAGCACGAGATCACCGGTGTGAAAACAGGTCCGGCCTACCGGACGGGCGGCATCTATTTCACCAATTACTATCCCAACTCGTACGTACGGGTGCCCAACTCGTCCAAAGAGGCCGCTTACAACATGCGGCTGTACGCCTGGCTGTTCGCGCTGTTCAACATTGCGATCGGCGTGATCGTCGGGCTGCAGACGAAGGCGAGCGCGGGGCTCCGCTCGGCCGCATCCTGGCTCGCGGTGGTTGGCGTCGTGCTGTACCCGATCCGGGATGCGGTCTACTTCTGGGGGCGGTGGTTCAATCAGAATTTCCAGCCCGGTGTTCCCGGCCCGGTCCTGTATCCGATCATGTGGATTGGGGGCGCGGCGATGTTCCTGGCACTCCTCTTGGCGCTGATCGTCTTCGTCCAGGGTGCGCAGGCGATGCCTGTGAAGAGATAAAAGCACTTAGAGGTTGGCCGCGAGCCTGGTATTCTCAGTCGGACAGTCGGCTGAGAGGTCGCTCTGGCGGCCTCCTTATCCGCCTATTTTGGGCCGGGTGCGCGTTTCGGAAGCTGCATTGTGTCCCATCGGGTCGAACTCCTGAAATTCCCCTCTCGTATAGCAAACCCAAAAGCTTTTGATTCCATTAGAATTTCTGAATTCTATCGCCTGCCGTAAAGGTTTCTGCCCGCTGGCTCGGCCTTTGCAAAAAGGAGGTGGGACACTTTCTAGCTGTGTCTCTTCGGACAGAAAATATCGGGCGTGCCCAGAAGCACGCGGAATGATTGATAGATTAACCACTTCACACCACTTTAACCAGCCATGTGGCAGGGGGGAAGATCATGCATGAGCTCGATCCAGTCCTGAGCCCGCGTTCAATTGCGGTAGTTGGGGCGTCCCGTCGGGAAGGAACGATCGGATACACCGTGACCTTGAATCTGATCGAGGGGAAATTCCCCGGGCCGATTTATCCGATCAATCCAGGGGCAACCGAGATCTGTGGGCTGAAGGCTTACCCCGCCATCGAATCCGTGCCAGAGCCGGTGGATGCGGCGGTGTACTGCGTGCCGGCGGACAAGGTGCTCGATGTCGTCCGGCAGTGCGCGAAGGCTGGCGTCAAGGGCCACATCATCATCACCAGCGGGTTCGCCGAGGTCGGGAAGAAGGATGTCGAGGACGAGGTCGTGCGCATCGCGCGCGAATCGGGCGGCCGGGTGATCGGGCCAAACATCATCGGCGTCATGAGCAATCCCGCCAAGGCGAACGCCAGCTTCTGCCCGATGCTGCCCTACCCTGGCCATACGGCTCTGGTGTCCCAGTCCGGGGCGCTCATCCTGGCACTGGACACGGTGACTTTCGCCCGCCGGTTCGGCATCTCCTCCATGATCTCGTTGGGCAACATGGCCGATGTGGACCTCGCGGACTGCATCGAGTATTACGCGCAGGACCCGAACACGAAGTGCATCGCGCTCTACGTGGAAGGGGCGAAGAATGGGTACAAGTTCATGCAGGCCGGCCGCTGGGCCGGCAAGCCGATCGTTACCCTGAAGGCCGGCGTGTCTGCGCATGGCGCCGCTGCGGCCGCCTCGCACACGGGGTCTCTGGCCGGGTCGGTGAAGGTGTACCAGGCCGCCTGCAACCAGGCGCGCATGATCTGGGCCAACGACCTGGACGACCTCTTGAACAAGAGCCAGGCCTTGTCCATGCAGCCGACGCTCAAGGGCGAGAACGTCGTAATCATCACGAACGGGGGCGGCATCGGGGTGCTCGGCACCGACGCGGCGGAGCGGCACGGGATTCCGCTCAAGACGGCTCCCGCCGATGTCCAGGCCGAGTTTCGCAAGTACATGCCCGACTATGGCAGCGCCAAGAATCCGGTGGACATCACCGGCGGCAGCGGCGTGGCCGGCTACGAGGGGGCCATCGAGGCGGCGCTCAAGTCCCCCTGGGTGGACGGCGTCTGTGTCTTCTACTGCGAGACCGCGGTGACCAAGGGCGAGATCATTGCCCAGGCCGTCATCAACAAGCTGAAGGAATCGGGCGTGACCAACAAGCCGGTCATCGCCTGCTTCGTCGGCGGGGCCAGCAGCGTGGACGGTGGCCGCCTGCTCCTCGAGGCCAACATCCCGTATTACGACTGCCCGAACAAGGCCATGGCGGCGATGGCAGCGCTCCGGCAGGCAGCCAAGTTCGAAGAGATGGGCTGCAAGGTGGATTTCGAGGCCTACACCGACGTGGACAAGAAGCGGGCGCGGGAAATCATCGAGAGCGCGCGCAAGGCCGGGCGCTCGGCCCTGACCGAGCCCGAGGCGAAAGAGCTGTTCGCCGCGTACAAAATCCCTGTCACCAAGGCTGCGTTGGCCAAGACACCGGAAGAAGCCGTCAAGATCGCGGCGGATTGCGGCTACCCGGTGGTGCTGAAGATCGTCTCGCCGGACATCCTGCACAAGAGCGATGCCGGCGGGGTGAAGGTGAACATCAAGGATGCCGATGGGGTGCGCCAGGCGTATCAGACGATCCTGGACAATGCTAAGAAGTACAAGGCCGATGCCGAAATCCACGGCATCCTGGTCTCCGAAATGGCGCCGGCCGGCACCGAGGTGATCTGCGGATCGGTCAATGACGCCACCTTCGGCCCGACCATCATGTTCGGCTTGGGCGGCATCTTCGTCGAGGTGCTCAAGGACGTGACCTTCCGGGTGGCGCCGATCTCGGTGGACTGCGCGCTCGGCATGCAGCAAGAGATCAAGAGCTATCCCATGCTGCAGGGCGTCCGGGGTGAGAAGCGGCGCGATCAAGACGCATTGGCTGGCCTGCTCAGCCGATTGAGCCAGCTGGTCAGCGACTTCGACAACGAGATCGCCGAAACCGATGCCAACCCTGTCCTGCTGTACGAGGAAGGGAAGGGCTGCCGGGCGGTGGACGCTCGCGTCATCCTGAAGAAACAGTAGGACTGACAAGTAGGACATCAGACGGCGCCGGGCAGCGTGCCCGGCGCCGTTTCCCTTTGGTGCGCCAGGCATGCCGCGTGGCTAGGAGGTGCAAGTCTTCTGGGGACCTTGGTGACAGGAACCCCTGGCCGAACGGCAACTGCGGCATCGTGAGGTGCTGTGGGAAGGAAGCCGCAGGCAAAGCCCTGGCCCGAGGCACGCGAACCGCATGCGAGGCGTCGATTCGGCGGGCGAGGGAGCCAAAGGACCTGGGGCCCGATGTCACCCGGACTGGCTCGGCGTAGATCCGGCGGAAACTCCGCGCGATTCTGTGGCGGCAGTGGAAGCGGCCCCGCGTCCGGCTTCGGGAGCTCCGTCGCCGGGGGCTCGACGCCGCCCGTGCGGCCGCCTCGGCCTATAACGGTCGGAGTCCCTGGTGAAATGCGGGGGCCCGTCACATGCGTGCGGCTGTTCCCACCCGTGCGTTGCGCGCGTCGGGCCTCGCGAGTCTTCTCTCGGAGCGCTAGCGCCTCGCGTGTTCTTCGTGCACCGCCGTATGCCGATCGGCACGTACGGTGGTGGGAGAGGCGGGGAGCAGTAAGGCTCCCTGCCTACTCGCTCAGCAATCCGACGCTTCTTCTTGACAGTGCCAGGACCCCATGTTAGAAAACGCGCGCACTTGCGAGGTCTCCCTGCCTGGGTTGCCTCGTATTGAAACTGTTCAGCTCGGTCCCCGCGATTGCTTGCACGCGTCTGTGGTCGGCTTCTGAGGGGGAGGCCCCATGGCAGCGGATTACGCCTACGTTGGGTTTTTCCTGCTGGTCGGTGCGCTGTTCGTCGTTCTGAACATCGAGATTGTGTCGCGGCTCATCCGTCCGCGCAACCCGAATCCCCGCAAACTGTCCAGCTACGAGTGCGGGGAAGAACCGATCGGTATTGGCTGGATCCGCTTTCACGTCCGCTACTACCTGTACGCGCTCGTGTACATCATCTTCGCGGTCGAGACGGTGTTTCTCTTTCCCTGGGCCGTGGTCTTTCGGCAAATGGGGCTCTTTGCATTTGTCGAGATGATGGTATTTATCGGCATCCTGCTGGTTGGGTTGGCATACGCCTGGAAGAAAAAGGCGCTGGAGTGGGTGTAGGCCACATCACCGCGGCACTCGGGGTTTCTGCATGACGCCCGAACAATTCCTTGAGCAGCTGCGCACCCAGTTCGGCGCGGCCCTCACCGAGGCCGAGGCGAAGGGCTCCGTGCTGCTCCTCACCACGACGGCCGACCAAGGCTATGCCGTCTGCAAGGCACTCCACGACCTGGGCTTCGAGTATCTGAATTGTTTGAGCGGGGTAGATTGGACCACGCATTTGGAGGTGGTCTACGATCTCTCCTCCTTGCACCACGCGGCCAAGGTGCACCTGCGCGTAAAGGTAGACCGGGCCGACCCGCTCGTGCGCTCGGTATCCGACCTTTGGAAAGCGGCAAACTGGCACGAGCGGGAATGCTACGACATGTTCGGGGTGCGGTTTGACGGGCATCCCGATCACCGCCGCATCCTCTTGTCAGAAGACTGGGTCGGCTTCCCGCTGCGCAAGGACTACACGGACGAGCGCTTGGTCCCGTACACCGATTACGGGCTGGAAGAGAAGCAGGCAAAGACCGAGGCGGGCAAGGGCGCGCCGAAACCGACGTCCGCCGCGCCCAAGCCGCCGGCGCCCCCGAAACCTCCGGCTCCGACCGGCTAGGGTTCACGAATGAGTATGACGACACCCATTCCGATCGGCACCCAGGTCATCACCGAGCGGCTCGGCGAGACCATGGAAGAGATGTACGTCAACATGGGCCCGCAGCACCCGTCCACGCACGGCGTGCTGCGCCTCATGCTCAAGCTGGACGGCGAGGTCATTACCGACTGCATCCCCTACATTGGCTATTTGCACCGCTGCCACGAGAAGATCGGGGAAAACCGTAACTACGTCCAGATCATCCCCTACACGGACCGCCTCGACTACCTCGCCTCGATGGCGATGAACTTCGGCTACGTGCTCTCGGTCGAGCGGCTGATGAACCAAGAAGTTCCGCCGCGGGCCGAGTACATGCGGGTCATTCTGGCCGAATTGCAGCGTATCGCGAGCCACCTCTTATGGCTAGGGACGTTCGGGCTCGACCTCGGCAATTTCACCATTTTCATCTATTGCTTCCGCGAGCGGGAGATGGTTCTCGATCTTTTCGAGGCGGTCAGCGGCCAGCGCCTGAATTACGCCTTTTACCGGATCGGCGGCATGGCCATGGATTTCCCGGATGGCTGGATCGAGCAGTGCCGAGAGTTCCTAACCTGGTTCAAGCCGCGGATCCCCGAGTACGATGCGCTCGTCACGGACAACATCCTTTTCCAGAAGCGGATTCGCGGGATCGGTGTCATGGATGGGCCGACGGCCGTCAATTACGGGCTGTCGGGGCCGATGCTGCGGGCCTCCGGGATCAACTGGGACCTCCGGCGGAACGATCCCTACTCGGTCTATGATCGGTTCGAATTCAACGTACCGGTGTTTGATACCTGCGACGTCTGGGGCCGGTTCCTAGTGCGGCGGCAGGAAATGATCGAGAGCGTGAAGATCATCGAGCAGGCGCTCGAGGGCTTGCCGTCCGGCGACATCCAGGCGAAGGTCCCAAAGACCATCAAGCCCGCGGCCGGCCAGGCATACGTGCGGACCGAAAGCCCGCGCGGCGAACTGGGGTTCTACCTGGTGAGCGACGGGACGCCCAAGCCGTACCGGTACAAGGTGCGCTCCCCCGCCTTCTGCAACCTGAGTGCCTTGACCGAGATGATGCGGGGGTGCCTGGTCGCGGACGCGGTGGCCATCCTGGGAAGCGTGGATATCGTGCTGGGCGAGATAGACCGCTAAGGTGAACAGAGGAACGATGGACGCGGTGTCCCGAGCAGTCGAATCGTTTTACGGACTGACGACGGCCTGGGGGATCCCCTGGTTGATCCCTGCACTCGTCATCATGACGATCGTGGTCTCGATCATCCTGGGCTACATCTCTGTCGCCGCGATGTTCTTGATCTGGTGGGAGCGGAAGATCAGCGCCCACATCCAGGTGCGCTTCGGCCCGATGCGGGTCGGCGGCTGGCATGGTTGGGCCCAGAGCATCGCTGATGGCCTCAAGCTGCTCCTCAAGGAAGATATCATCCCCAGCCGGGCCGACAAGGTGGTGTTCGTCCTGGCGCCGGTCGTCGTGTTCGCGGCGGCCTTGGCCGGCTACGTGACCATCCCGTTCGGTCCCGGCCTGATCGTGCGCGACCTGAACATCGGCATCCTCTACATGGTGGCGATCTCGTCACTGACGGTGGTCGGCATCGTCATGGCGGGCTGGTCCTCGAACAACAAGTACGCAACCCTCGGCGCGCTCCGCTCGGCCGCGCAGGCGGTCAGCTACGAGGTCCCGCTTGTCCTCTCCCTCCTCGGTCCGGTCATCCTGGCGGGGACCATGAGCATGGGCAGGCTGGTGGACGCGCAGGGCGGGACCTGGCTTGGGTTTCTGCCGCGCTGGTATGTTTTCCCGCAAATCGTTGGCTTCCTCGTTTATTTCACCTGTGCCCTGGCCGAATGCAACCGGCTGCCCTTCGATATTCCCGAGGCGGAATCCGAGCTGGTGGCGGGCTTCCATGTCGAGTACAGCGGGATGCGCTTCGCCATCTTTTTCTTGGCCGAATACGCCAACATGTTTGCCGTGGCGGCAATCGCGACGACCATGTTCCTGGGCGGCTGGCAAGGTCCGTTGACGACGCAGCTCCCGCTGATCGGTGTCTTGTGGTTCCTGCTGAAGTGCTACTTCCTGATCTTCGTCATGATGTGGCTGCGCTGGACGCTGAACCGTCTGCGTGTGGACCAATTGATGGATTTCGCGTGGAAGGTGCTGCTGCCCATCGCCTTTGCCAATCTGGTCATCACCAGTCTCGTGGTGGCGCTCTGATGGACGGAGGCCGCGAACGGCCATGACGGTCCAACTTGGCATCTTCTATATCTTGGCCGCATTTGTGGTCTGGGCGGCGGCTATCGTCGTACTGGGCAAGAACATCGTGCGGGCCGCGGTGGCGCTCATCTTCACGTTCTGCGGGATGGCGGCGCTGTACGTCCTGCTCGACGCGGAGTTCTTAGCTGCGGTGCAAGTTCTGATTTATGTCGGCGGCATCACCATCTTGCTGCTCTTTGCCATCATGCTGACGAGCGGCATTTCGTCCGTCACGGCGCGGGTCGTGAACGAGCAGACGCCGTTCAGCGCGATTGCGGCGATTGGGCTACTCCTCGGGTTGATCTATGCTTCGACCCGGGGAAACGCAGCCATGGCCGCGCCACCGCGTCTGCCTGAGACGGCGCCGTTCCTGGGGCGGTTGCTCTTGACGACGTACGCGCTCCCGTTCGAGGCCGTCTCGATCCTGCTGCTCGCGGCGATGGTCGGCGCGATCGTGCTGGCGCGGAAGGAATGATTCGAAGGGGCGCATGTCTCGCCTCTCCCTGGAAAAACGATGATTCCACTTAATCATTACCTCGTTCTCGGAGCGATCCTATTCAGTCTGGGTGTGTTCGGGGCGTTGACCAGACGGAATGCGATCGCGATCCTGATGTCCATCGAGCTGATGCTGAATGCGGTCAGCTTGAATTTCATCGCCTTCGCCCGGTACCTGCCGCAGACCATGCTGCAGGGTCAGATCTTCGCGATCTTCATTATCACTATCGCGGCAGCCGAGGCCGCCGTGGGACTCGCGATCGTGCTGGGGCTGTACCGCAATTTCAAGACAGTGAACGTGGACGAAATCAATTTGATGAAGTGGTAACGGAGAGTCGAGAGCCGAGATTCAGACGACCCTCTGGTGGACATAAAGACTGAAAGCAACCTATGCTGAAACTCATTTGGCTGGTCCCGACACTCCCGGTGCTGGGGGTCCTGATCAACGGAATCTTCGGGCGATGGACCCGCGCGCGTGCCCACTGGTTGGGCGTGGGCACGGTGGGATTGTCGTTCCTCATTGCCTTCGGGATCTTCCTGCAGGTCACCGGCGGGGCCACGCTGGATTGGAATGTCTACGCCTGGATTCCGGTGGGCGACTTCCAGGCCAACGTCGGATTCCTGGTGGATCCTCTGTCAGCGGTGATGATGGTCGTCGTCACGTTCGTGGGCCTGCTCATCCACATCTATTCCATCGGCTACATGCACGG